>CAYQBE010000026.1:0-18687 GCA_964415625.1 uncultured Clostridium sp.
GCTCCACCGCCGCATTCCGGTTGGTGCTGACAAACTGGTTGTGCTCCAGCTTGATGACATTTCCCTGCTCCTCCGCAATGGTAGCGGCCACCCGCACCAGCTCACCCGGCTTATCCGGAAGCAGGACGGATACGGAAAAGATCCGGTCTCTCTGGATCAGCCCGTGCTGTACGATGGAGGACATAGTGATCACATCCATATTGCCCCCGCTTAAGACGCAGACCACTTTTTTCCCTCTGCAGTCCAGCTGCTTCAAAGCGGCAACCGACAGGAGTCCGGAATTTTCCACGATCATCTTGTGGTTCTCCACCATATCCAGAAATGCCCCGATCAGTTCGTCATCCTCCACCAGGAGCATGTCATCCACATTTTCTTTCACATAAGGAAATACATTTTTCCCCACTGCCTTTACAGCGGTACCATCGGCGATCGTGTTGGCTGTTTCCAGCTCCACCACTTCCCCGGCTTCCAGCGCCGCACTCATGCTGGCCGCTTCGATAGGCTCCACTCCCACTACCTTGATCTTCGGATTCAGCATCTTGGCCAGTGTGGCCACCCCGCTGATCAGGCCGCCGCCGCCCACCGGAACCAGGATATAATCTACCGTGGGCAGCTCCTGTACGATCTCCATGGCAATGGTCCCCTGGCCGGTTGCCACGTCCAGGTCGTCGAAGGGATGAACGAAGGTATACCCCTTTTCCTCGGCCAGTTTTGTAGCGTACTCGCAGGCATCATCGTACACATCCCCGTAAAGAATGACTTCCGCTCCGTAGCTCTTGGTCCGGTTGACCTTGATCAAAGGCGTCACCGTAGGCATGACGATGGTCGCCTTACAGCCAAATGCATTTGCCGCATAGGCCACGCCCTGGGCATGGTTTCCGGCGGAAGCTGTGATCAGCCCCCGGCTCCTCTCCTCCTCGGAAAGGGTACTGATCTTATAGTAGGCCCCCCGAAGCTTGTAAGCCCCGGTATGCTGCATATTTTCCGGCTTCAGGTACACCCTTCCGCCTGTCTGCTCGCTAAGATAATCGCTGTATACCAGCTTGGTGGAACTGGTCACCCGCCTTACCACTTCCGTGGCATCTTCAAATTTTTCCAATGTCATCATTCTGGCTCTCTCCTTTCTTTTCCGTTCCGGAAATTTCCCTGCATCTTGTTTGTCCTCCAGGATTTCCCGTTTTATGCTTCATCCTCTTCTGTCTCTTTTTCCTCATCTCTGTAGAACAGCGCGTTCACAAATTCATCTGCGTCAAATTTCTGCAGATCGTCAATGGATTCTCCCACTCCGATATATTTCACCGGAATGCCCAGCTCCGCCTGGATCGCCACGGCGATCCCGCCCTTTGCCGTTCCGTCCATCTTGGTCAGGATCACTCCGGTAATGTCCGCCACCTCGTTAAATTCCTTCGCCTGGGCAAGCGCGTTCTGCCCTGTAGTCGCGTCCAGTACCACCAGCGTTTCATGATAGGCCTCCGGATATTCCCGCTCAATGACCCGATAGATCTTTTTCAGCTCTTCCATCAGATTTTTCTTATTGTGCAGCCGTCCCGCCGTATCGCACAGCAGGATGTCCGCCCTTCTCGCCTTCGCAGCGGCCACCGCGTCAAATACCACGGAAGCCGGATCCGCGCCCTCCTGACCGCCGATCATATCCACCTGGGCGCGGTTTGCCCACTCCTTTAGCTGCTCGCCTGCCGCCGCGCGGAAGGTATCCGCCGCCGCCAGGATCACCTTCTTACGCTCTGCACGGAACTTTCCCGCCAGCTTCCCGATGGTGGTGGTCTTTCCCACGCCGTTGACTCCGATCACGAAGACCACGGACTGCCTGTCCTCAAACTCATAAGCCGTCTCGCCCACATCCATCTGCTCTTTGATGCTGTCAATCAGAAGCTGCCTGCACTCCAGTGGTTCCTTGATGTGCCGCTCTTTCACCTTCGCCTTTAGATCTTCAATAATCTCTTCTGTCGTCCGCACCCCCAGATCCCCCATGATCAGCGTCTCTTCCAGCTCCTCATAGAAGTCATCATCGATCTTAGAAAAACCATGGAAAATACTGTCCATCCCGGACACGATATTGTCTCTCGTTTTCGTAAGACCCGATACCAGCCTTTTAAAAAAGCCCTGTTTTTCTTCTCCCATTTTACAAACCTCCTCTCGATGCTTCTATTTCTTCACATGAAGCCGCATCTAATAAGGGAACAATATGGATCACGGGTTCTTCATACGGATGAATCCCTTTTATGATCCTCATTGCCTCCGCCGCCTTTTCTATCCCGCAGAGAGTTTCCATTTTTACTTCGTTTCCGAAACAGATCTCTCCCCTTTTTCCGGAATAGGGATTGCTGTTTTCCAAAGGCTTCCAGTAGCCCTTCGTCTTCTGATAGCTCACAACATGGCTGTATTCCCCTACCTGTCCCACTCCGATATCCGCAAGAGCATCTCGAATCCTCTCCACATATTCCTCCGGAACATAGATTTCCAGTTTCACATTTTTTATATCCATCTCTTCTCCAAATTTTTTATTTATCCAGTTCATCCTCCAGAAGATCCACAGACACCAGCGTGGACACGCCCTTTTCCTGCATGGTGATCCCGTACAGCCTGTCCGCCGCCGTCATGGTCCCCCTTCGGTGGGTGATCACGATAAACTGCGTATTCTCCGTCAGCTTGTGCAGATACTGGGCAAACCGCACCACGTTGCTGTCGTCCAGCGCCGCCTCGATCTCGTCCAGCAGACAGAAAGGCGACGGCTTTAAGTTCTGGATCGCAAACAGCAGGGAAATGGCCGTCAGCGCCTTTTCCCCACCGGAGAGCTGCATCATGTTCTGCAGCTTCTTGCCCGGCGGCTGTGCGATGATCCGGATCCCCGCTTCCAGGATATCCTCGTCCTCCATCAGCTCCAGGGTGCCCTTTCCTCCTCCGAACAGCTGCTTGAACACATGGTCAAATTCCGTGGAGATCAGCGCGAACTGATCCTGGAACTGCTTGCGCATCGCCACGTCCAGCTCTTCAATGATCTTGACCAGCGTTTCCTCCGCCTCTGCCAGGTCGTCATGCTGTCCCTTGAGAAATTCATAGCGCTCCGAAACCTCCTTAAATTCCTCAATGGCATTTACATTTACATTGCCCAGCTTCTTGATCTCCGCCTTCAGGTTCTGGATCTGCCGCTTCATATACCCCAGCTCCGTCAGATTCGGATTGCGCAGCTCTCTGGCTCGGCGCAGCGTCAGCTCATATTCCTCCCACATGTAGTCAATATGCTTCTGGGCGGCTTCCTCATAGGATTCCTTCCGGCTGTTCAGACGGAAGCATTCCTTATCCAGCTCGGACATGTGTTTGGAAAGTTCTTCCCGTTTTCCCAAAAAAGTCTTATGCTTCTGGTTCAGTTCGTCCCGCTTCGCCACCTGGTTCTTGATCTCCGCCTGGATCTCGGTAAAGAGCTCCCCGGAATTTTCGATGGTCTCAGATAGCTCGCGGATCTTCTCTTCCTTCTCCTGGATCTCTCCGGACGCATTTCCCTTGCTGATGTCTACCTCTTTTAATTCTTCCTCAAACTTCGCCGTCTCTTCCTCGATTCGGCTGATGTTCTCCAGAATAAATACATTCTGCTGCTCCAGGCTTGCGAAGGACAGATGGACCTCCTCGGAATGCTTTAGCTCCACGCTTTCCTGCTCCTTGTCTTCCTCCAGCCCCTTCTGCAGCCGTTCGATCCGCTCGTTGAGTTCCTGCTCCAGGTTCTTGGAAGTCTCCAGCTCCAGCTGGATGGATTCCTCATTGTCCAGGATCTCCTGCAGCCGTTCCTCCAGAGTTTCCTGCTCCTCCTGGTATGTCCGACAGCGCTCTGCCAGCTCCTTCTGCTTGCCCTGGACCTGCTCCATATTCATCTTGACCGTATTTTCCGCGATGGATGCCTTGCTGAGCTGATGCTGGATCTGGTCGATCTCATTGTAGCAGGCGCCCCGCTTCTGTTTGATGTCGTTGACCTCCTGCTCCATCTGATCCATATCCCTTTTGAGCATGGCAACGGTCTCCTCAAACTCCTGGATCTCCCGCCTCCGGCTTAACAGGTTGCTGGAATTTTTGAACGCCCCTCCGGTCATGGCCCCGCCGGGATTGATCAGATCTCCTTCCAGAGTGACCAGGCGGAGGGACTGCCGGTACTTTCTGGCAATGGCGATCCCGGTATCGATGTGATCCACCACAATGGTCCTTCCCAGCAGCTGGTCAGCGAGTCCCTGAAAACGCTTCTCCACATGGACCAGCGTATTGGCAAGGCCGATGACGCCCTTCTCCTGCAGCGCCTTCTCATCCCGGATGCCGGAATTTCCATGCATACTGGTCAGGGGAAGAAAGGTCGCCCGCCCGAACTTATTTTTTTTCAGGAACTGGATCATCCGCTTCGCCGTTTCCTCGGTATCCGTCACCACGTTCTGGATACTGCCGCCCAGCGCGGTCTCGATGGCGATCTCGTATTCCTTTTCCACCTTGATGATATCTGCCACAACCCCAAGGAGCCCCGGCTCCCGGTCCCGGTTCGCCATCACCTTGCGGATGCTGTTTCCATAGCCGTCGTACCGCTCGGTGATATTTTTCAGCGATTCCAAGCGGGAAGATTCCCGGTGATAGGCGGTCTGCCCCAGACGAAGCTTTTCCTGCTTCTCATTCAATTCTCTCTGGTACCGCTCAATCTTCTGCTCGGTCTCCTGAATCTGCCCGGAAAAGCCCGCAATTTCTTTTCTCACACCGGAAAGCTCTGCTTCATAGGATTCTAAGATCTCGTTCTGCTGCTCCCCCTCTCCCAGGGTCTCCTTCAGCAGCCTGTCCAGCTCCGCCTTCCGGGCTGTGATCTGCTCCTGGGTGGTGTCATAGTGCTGGATCTTCGCGCGGGTAGAAGCCCGGTTTTCCAAAAGCTCCATGATCTCCTGCTTACTGGTCTCCACCTCCGCCGTCTGCCCCGCGATCCGGCTCTGGACCGTGATCAGCGCTTCCTTGGCCTCCTGATCCTTTTTTGTCACCTCCAGAAGCTTGCCGCGGACATCCTCCTGCTCTCTGGAAAGCTCCTTTAACTGTCCCTGCCTGGCCTCAATCTCGATCCGGATGGTATGCAGCCGGTTGTCATAGTGCTCATCGTTCATCCGCACCGTATTGATCTGCTCCTTCAGGACATTGATCTGGCCTTCTAACTGCTGCTTTAACAGCGTCGTCTCGTTGAGCTGTCCCTTGGCCTTCTCGATGGAAAAATCGATGGAATCCACCTCTTCCTCGATGGCGTCATACTCCGCTTTCATCTCTTCATAGCGGGTCTTCGCCTCACTCAGTTCTTCCTCCGCGTTGCCAAGCTGCCCTTCGATCTCCTGGATCTGTTCCTTGATCCGCTCCGTCTCAAGAAGAAACATGTTGATATCAAAGGTCTTTAATTCTTCCTTTTTTTTCAGATATTCCCTGGCCACCTCGGACTGCCTGGAAAGTGGTCCGATCTGCTTCTCCAGCTCCGACAGGATATCATTGACACGGAGCAGGTTCTGCCGCTCTTCCTCCAGCTTTTTCAGCGACAGGTTCTTCCGCCGCTTAAACTTCACGATGCCCGCCGCCTCGTCAAATAATTCCCGCCGTTCCTCCGGCTTGCCGCTTAAGATCCGGTCGATCTGCCCCTGTCCGATGATGGAGTAGCCTTCCTTGCCGATCCCGGTATCATAGAACATCTCGTTGATGTCCTTGAGACGGCACGCCGCGCCGTTGAGCAGATACTCGCTTTCACCGGAACGGTATAATTTCCTCGTTACGGTGACTTCCTCATAGTCCACCGGAAGGCGGTGGTCCGAATTGTTCAGCGTGATGGCCACCGACGCATAGCTGAGCGCCTTTCTGTTTTCCGTCCCCGAAAAGATCACGTCCTGCATGGTGCCGCCCCGAAGCTGCTTTACACGCTGTTCTCCCAATACCCACCGGACGGCATCCGCCACATTGCTCTTTCCGCTTCCGTTGGGACCCACGATTCCCGTGATCCCTTCATGGAAATCAAACCGGATCCGATTCGCAAACGATTTGAATCCCTGTACCTCAATGCTTTTTAAATACATCTTACACCCCTGATCATTGTAACCAATTTACGAACCGGCCTTCAGCTTCAGAATGGCCTGATAAGCCGCCTCCTGCTCCGCGGCCTTTTTCGTACGCCCTTTTCCCGCGCCGCAGCATCGCTCTCCGATACATACCTCCACATGGAAGGATTTGTTATGGTCAGGGCCTTCCTCTCCCACAAGGCGGTAGGAAATGCTCTCTCCCATATCCGCCTGCACGATCTCCTGCAAAATGGTCTTGCTATCGAAAAAGAGCTTTTTATGTTCTAAATCCGACAGGATAAACCTGTGGATAAACTCTTTTGCATTAGTAAAACCACCGTCCAGATAGATTGCCCCGATCAGCGCTTCCATGGCATCCGATGTGATGGAATCCCGTTCCCTCCCGCCGGTGGCCTCCTCGCCCCTGCCCAGGAGCAGATAGTTTCCCAGGTCAAGATCACGGGCACAGAATGCCAGTGACGGCTCACACACCATGCCTGCCCGGGTCTTGGTCAGCTCTCCCTCGGAGATCTTCGGGTTTTCCAGAAATAAAAACTCACTGGATACCAGCTCCAGCACCGCGTCCCCGAGAAATTCCAGCCGTTCGTTGCACTGGAACTTGGGCAGATGCTTTTCGTTGGTATAGGAGCTATGCATCATTGCCCTGCGCAGCAGCGAATGATCCCGGAATTGATAGCCGATCTGTTTTTCCAGTTCTTTCAGTCTGTCCTTCATCCTTTTCTTTCCAACGGTTCCTTTCTATCAAAAATATTCCTGAGAAATGTCCCTGCATTTCTCTAAACAGCGAAAAAGCCCGCATAGGGCTTTCTCTTGCTTCGATGACTACTCTACAACCTTCTTGATCTGATCAACCGCATCCTGCACTGTTACGATCTTGTCTGCATCTTCATTGTCGATCTCAATGTCAAATGCTTCCTCAAGCTCTGTGATGATCTGAAGGATATCCAGCGAATCCGCCGACAGATCCTCCACAAACTTTGTCTCCGGCTGAACATCATCCTTCGTAACATTCATAACATCTGCAATAATTTCCTGCAATTTTTCAAATTCCATAATCATCCTTTTCCTTTCTGATCTTGTTCCACTTTGGATTCCCTGTAATACTTCCTTACAATTCCACTCATTTTTTGTTTCAGTGAGCCGCCGGTTTCTCCCCGGACACTGCTTCCGCATCCTCCGGCCTGCCGATGGCCTCCTGAATCTTCTCGTTGATCTGCTGTTCCTTAAAGGACACACATTGAATAATCGATGTACATACCTCTTTGGAAGTGGAATTTCCATGGGTCTTCACTACCAGGCCCTTCAATCCCAGAAGAGGCGCCCCGCCGTACTGGCTGGCGTCAAAATCCTTCAGGGTGGCCTTCAATGCCGGCTTCACCAGAAGCGCACCGATCTTGGAACGCAGGGACGTCATCATGCTGGCTTTGATCTTATGGATCAGCGTGCCGCCGACTCCTTCGTAGAGCTTTAGGATCACATTCCCTACAAACGCCTCGCATACCACGACATCCACCGCACCTGCGGGGATCTCCCTCGCCTCCACGCTTCCCACGAAATTGATGCCCTTGCATGCTTTCAGAAGCGGAAAGGTCTCTTTTACCAGCGCGTTGCCTTTTTCCTCCTCCGCACCGATATTCACGATCCCTACCCTGGGATTCTTTTTGCCCACGACATGTTCCATATAAATGGATCCCATCTGCGCAAACTGTACCAGATGGGAGGGCCTTGCGTCCACGTTGGCCCCGCAGTCGATCAGCAGCGCCACTCCCTTCGCCGTAGGAATGAGCGGCGCAAGAGGCGCCCTTTCCACTCCCTTGATCTTCCCCACCAGGATCTGGCCTCCTGCCAGCACCGCGCCGGAATTGCCCGCAGATACAAATGCATCCGCCTCCCCGCGCTTGACCAGCTTCAATGCCGTCACGAGGGAGGAGTCCTTCTTCGTGCGGATTGCGGCTACCGGCGGTTCCGCCGTCTCGATCACTTCTTCCGCATGGACGATCTCGATCTGCTCCTGTGGATATGTGTATGCGGATAATTCCTGCTTTAAGACCTCTTCCCTGCCGGTCAGCAGAACCTTGATATCTTTCCGCTTCTTCACAGCCTCAACCGCGCCCCTGACCATCTCGCCGGGCGCATTGTCACCGCCCATGGCATCCAGGGCAACCCTTGTCATCTCCGACATTTCCATCCCTCCTTGCATTGCTGTTATACATTCTACTAAACATCCATATAAAAATCAAGAAAAAAGTATTCCCGCCCCGGAAAATCATTGCAGGCACCGGCAAAAAGAGCCGCCCTTTCGGACAGCCCTTTTTTCATACTCTCTTCCATTTTG
The DNA here is from genome assembly GCA_964415625.1 of uncultured Clostridium sp. Taxonomy (GTDB): domain Bacteria; phylum Bacillota; class Clostridia; order Lachnospirales; family Lachnospiraceae; genus Schaedlerella. Next base: position 8,419 of record CAYQBE010000026.1, read on the forward strand.
ATACCGTCAGGGTGACGCATACCAGCGCCGCCACGAATGCCAGCTGCATCCCAAGCCCCTGGAGCACGGCCTGCTTCACCTCTCCCGTCACATTTCCAAATTCCACGAGATACTCATTCACCACCTCATACCAGTACACCGGCAGAAACTGTGATACAGCCTTGACACGTTTGCTCATGACATCCAGCGACACAAACACCCCGCACAAAAAGCACAGTCCCAGGGACAGGACATTGACGATGCCGTTCAGCGTATTAGCTGCATTTTTCCCATGCACGAACATCCCCACCAGATAGGAGATGGTCAGGGCCACCAGCATCATGAGCAGTGTATTCAAAAGGAAATACCCCACTCCGCCGTGCTCCGTCAGGCTGTCCCTGTACCAGAAAAAAGCTCCCGCGATACTCAGCGCCCACAGGCACAATCCCAGTGTGGCAGCGGCCAGAAGCCCTTCCGCGCTCTGCCTCCGTCCGGATACGGCACAGGCCCGCATCCGCTTCGGCAGGTCGCCCTTGCGGAACGCGGAGATCACGTTGCCCATCACATAGCAGAGTACAGACAGAAACAGGTAGGGGATATACCGGAAATAAAATCCATAGGCTGACATTTCTCCCGATGCCCTGCCCGTATCCAGCAGCTCCACCTGCGCAGGCTTTAATTTCCCCAGAGCTTCCGCCGTCTCTTCCAGTGTGAAGCCGGCGGAATAGAACGCCCTGGCATCATTGAGAAAGCTGTTGATCTGCTGGTCTACATAAAATGCCGTATAGGATCCCGGAACCTTGGTGACGGTAAGCGCCTTTCCTTCCACAATGCAGGTTTCAAAAAAATCCTCCGGAATCCAAATGATGTATTCCACATTCCGGTAAAACAGATCCTCCTGCAGCCTGGCCTTGTCACGCGCTGTCTCCGTCACCTCATGGAACTGCCCCAGATACGCCTTCAATTCCTCTGCAAAGCTTCCTTTGTCTTCATCGACCACAGCGATCTTCACACTTTCTGCCTGGTAGCTGCCTGCCGGATCTGCGCTTGAAAAATGCTGGAACATGACGGTGATCCCTGCAAAGATCACAACATACATCAGGATCAGCCCGAGATTTCTTTTGACGATCTTCATATATCCTTTATATACTGTCATAACGTTCCCTCCTGATCAGTAAAAATGACGCCAGCGTCAGGATCACACACATGACGGCCAGTGTGGCCAGGCTCCTGCCAAACCGCACCGGATCGTCGTATACGTTGATGCAGTAAAAGGCGTCCGTGATCACCGCAGCCGGGTTGATCCTGTTCACGATTGGGAAATTCTTCTCCACCAGGTACTTCATATCCGCACTCATCAGGCCGGCCAGAAAGCTTCCGGTCATGGAGACCGCCAGCAGAACCGCCACCTTCGCCCCTTCCTTCATCTTTCCGATCCCTCCGATAAAAATGCCCATGGACACGCCCATCATGCTGCCGATCAGGGAGATCAGAAGCATCTGCGGCATCTGCCCGTAAAATTCCTGCCGGAGCACAAACCGGAGATATGCCAGCAGTATCAGCACATTCAGGTAATGCAATAGAAAGCAGGACAGCATTTCCGTCAGAACCAGTTTCAGCTTATGGGTCGGTGTCACGCACCGTCTGGCTGCCAGCGCCGTCAGGTTCGCCTGGATGGAAAACGCCGCGTCCATCCCGATAAATGCCCCGTACAGGCAGGCCATCGCGATCAGCGCATAAAAGAACTGGGCATTGCCGTTGGTTGTGGTGCCCCCCAGGGAGACCTGCTCTACCAGCTCCTCATAAGCTCCCATCTGTTCTACGGCGTTCTGCATCCCTTCCGGGTGCTTTTCGGCCACCTGCAAAAGGGTCTGCTTTCCATTTTCATAGCTTTCCAGGAGGGACTCCAGGATGCTCTCCGAAATCCCGCTGCCGACCACCGTAAGCGCAGGAGTCTCCCCCACAAAATAAATCCCCGACGCCTTCTTCTCTTCCAGCGCCAGGCGAGCTTCCTTCTCAGACATTTCCCGGACTTCCACAAGATGGCTCTCATCCGTTTCCATGGTTTCCAAAAATTCCAGAAAGACCGGATCCGCATCCGCTTCCCTGACCACGACCGTCTGCACGGTCTCAAAATCCGCCTCATCTATGGATCCGAAGGCAAAATAGAACAGGGTCCCCAGGATCAGCGGAAAGACCAGCGGCCAGAAAACGACATTGATACATTTGATCTTCACCATCAGATTATATTTCATTAAGTGCAGCATGCCATTCCCTCCTTTTAATCCCGGAGCTGCTTTCCTGTGATCTCCAGGAATACGTCATTGAGCGTGGGAAGCTCGGAAAATACCCTGCCGAACAGAATTTCCTGTTCCTGCAGGTAATTGAGGATCCGGATCAGGTTGTGTTTTGCCTTCGTACAGCGCACGGTCAGGATCTGCTCCCCGTAGTCCACGCCGAATACATGGGGCAGCTCTCGGATAGCTTGAAGGTGCTCCTCCTCGAGGGCCACAGCCTCGATGGTCACGGTCTCCCCGGTCTTGATCATCATTTTCAATTCTTCCTTTGTCCCCACCGCGATGCTTCTTCCGTGATCCAGGATCGCCACCCGGGTACAGATCTGCTCCACCTCTTCCATGTAATGGGACGTATAAATGATGGTGGAGCCCTGCCGGTTCAGTTCCTGGATCCCTTCCAGTATCTTGTTCCTGCTCTGAGGATCCACGGCCACCGTGGGCTCATCCATGATGATCAGCCTGGGTTTATGGGCGATCCCGCAGGCAATGTTCAGCCGCCGCAAAAGGCCTCCGGACAATTTGCCGGGGCGCACCTTCCGGTAGTCCTCCAGCCCTGCAAATTCTATGGCTTCTTCCACCAGTTCTTTCCTGCGCTGCTTCTCCTTCACATAGAGACCGCAGAAATAATCGATGTTTTCATAGACCGTCAGCTCATCGAACACCGCCACGTTCTGCAGCACGATCCCGATCTGCTCTTTCACATGATAGCTCTCCGGAGTCATCTCCTCTCCAAAAATGCGGATACTGCCCCGGTCATACTTCAAAAGAGCCAGCATGCAGTTGATCGCCGTTGTCTTCCCTGAGCCGTTGGGTCCAAGGAGCCCGAAGATCTCTCCCTCCTGAACCTGCAGGTTTAAGTGATCCAGAGCCACCAGGTCTCCGTAACGCTTTACCAGATTTTTTATCTCAACCATATCCAAATTCCTCCTTCGGCCATCCGGACAATTTCCGGGATTTCTTTCTGATACTGACATTATACCGTTCTCCCTTCCCCGGGAAAAGTGTGCATTGTCACAGCTTCTATATGACATTTGTAATTACTTCAAATTTTTCTTTACCTGACGGGCTGTTTTGTATTATAATAGAAATACAGAAAACCTGCCACTGGCAGCTTTTCTGCATACGATGGTATTAAGAACAGACAGCGATGTGCATCCGGCCGGTGTGTACATCCGCTTCGTAACAAAAAATCGGCCGATACAGAAAGCCTGCCACTGGCAGCCTTTCTGCATACGTTGGTATATAAAGGAGCCGCCCGACGGGCGGAAAGGTTATGTATTATTTTCAAGACACTGGTTTATTACTTTTATATGGTATGGCTTCCATACTCTATTTTCCCGCAGATCCATCATTCGTGCTGGCTTTTTTATGTGCCCTGATTGTTTGCTGTACCTGTTTTTTTCTGGAATCTCCCCGGATCCACTTGGGATTTGGAATCTGTTTTCTGTCTGTCTCTTTGTTATTTCCGACCTTTTTCTGCTTTTTTCCGGCTTTGTTCTATCTTTTTCTGGCGGAGCGCAGATGGCTGATGCTGTCCTGCACCTGCCTTTTGTTCCTGTATCATATGACCCATTCCGTAGATTCCTTTCTGCTTCCTCTGTGGATGGGCATCTTCGGTTTTTTGCTGGCCGCGCTTCTGCAGAGCCATACCGGGCAGTATCAGCGGCTGGATGTGTTGTTCCGGCAGAGTCAGGATGACAGCCGGGAGAATCATCTTCTGCTGACGGAAAAGAATAAAGCGCTTCTGGAAAAGCAGGACTATGAGATCTACACCGCCACTCTGCGGGAGAGGAACCGGATTGCCCGGGAGATTCATGACAGCGTAGGGCACGTCCTCTCCCGTTCCATCCTGCTGCTGGGTGCGGCCAGAGCCGTAAACCGGCAGACAGAGCTGTGCCCGGTACTGGACAACCTGGATATTTCCCTGAATACTGCCATGGACAGCATCCGCAGCAGTGTACATGACCTGCACGATGAGTCCGTAAACCTGGAGGAGACGGTCCGAAGCCTGACCGATGGCTTCACCTTCTGTCCGGTTCTGCTGCGGTATGATATGGGACGTAATATCCCCCGGGAAGTCAAATACTGCCTGATCAGTATCCTCAAGGAAGCGCTTTCGAATGTGATGCGGCACAGCAATGCCAGCCAGGTCCGCGTCACCATGCAGGAGCATCCCGCCCTCTATCAGCTCTGCGTGGAGGACAACGGAACCGGGACTGCTCCCGGGGATTGCAGTAAGGAATACGGCCAAAGCGGGATTGGGCTGACCAATATCCAGGATCGAGTCCGTTCCCTGGAGGGAACCCTGCAGATTTCAGCAGAAACCGGTTTCCGGATTTTTATCACCATCCCTAAGAAGCCGTCAGGGAACCCATGAAAGAAAAAGCGGGAACGGCAAACCATCTGCGAAAGCAGATTGGTTACAACATTCAGGAGGAAAACCAATGAAACTGGTAATCATAGATGATGACTGTCTGGTGTCCGGTGCGCTCAAAACGATTCTCGAAGCGAGCGGGGAGGTCACCGTAGCAGCCACAGGTACAGACGGAACGGACGCGGTAAGACTGTATCGGGAACACCTTCCGGATATCCTGCTGATGGACATCCGGATGAAACAGATGGACGGCCTGCAGGCCACCGTGGAAATACGGGAAGAATTTCCTGACGCAAATATCCTTTTGCTGACCACTTTTTCGGACGATGAATATATTGTAAAGGCACTGCGCTCCGGCGCCAGAGGATATCTGCTGAAGCAGGATTATACCAATCTCCTCCCGGCCCTCAAGGCCGTGGCATCGGGACAGACCGTGTTCGGCTGCGAAGTGGTTTCCAGGCTTCCCGGCCTGTTCCGAAAAACGGAGGCTTTTGATTATGCCGCCGCGCAGATCAGCGACCGGGAGCTGGAGATCATCACCCTCATCGCCGACGGCAGGAGCAACAAGGAGATCGCGGCGGAATTATTTCTCAGTGAGGGAACGGTGCGGAACTATCTCAGTGATATCCTGGATAAGCTGAACCTCCGCGACCGGACGCAGCTCGCCGTATTTTACTATCAGCATAACTAACCGGGCAAAGGCTTATGATCCGACTTGAAATCGCTGGTGCAGGCAGTTTTTTCAATACAGGTCCTCTATGCTTACAGCTATATATTATTACAAATGAAAGGAGTGTTATCATGAACTCATCAGAAATGACACATATTCACAATGTGCCCTTAGAGCCGCTGGATATCATATCCGGCTTTGAAGTCCGTCCCGGATTTTTCGGCACGATGGGCGCTACCCTCATTCCCTGCGGGGTCAGCTTTACGACCCAGTCCCACGGAGCAACCTCCTGCGAACTGCTCCTGTTCCACAAATCAGAGGACGAACCCTATGCCGTGCTGAAATTTCCGGAAAATTACAAGATCGGATGCGTCTATTCCATGATCGTATTTTATCTGGATATCACGGATGTGGAATATGCCTACCGTCTGGACGGCCCCTTTGACGAGCGGCAGGGATTCCGTTTTGATTCCAAGAGAATCCTTCTGGATCCTTACGCAAAAGCCGTATCCGGCCAGAGCAACTGGGGATACAACAAAAATTACAACAGGGGGTACCGTGCCCGTGTAGTCCGAAGTAACTTTGACTGGGGAACCGCATATCATGCCAATATTCCCATGGAAGATTTGGTAATCTATGAGACCCATGTCAGAGGCTTTACCAACGACCGCTCTTCCGGCGTATCCCATCCCGGCACGTTCCGCGGATTGAGAGAAAAAATTCCGTATCTGAAGGAACTTGGCATCAATGCCGTAGAGCTGATGCCCATCTTTGAATTTGACGAGATGCGGGATGCACGTGTTGTAAATGACAGGAAGCTTCTGGATTACTGGGGGTACAATCCGGTCTGCTTCTTTGCCCCGAATACCAGCTTTGCCGCGTTCTCTGAGGACAATCAGGAGGGGAGGGAACTTAAGCTTTTGATCAAAGCCCTGCACGACAACGGCATGGAGATCATCCTGGATGTAGTGTTCAACCACACTGCCGAGGGAAATGAGATGGGCCCCTGTTTTTCATTCAAGGGCTTTGACAATAATATTTATTACCTGCTGACGCCAGACGGCCATTATTATAATTTCAGCGGCTGCGGAAATACCCTGAACTGCAATCATCCTGTGGTCCAGCAGCTGATCCTGGACTGCCTGCGTTACTGGGCTACCGAATACCGGGTGGACGGCTTCCGCTTCGATCTTGCGACGATCCTGGGGCGGAATGAGGACGGATCTCCGATGAACCAGCCTCCGCTTTTGAGAAGCCTGGCTTTTGATTCTATCCTTGGAAATGTAAAGCTGATCGCAGAGGCCTGGGATGCGGGCGGCCTGTATCAGGTAGGCTCCTTCCCATCCTGGAAGCGCTGGGCGGAATGGAACGGACGGTATCGTGATGATATGCGCCGGTTCTTAAAGGGGGATTCCGGCTGTGCGGCGATCGCGGCGCAGAGGATCATCGGCTCACCGGATCTGTACGATCCCATCCACCGCGGGCTGAATGCTTCTGTCAATTTCCTGACCTGCCACGACGGCTTTACACTATATGACCTTTACAGCTATAACGTAAAGCACAATGAGGACAACGGCTGGAACAATACGGACGGTACGGACGACAACAACAGCTGGAACTGCGGCGCCGAGGGGGATACGGACAATGAAGAGATCCGTGCGCTGCGGATGCGGATGATCAAAAATGCCTGTGCGGTGCTGCTCTGCAGCCGGGGAACCCCGATGTTTCTCTCCGGAGACGAATTTGGAGATACCCGGTTTGGAAACAACAACCCTTACTGCCAGGACAATATCATCTCCTGGCTGGACTGGACTCTTCTGGAGAAAAACCAGGATCTGTTCCGCTTTTTCCAGTACATGATCCAGTTCCGCAAGGATCATCCTGTCATCCGCAAGAATCTGGAGGCCAGCCTGACCGGGCTTCCCTACGCAAGCATCCACGGTGTGCGTCCCAACGAGCCGGATTACAGTCCGGACTCCCATGTGATCTGTGTTCTGTTTGCAGGATACGATCCCTCCAAGGCAAAAGAGGATCTGGTCTATCTTGCGGTCAACACATACTGGGAGCCTGTTACCCTTACACTTCCGCCGCTTCCAAACGGCCTGAACTGGAAGATTGCGGTCAATACCGGAGATCCTGTACAGAATTATTTTTCAAGAGGTCACATGCCTGGTGCTGAGAGAAACATTCCGATGAAAGAAAGATCCGTTATTGTATTGGAAGTCTGAGATGAAAAAAGAAATCCGGCAAAATGTGTCATAGCGCACGCTTTGCCGGATTTCTTTTTTATTTTCAGCTGCATCTGTTCTTGTTTCAGATTTCTCTGTTCCAGACTTCTGCACCTATTCTTCAAAGACTTCCTTCATCTTATCCTTGAAAAAGCCCTTCTTTTTGGATTTTCCTTCCTCTGCCTTCTGGTTGAGGGTGTTCCCCGCCAGCTGGTCGAATTTACGCAGCGCTTCCTTCGCCTCCGCGCTCAGTCTGTCCGGAGTCTGGATCACCAGGGTTACATAATGATCCCCTCTTACTCTGGAATCCCGCAGGGACGGTACTCCCTTGCCCTTTAAGCGCACCTTGGTATCTGTCTTGGTTCCCGGTTTTACCGTATAGATGACTTCGCCGTCTACCGTCGCGACCCGGATATCCCCGCCAAGCGCCGCCTGTGCAAACGAAATCGGAACCGTGGAGAAGATATGCATCTCCTGGCGCTGGAAGATGGGATGTCTGGATACGTTCACTTCTACCAGCAGGTCTCCTCTCGGCCCGCCGTTTAAGCCCGGCTCGCCCTTCTCACGGATACGGACGCTCTGTCCGTTGTCGATTCCGGCCGGGATTGATACCTGGATTTTTTTCTTGCTGGAGGTATATCCGGTTCCGGAACAGGATGTACATTTTTCCTTGATCACCTTGCCGGAACCGCCGCAGGTCGGACAGGTCTGTACATTCTGTACGGTTCCGAAAAAAGATTGGGAGGCGTAGACGATCTGGCCCTTGCCGCCGCATTTTGAACAGGTCTCCGGAGATGTCCCCGGTTTCGCCCCTGTACCGTTACATGCCGTACAGGAATCCTTCAGGATCAGTTCCAGCTCTTTCTCACAGCCAAAGATTGCTTCTTCAAATGTGATACGGATGCTCTTGCGGATGTTTGCTCCCCGCATCGGACCATTTCCCCGGCCGCCTCTTCTGCTGCCGCCGAACAGATCTCCGAAGATGTCTCCGAAGATATCACTGAAATCCGCACCGCTGAAATCAAAACCACCGAAGCCGCCTGCTCCGCCGGCACCTCCTTCAAATGCTGCGTGTCCGAACTGATCATACTGGCGGCGCTTTTCCGGATCACTCAGTACCGCATATGCTTCCGATGCCTCTTTAAACTTTTTTTCCGCTTCCGCATCTCCCGGATTCATGTCGGGATGATATTTTTTCGCCAGAACACGATATGCTTTTTTTATCGCCCCGTCATCTGCGTCCTTGCCTATGCCAAGCACCTCATAATAATCTCTTTTTGACTCTGCCATAACAATCTACCTTTCACATTATACCTTATCGGACGAAGTCCGCCCGTCCCGCAGGGACATCAGTTATGGGATGCCCTTTGGGTATACTATCCAGGACAGCCATGATATTGCCGGCTGCCCTGGATGTTCAGGAGCAATTTTTATATCTGCCCAGTACCTTCGCAGATATAGCGCTATCCTGTGCTGAGCAGTTGCCAAATTTATACTTCTTTGTAATCTCCGTCTACTACGTCATCGCCCTGGAAGCCTTCCGGTGCGGGGCCTGCTTCCGGCATCGGACCGGCGCCTGCCGCTCCTGCTGCCCCAGCCTGCTCGTACATCTTGGTGAACAGCTTCTGCGCGCTTTCCATCAGTTTTTCCTTCGCTGCCTTGATCTCCGCAACCTGTGCGTCCGTTGTCTCCTCCGGAGCAGACTTTGCAAGGATATCCTTCAGTGCCTGGCAGTCAGCCTCTACAGCTGCCTTGTCGGAAGCATCCAGCTTGTCGCCCACTTCCTTGATGGCCTTTTCGGTCTGGAATACCATGGCATCTGCTTCATTTCTCGTATCGATCGCTTCCTTGCGCTTCTTATCCTGCGCTTCGAATGCCGCAGCTTCTTTGACTGCCTTATCAATATCTTCATCAGACATGTTGGAGCCTGCAGTGATCGTAATATGCTGCTCTTTTCCGGTTCCCAGATCCTTTGCGGATACATTGACGATACCGTTGGCATCGATATCGAATGTCACCTCGATCTGCGGGATTCCGCGCGGAGCCGGCGGGATTCCATCGAGACGGAACTGGCCCAGAGACTTGTTGTCTCTTGCGAACTGACGCTCACCCTGTACCACGTTGATGTCAACCGCAGTCTGGTTATCTGCCGCCGTAGAGAATACCTGGCTCTTCTTCGTCGGAATGGTAGTATTTCTCTCAATCAATCTGGTTGCCACTCCGCCCATGGTCTCGATGGACAATGACAATGGGGTAACATCCAGCAGAAGGATATCGCCTGCGCCGGCATCTCCTGCCAGCTTGCCGCCCTGTACGGATGCGCCGAGGGCAACACACTCGTCCGGATTCAGAGACTTGCTCGGCTCTTTTCCGGTCAGGCGCTTTACTTCCTCCTGTACCGCCGGGATACGGGTAGAACCGCCTACCAGCAGTACCTGACCCAGCTCGGAAGCAGTGATTCCCGCATCAGACAGCGCGCGTCTTACCGGCTCGGCAGTCTTCTCTACCAGGTCATGTGTGAGCTCGTCAAATTTTGCTCTTGTCAGGTTCATATCAAAATGCTTCGGTCCTTCGGATGTTGCTGTGATGAACGGAAGGTTGATGTTGGTGGTCGTCGCGGAAGAAAGCTCCTTTTTCGCCTTCTCTGCCGCTTCCTTCAGCCTCTGCAGCGCCATCTTGTCGTTGGATAAGTCTACACCTTCCTTGGACTTGAAATCAGAC
>CAYQBE010000026.1:18697-47065 GCA_964415625.1 uncultured Clostridium sp.
AGCATGTAATCCGTTACCTTCTGGTCAAAGTCATCTCCGCCCAGTCTGTTGTTGCCGGCTGTGGAAAGCACCTCGATGACGCCGTCGCCGATCTCGATGATGGATACATCAAACGTACCGCCGCCCAGGTCATATACCATGATCTTCTGTTCCTTTTCGTTATCCAGTCCATAAGCAAGCGCCGCCGCCGTAGGCTCGTTGATGATACGCTTTACATCCAGACCCGCGATCTTGCCCGCATCCTTGGTCGCCTGGCGCTGTGCGTCATTAAAGTATGCCGGTACGGTGATCACGGCCTCAGTCACCTTTTCTCCCAGATATCCTTCTGCGTCTGCTTTGAGCTTCTGCAGGATCATTGCGGAAATCTCCTGAGGAGAATATCTCTTGTCATCGATCGTCACTTTATAATCGGAACCCATCTCTCTCTTGATGGAAGAAATAGTCTTGTCAGCGTTGGTCACTGCCTGACGCTTTGCAGGCTCGCCCACCAGACGCTCTCCTGTCTTTGTAAATGCCACGACTGACGGTGTGGTCCTTGCGCCTTCCGTATTCGCGATCACTGCCGGCTGTCCGCCTTCCATTACGGCAACGCAGCTGTTTGTAGTACCTAAGTCAATACCTATGATTTTTCCCATGATCAATTCCTCCTAGTTTTTGTGAATGAAAACTGCTTAATTTGCTACCTTTACCATGCTGTGCCGTACGACACTGTCACGGTATGTGTATCCCTTCTGGAATTCCTCGGCTATGATATTCTCGCCCAGCTCCTCGTCCTCCACATGCATGACTGCGTTGTGGAAATCCGGATTGAATTCCTGGCCCACTGCTTCGATCGGTTTTACCCCGATCTCTTCCAGTGTAGTCATCAACTGCTTGTAAACCTTCTCCATCCCTTCCAGGATCGGGTTTTTCTTTTCTTCCTCCGGCACTGCTGCCAGGCCGCGTTCAAAATTGTCCACGACGGGAAGAATTTTATTTATGATATCTTTCGCGCCAATCTCGTACATCTGGGATTTCTCCTTATCCGTACGCTTGCGGAAGTTATCAAACTCTGCCATCTGACGGGTAAGCCGATCCGTCAGCTCTTCGATCTTTTCGTCCTTTTTGTCCTTTTTATTCTTCTTTCCGAAAAGCTTTCTGCCCTTCTTCTCTTCCTCCTGCCCCTCTTCATCGGATTCCTCCTCCGAGGGTTCCCCGGAATCTTCCTCCTCTGCCGCGTCTTCCCCGGCCGAAGCGTCCGCTTCCTCCATGCAGTCTGTCTCTTCCTCCGGGTCCTCACCCTCCTGTGCCTGCTCCCGGGCTGCCTGTTCTGCTTTTGCCTTTGCTTCCTCCACGGCTTCCTTTACCATATCTTCCTTGGTCATCTTTTCTTCCACCAGCTTCACCTTCCTAATTCATCTTCATCCAAATCTTTCTTGTTGATCGCATCCAACTTACTCTGCAGGGTCTTCAGCGTCTTCATGACGTGCTCATAGTCCATCCGCTTGGGGCCGATGATGCCGATCGTACCCTTCATCCCGTCTCCCAGATCGTAGGTTGCCGTAACGACACTGCAGTCACGCATCGTCTTCACCGGCGCTTCATCGCCGATATAGACCTGGATCCCATGATTCTCTTCACTGGATAAGGTCTCCGTTACCAGTTCCGCCAGCTGCTGCTTCTCTTCAAATGCATTGAGGATCTCCTGTGCATTCTGCTTGTCACTGAGCTCCGGATACTTGAAAATGTTGGTCGCCCCGCTTGTGTAGATCTCCATATCATCCTCCACGTGGATGATATCCGCTACCGCATCCAGTACATTGCTGATCACATTGCTGTGGATGCCGGCCTGCTCCTTCAGCCGGGCGATCAGTCCTAAGTTGATCTCTTCAATGGACATCCCGTTCAATGTAGTATTCAAAAGCATATTCAGCTTGAGCAGTGTCTCGTTGCCGAGCATCTCTCCCACATCAATGATCTTGTTCTTGATCACGTTGCCGCTCATCACGATCACTGCCACGATCTGCTGAGCGTCTACCTGGGACAGCTGGATGAACTTTAATGTATTCCTCCTGTTCACAGGGGAGGAAACCATGGTCGCGTAATTGGTATTCGCAGCCAGCACCTTGGCAGCCTGCTTAAGTACCTTCTCCACCCGGTCCGTCTTCTCAAGCATCACGCTTTTGAGCTCTTCCAGCTCCTGCTCCTTATCCTGCATCAGCATATCTACATATAAACGGTATCCCTTATCTGAGGGAATCCGTCCGGCGGAAGTATGGGGCTGGAATATATAGCCCAGATCTTCCAGATCCGCCATCTCATTGCGGATCGTTGCAGAACTCAGCTTCAGATCCGTTGACTTGGAAAGGGTCCTGGATCCGACCGGTTCCCCGGTCTCCAGATAATTCTGGATGATAGCCCGTAATATGGTATGCTTTCTTTCACTCAATTCCGCTGCCATCATGTCCCCCCTTTTTTTGTCCCTTCGGACCAGATTCTGCATTTTGTTTTTTTCTATTAGCACTCCCTTGATTTGAGTGCTAACATCTTACGTATATTAAGATAGCACCTTGATTTCCGTTTGTCAACATACTTTATATATTTTTTATCTTTTTTACTTCCCCTTGCCATTCTCCATAAAATATCGTAATATAATTTGGTAATTATACAGAACGGCAGCAGACAGGTCTGTGGTCTGCCGTATGGCAAAAGCTGGAGGTTCACATTATGAAAAAGCTGTGGGAATTATATGTTACATTTCTTCGTGTAGGCGGCCTTACGTTCGGCGGCGGTATGGCGATGCTGCCCATGCTGAAAAAAGAGGTCATTGAAAAAAAAGGCTGGACCAACGAGGAAGAACTGCTGGATATCTATGCCATCGGGCAGTGTACCCCGGGCATCATCGCGGTCAACACCTCGACCTATATCGGCTATGAACAGGCCGGGATCATCGGCGCCATCTGCGGTACCCTGGGCATGGTCACCCCATCCCTGATCATCATCACTCTGATCGCCACCATATTAAACCGGTTTATCGCGGAGCCACTGGTGATCCACGCGCTGTCCGGCATCCGGGTCGCGGTCTGCGCCATGATGCTCAATACGATCCTTTCCCTTGCCAAAGCAGGGATCAAGGACAAGCTTGGAGTGCTTTTATTCCTGGCCGGTTTTCTTCTTGCTACATTTTCACCGATTCCTACGATCGTGCTTGTCGTGTGCGCGGCTGTGATCGGAATCTTCGTAAATATCAGAAAGGAGAAGGCTGGATCATGATCTATCTGACTTTATTTATTGAATTTTTCAAAATCGGTTTATTCTCCATCGGCGGCGGCATGGCCACGGTTCCCTTCCTGATGGATCTGGCGCAGAAATACCCCTGGTTCACTGCTTCCGAGCTGGCGGATATGATCGCCATCAGCGAGAGCACGCCCGGCCCCATCGGAATCAACATGGCCACTTATGCAGGCTTTCATGCTGCCGGGATTCCGGGCGCCGTCCTGGCCACTATGAGCCTGGTTTCTCCTGCTATCATTATCATTGTCATAATCGCAAAATTTATGTCTGATTTCAGTGAAAACAAATATGTCCGTGCCGCATTTTACGGCATACGTCCCATGATCGCGTCACTGATCGGATATGCGGTATGGCAGATCGCTGTCATTACCTTTGCAGATCTGACACAGCCGAAGCCTGTGTTCCATTACTCTTCGATGGGGATCTGCCTTGTGATCTTTCTGCTGCTGCAGTGGAAGCCATTAAAAAAGCTCCACCCGATCCTCTGGATCGGCTGCGGAGCCATTCTTGGGATTTTATTCCAGCTGTAAGGAGTTGTAAAAAAATAAGTGATACAGACAAGTCAAGTTGTGTCAGTTATTTTTCCGCAACTCCTAAAGAGCAGATAACGCCTGTACCCTCTGACGTATAATATATCGTCTCCCGGAACAGGCGTATTTTTAACGATCTTCCAAAAGGATCTGTGCTGCTTCTTTCACAGATTCCTCACCAGTTCTTTTAAAACGTTCTCGCAGCGCAGGATGTCTTCAACAGGAACCGATTCCTGAGGCTTGTGAGCCAGCTCCAGGTCGCCCGGGCCGTAGGACATCGCATTTTTGTTTCCCAGTTTTCCCGCGATCACCGCGGTATCCGTATATCCCGGAAATACTCCTGTTTCCGCAGGCCTTCCTGTCACCTTGCTGCAGGAATCCTGAAGCCTGCCGAACAGCTCGGAGGTCTCGTCCATCTCAATGGCGGGACGGTCCCCGGTGATCCGATAGGTCACCTTTGCTTTTGGAACCGCGTTCTCTGCTTTCTCCGCCGCTTTTTTCACCATCTGCTCCCCGTCCTCCCTTGTATAAGAAGGGACAAGCCGCATATCCACAGTTACCGTACACTGCTCCGATACCACATAGGGCTGGCTTCCGCCAGAAATCCGGCCAAAAGAGACCGTGGACGCTCCCATCTGAGGATGCTGCGCAAGCTCTGTAAAATCCTTTCGTATACTGGAGATGACCTCTGCCATCGCCGCAATGGCATCTGCCCCCTTCCATGGCGTGGCGGCATGAGCCGTGATCCCTTCCACGGTTATCTCGAACCAGAGGCGTCCCTTGTGGGCTGCCTGCAGCTCCCCGTTGGTAGGTTCCATATCCAGTACCAGGGAGTCCTTTGTGACCCACCCCGATTCGATTGCTTTTTCCGCCCCGGCCATATTTCCCTCTTCATCTATCGTGCCGATCACCTTCAGGGTCCGGCCGGCTATCTTCCCATCCCGGAAATACTCCGCCGCACTTTGAAATGCGGACAGCGCGCAGGCAAACCCGGATTTCATGTCGCAGGATCCCCGGCCATACAGCCGATTTTCCCTGATCTCCCCGGAAAACGGATCTTCCTCCCATCCCTTGCCTGCCGGAACGGTATCCATATGGCAGAGGAAGATCAATTCCGGCTTTTCTTCCGTTCCCGGCAGGGAAAGCATCACATTATTCCTGCCGGGCAGCACTTCCTCCGTCCGGACTTTGACACGGTCATTCCCATTTTGCAGCTTTTGTCCGAAGGAAAGCAGAAACTGTTCCATTCCTTTCTCACCGGTACCCGGATTCGTACTGTCGATCCGTACCATCTGCTGCGTCAGCTTCACTGCAAGTTGATTCTGTTCCATGATTTTCCTCCATTGGCGTGAAGCGGCTGTGAATAGCCCCTCCATCCCCTTCCCGTAAACGGGTACATTTTTATCACTTAAGACAGCAGGAACTGTTCAAATACATAATTGCTGATATCAATTCCTCTCCTTGTAAGTTTTATCGTATCTTTCCCAATCTCTAAAAGTCCATGTCCCTGCAGCTTTTTTAATGGTTCTCCATAAATTGAATCCACAGGAACGCCGAATAAACGGAGAAATTCGGACTTTCTCACACCGCACATCATCCGCAGTCCAAGAAACATGAACTCCTCCATTTCATCCTTTTCAGACAGTAATTGCTCTTCTTCGCAGATCTTACCCGGATCTCCGGCGCAGGCCAGATAGATTTCCATATCCGACGTATGGCAAAACCGGGTCTTTCCGATCAGCGATGAGGAGCCGAGTCCGATCCCTAAGTACGCTTTCCGCTGCCAGTAGCCTATATTATGCCTGCAGGCACAGCCCGGCTTAGCGTAGTTGGAGATCTCATATCTGGCATATCCGTATTCTGCTAAGATGTTCTCCGTCTCCTCATACATGAGCCGCTCCGTCTCTTCATCGGGCAGAGGCGGATACTGCAGGTCATCTGATCCGGAAGCGCCGGCCGGATCTGCCGAATCTTGCGCTTCGTCCCGCACATCCTGAAAAGCATCTTTTTTTATTCCTCTGTCCTCTGGCCGCAACTCCTTCGGCGCATCGCTGTACCGCTCATAAAAAGGAGTTCCTTCTTCAATGATCAGGCTGTATACGGATAGATGCTCTGGTGCCAGCTCGGCTGTTTTTCTCAGTGTCTCCCGCCAGCTCTCGGGAGTCTGCCCCGGGATCGCGGAAATCAGGTCGATATTTACATTTTCCATGCCTGCCTGCCGGACCAGCTTCCAGGTATTCAGAAATTGCCGGTAATCATGAATCCTCCCCAGCATCCGCAGCTCCTCATCCCGGACAGACTGCAGTCCGATAGAGATCCGGTTCACCCCGGCTCTTTTCCAGGCCAGCAGCTTTTCCTCTGTCACAGTTCCCGGGTTCACCTCCATGGTGATCTCCGCCTCAGGATCCACCCGGAACGTCTCCCGGATCGCGGAAAAAATCGACTGAATCTGAGCCGCAGACAGGATGGAAGGAGTTCCTCCGCCGAGAAAGACAGTAGGCACCTTATAGCCCTGATATGGGTTCTTACAGCTCCGTATCTCCCGGATCAGGGCATCTACATATTCCCGCCGCAAAGCCTCATTCGACGGGAAGGATAAAAAATCGCAGTAGGCACATTTCCGGACACAAAACGGAATATGCACATATAATTCCAGTTCATTCACAATCTTATCAAGTCCCTTGTTCATCCGTTACCGTAATAGCCGGATGCCTCGCATCGAGTGCATGACACCGTGTAAGGCACTGTAATTTATGAATTGCCGCAGCTATTAATCCTCATCCAGCTTCAACACACTCATAAATGCCTTCTGCGGAATTTCTACATTTCCCACCTGGCGCATCCGCTTCTTGCCTTCCTTCTGCTTTTCCAGAAGCTTTTTCTTTCGGGTGATATCGCCGCCGTAGCACTTCGCCAGCACGTCCTTGCGCAATGCCTTGACCGTCTCCCTGGCAATGATCTTGCTTCCGATGGCCGCCTGGATCGGGATCTCAAACAGCTGCCGCGGTATTTCTGATTTCAGCTTTTCACACATCTTCCGTCCGCGCTCATAAGCCGTTCCGCTGTGGACGATGAAGGACAAGGCATCCACCTCCTCCTTATTGATGAGGATATCCAGCTTCACAAGCTCTGACCGTTCGTAGCCCATCAGCTCATAGTCAAAAGAAGCATAGCCTCTGGACCGGGATTTGAGCGCGTCAAAAAAGTCATAGATGATCTCATTGAGGGGCAGATGATAATGCAGCACGGCCCGCTTTTCTTCGATGTATTCCATGCTCTGGTAAGCCCCCCGGCGCTCCTGGCACAGATCCATGATGGCTCCGATAAATTCTGAGGTCACCATGATCTCCGCCTTCACCAGGGGCTCCTCCATATATTCGATCTCCGCCGGATCCGGCAGGTTGGTGGGATTGGTCAGGTCAATGACCTCTCCGTTGGTCTTATGCACCTTGTAGATTACACTGGGCGCAGTGGTCACCAGGTCCAGATTGTACTCCCGTTCCAGACGTTCCTGGATGATCTCCAGATGCAGAAGGCCCAGAAACCCGCAGCGGAATCCAAAGCCCAGCGCAACCGAGGTCTCCGGCTCAAACTGCAGGGCTGCATCGTTGAGCTGCAGCTTTTCCAGTGCATCCCGAAGATCCGGATATTTTGCCCCGTCCGCCGGGTACATGCCGCAGTACACCATAGGATTCACTTTTTTATATCCCGGAAGAGGTTCCTCACAGGGACGCTGCGCATCCGTCACGGTATCCCCCACCCGGGTATCCTTTACATTTTTCAGGCTGGCGGTAATGTATCCCACCATACCGGCGCTCAGTTCCTCACACGGGATAAACTGCCCGGCGCCAAAATACCCGACCTCCACCACTTCCGCCTTTGCTCCGGTAGCCATCATCAGGATCTGTGTCCCTTTGCGGATCTGTCCTTCCTTGATCCGGCAGAACACGATCACGCCCCGGTAGGAGTCATACACAGAATCAAAGATCAGTGCCTGCAGCGGCGCCTGCGGATCCCCTTCGGGCGCCGGGATCTGCCGGATGATCTCTTCCAGTACATCATCCACATTCAGCCCGGTTTTTGCGGAAATCAGGGGCGCCTCCTGGGCATCAATGCCGATCACATCCTCAATCTCCTCCTTGACCCGCTCTGGCTCCGCGCTGGGCAGATCGATCTTATTGATCACGGGCATGACATCCAGGTCATGATCCAGCGCCAGGTAGACATTTGCCAGGGTCTGGGCTTCCACCCCCTGGGCCGCGTCCACCACCAGGATCGCCCCGTCACAGGCCGCCAGGCTCCGGGAAACCTCATAGTTAAAATCCACATGCCCCGGCGTATCGATCAAATTGAAAATGTATTCTTCTCCGTTTCTTGCCTTATAGACCGTGCGCACCGCCTGAGCCTTGATGGTAATGCCCCGCTCCCGCTCCAGATCCATGTTGTCCAGCACCTGGGACTGCATCTCCCGGCTGGTCAGAAGCCCGGTCTTCTCAATGATCCGGTCCGCCAGTGTGGATTTCCCATGGTCTATATGGGCAATAATACAAAAATTCCGTATTTTACTCTGTTCTATCTCTGCCACGTCTCTTCCTCCTCAATCATGATGAATCGTATCTGCTTTCCTACGCCTGCATTTTTTGGCCTGCACACTTGAAGAAATATTCTGCGCAATCTGTACAAGTTCTTTTTAAGCAGCTACGATGAATATTTCACAAGAAACAGTTCCACTGCCAGGTGGTCCGTCAGCCTCCCAGTCTTCACGGACTGCTCCAGCTCGGCGCCTTCCTCCATGATGGCCCTTAGCTCCTGGCCTGGGAAATGCTTCGCCTGATCCATATACTTTCCGGCCACAAACGGATGCAGCCCAGCCTTGGAAGCAACCTCTTTTCTTCCATATCCGGCTTTCAAAAGCCCTTTCACCTGGAGCAGGATCCGATACTGCCGGATCATCAAAAACAGGATCCGCATGGGCGGTTCCTTTAAGGCCAGAAGGTCATAATATAACTCCAGCGCTTTTCTCTGTTTCTTCTGCGCCACCGCATCCACCATCTCGAAAATATGATTGGTGATCTGGGTCACGCAGACTGCATCCACGTCCTCCTTGGTGATCGCGTCCCGCCCGAAGGTATAGCAGAACAGCTTTTCCAGCTCCTTCGTGATATTCTCCATATCGGTTCCTGTCTTATTCAGGAAATATACGATGGTCTGCTCGCTGACCTGCCTGTTTTCCTTCCGGATCAGCCCGGCCACCCAGCGCTTCAGGGTCGCTTCATCCTGAAAGCCCAGCTCGACTGCGCGGCCCTTAGCCTTCACTGCCTTATACAGCTTGCTCCGCTTGTCCACTTCATTTTCCACGAAAAGGAAGCTGGTGGTCTCCGGCAGCTCCTTGATATAATCCGCCAGTTCTGTCCCGCCGCTCTTGAAAAATCCCGAGTTCTCAAACACGATCAGCCTTCGCTCGGCAAAAAACGGCATAGTCTCCGCCAGGTCGATGACTTCCCTGATCTCAATGCCCTTCCCTTCATAACAGGCATAATTCATCGTGTCCCCTTCGGGAAGCACAGCCCTGGTCAGGCGGTCCCTGTACTGCCTTTTCAGATAGCCCTCTTCTCCGAAGAGAAGATAGATCTGCTTCAATTGTCCTGTCCTTAAATCCTCATTCAAACTTTTCATAGCTTCTATATTATAAAGGAAAACGTTCTATTTTGCAAAGCATTTCCTTACATATGCGGAGATTGCATGTTCTACAAATATTGATCACTATAAGAACTACGACTATTTTACACATTTATGGAGGAATCTCAGCCGTTCCCAAATACCCTTCCATCTCCATCTTACTTCCATCTGTTTTCACTGTCACTGCCCCGCAGTCCTGGGTACTGAACAGCCGACACCCAAACCGCCCCAGCCGTTCCAATGTCTCCTGGTGCGGATGGCTGTATCGGTTGTTCCGTCCTGCGGAAATGAATCCAATGGCCGGATCCGCCTTTTCCAGGAATGCGTCCGATGTAGAATTTTTCGACCCGTGGTGAGCCACTTTCAGGATATCGCATTTTGATAAATCCCCGCTTTCTGTCAGTGCGTATTCTCCGTCCCCTTCCACATCTCCGGTAAAGAGCATATCAAACTCCTGGTATTTCAGAGCAAGCACCATGGATGAGGCGTTTCCGATCTCTCCGCCGTAATCCGAGGCAGGTGCCAGGCAGGTGAGCGTCATCCCGCCGTCCTGGACCTGCTGCCCTTCCTGGATTGTCACCGCTTTTGTACCATAGCGCTCCGCCTTTATAGCCAGCTCTAATA
Organism: uncultured Clostridium sp.; assembly: GCA_964415625.1. Classification (GTDB taxonomy): domain Bacteria; phylum Bacillota; class Clostridia; order Lachnospirales; family Lachnospiraceae; genus Schaedlerella. The sequence goes on from CAYQBE010000026.1 coordinate 28,804, forward strand.
ATGCTTCATCCAGCACCTTCTCCTCCGGCAGCACCAGTGTACGGATCCGGATTCCCATAGCCTGATTTTCCAGAAGCTCCTCCACCCCGTTGATATGGTCTGCGTCCCCGTGGGAAATGAACACGTAATCCAGTTCGCAGACTCCCCTGGATTTTAAAAAGGGCTCGATCCGGTAAGCTCCCACCTTTGACACATCCGTACTTCCGCCGTCGATCAGATAGTGCCTGCCGGAAGGCGTACGGATATACAGCCCATCGCCCTGTCCCACGTCAAGCATGACAACCTGCAGTTCTCCCTGCTTTCCATGGCCGCACGCGCAGATCAGGCAAAAAATGACCGGTAAGGCGACCATGACAGCCCTTACGAAACAGGTCTCACGCCGGATGCTTCCTGTCTGTTCTTTCTCCCTTTTCTGCGATTTTTTGTACGGTTCTTTTTCATGTTGCTTTCGGTACCGGATGGAAGCCAGCCCGGCCATACATCCGCCGAACAAAACAATATAATAGGCTGCTATCCATATGTTTTCGGGCTGTCCGGTCACGATCCTGGCGGCGGGCAGCTCCATGGACAACCCGCAGGCTTTCTCATAAACCCACAGGATGCCTTTGCAGGCCTGCAGAATCCCCATTCCTCCGCCTGCCCACAGCACAGACAGCGCCGAACCGGCAATCCCCGCGCCAAGGATTACAGACATCAGCGGAACCACCAGGAGATTCAGCAGCAGGGAATACAGCGGAAATTCAAAGTAATAATACAGCATCACCGGAAGCAGCATCAGATGAATGGACAGCCCGGCGCACAATGCCTTTGGAGCTGCCTGAAATCCATCCAGCACTGGATACACCAGTACGATCCCAAGGATCGCCCCGAAGGACAGCAGGAATCCGGCATCCAGCAGGTACAGAGGCTGCCAAAGCATAACCACGGCCGCCGCCACAGCCAGGCTGGTGGGCAGATCGTAGGTTCTTCCGGACATGTCCGCGCCGATCCGCACCAGGAACATGACCAGCGCCCTCAGGCTGGACACGCCCCAGCCAATCATCAGTGTATACAACAGCAAAAATAAGATTCCGGCAAGACCCGCCTGCAGAAATGACAGGCCGGATTTTCGAAGTAACTTGTAAAACCCGGTTCCGAGAAAGGACATGTGGAGACCGGATATCGCCAATATGTGGCCAATCCCGCTTTTCTGGTACAGTTCTTTTAGTTCGGAATCCAGTTCGCTCTTATCTCCCAGCAGGATCGCGGACATGCTGTTTCCATAGTACTCCCCCAGGGCGGATACCAGCCGTTCCTTCCAGCGGCAGCGGAACACGCTTAAACCTTCCCGGACATGCCATACCCGGGAATCCATGATCTGAACCTCTTCTGCCCACACACTGGCATGGATCCCCTGTTTCTGATAATAAAATTTTTGATCAAAATTCCCCGGATTGGAAGCCTCCTGAAAAAAATGGACTTCCCCGGTAAGATAGAGTTTGTTGCCGACGGCAATTTCTTTTACTTCCTGAACATTATGATCTTGGAAAGTTTGTGATTCTTCACGTTTGACATAAACAAGAATTTTCGATTCTTCTATGATCTGTTCTTCCAGACGGACCTGATTGTCCGTCAGATAATAAACCTGGTATTTGGGTTTTTCTTCTCTCCGTAAGACAGTTCCCGTAAGGCTTATCGCCTCTCTGTCTTCTGCGGCAAGTTCCAACGGGGAAGGCCTCAGATCCTTCGCGATCCGAAGCCCGCCCACAAGGAACGCCTGTATCCCGATCAGCAAAACCGCAGCCAGGCAGAGCGGTCTTTTTGTCATCCTTCCTCCTTCTCTTCTTCCCAGGACAGATCCCGTTCCAGCGGCTGCGACAGGTCCACGGTCTCCTGGTAGGACACATTCTTCTCTCCGTTGACCATGATCTGCACGCTGCCCGCGCCGGTTCCCTCCAACAGGGAATTTACAAGGGAATAAATGGCTACCTCCGGCCGGACGTCATAAACGCTGTTGAGAAATTCCGAGTCAAAATTGACGTAACAGGTTCCCTCCTTGACCGTCACGCTCAGAAGCGCGGCCGAAGGGTTCAGCGTCGGATAGGCCCCGCTTTTTTTCGGACCTCCCATCAGCTTTTCCACGATCAGCTTTTCCCTGGGAACATTGGTGTTATATCTGACATCCATCTGCTGACGGACCAGCTGGTCGCCGGATTCATTCGCAAAAAACAGGGTCAGCGTCGTCCGCTCATAGGAACTGAGGGGCGAGCCGGCGCTCTCCGCAAAATCATCCCCATTCATAACCCCCAAAACCTTTCCGGACTCATTTTTCAGGGTTTCCTCTTCTACGGTGATCCATACTCCGTTGATCCCGTCCAGCCGCACCAGTGTCTGCACCACCGCGGCGCGCACCAGCTTCTCCTCAATGGCAGGGATTTCATAATATTTTTTATTAAAGTCAATATATGCGATATCGTGCTCTACCTTTAGGGACTTCACCTTGACATCCTCCGGAATGGCAGGCATATATTCAATGTCCTCCGACGGGCTCGCCATCTTTTCCAGCGCTGCCTCCGCCCCGTCGTCCGGCGTCTCCTGCGAAATGTCACAGGCCACTTTAAACAGGCCGGTTCCCTCGCCGTTGATACAGTAGACAAAATCTTCCCCTTCTTCGATCCTTGTCTGTTTTGCACAGGACGGGAGCAGACACAGCAGACAGCAGGCTGCTGCGCCTGCGGACATCCATCTCTCTTTTCTATGTTTCATCCTGTTCCCCCTTATCTGAAATGCAGTAAATTTGCCCGGCTGGCCGCCTGCCTGCCGCATCCTCTTTACACTGCCCCTGTCTGCAGCTTCCACTCCGCAAAATCAGAGCTTCCGTCTATACGGCCTGGGCGGATACGTAGATCATGGGCACCCGGACCGTAAATGTGGTTCCCTCGCCCGGATTGCTGTATACCTTGATGGAACCCCGGTGTATGATCACTGCATTCCTTGCAATAGACAGCCCCAGGCCCGTCCCGCCGATCTCCCGGGAATGGGACTTGTCCACCCGGTAAAAACGTTCGAATATATGATCCTGGTCTTCCTTCGGAATCCCGATTCCGGAATCCGCCACTTTGATATAAAAGAACTTGTGGTCCGCGTTCAATGACACATGCACCCACCCGCCCTCGTTGTTATACTTGATCGCATTTTCCACCAGGTTGGACACTGCCAGAGTCATCTTCACCTCATCGATCTCCGCTGTCACAGGGCGGAAGCTTTCCATGACGACCTCCACATTCTTCTTCTCCGCAATGGGCTTGAGCCGCTTTAGGATCAGCTCCAGAAGCTGGTTGATATTGACCGGCGCGATGTTCAGATCCGGCGCAGTCTTGCCCATCTTCACCAGGGTCAGCAGATCATTGATGATGTCGTTCTCCCGGTCGATCTCTTTCGCAATGTCTTCCATAAACTCCTGATACAGCTCCACAGGCGCCTGCTCCTGCAGTACGAGGGAATCCGCCAGCACCTTCATGGACGCCAGCGGGGTCTTGAGCTCATGGGACACGTTGGACACAAATTCCTCCCTGGAAGCATCCACCGTTTTCAGCCTTCCCAGCAGCTTGTTAAACGCCTCGGAAATCTGCCGGGTCTCCCGGTACGTATTGACATGCAGTTCTTCGTCCTCAAAGCCTTCCGTGATATTCTCGATGTCATTTCGGATCTTCCTCAGGGGCTGTACCAGCAGATAGGCAACCAATACGGAAAAAGCCAGCATCAGGATCCCGATGATCCACAGGATCCCCCTGCCCTTTGTATAAAAAATCCGCAGGCTGTCCTCAATCGTATCCGTAGAAACACTGGCCAGCATCACCCCGGCGATCTCCTCCGACCCGGCCTCCGTGATCGGGGATGTCACCTCAATATAACGGTTTTTCTTGTCATAATAATTGGTGCTTTCTCCCTTCATGCACCGGATGACATTTTCCGAAACGATCGTCTTTCCTTCGTCCAGGGCATAGGTATCCTTGATCACCGTCAGTTCTCTATTGACAATCATGACCCGTCCGTTATAAATATTAGTCAACTGTGTCAGGCTGGCATTGACGACTTCGGAAGAATTATCCGTCAGATAATTGTAGCTGTTCAGCTGATCACATAGAATTGTGCATTGATTCTGTATTTCCGCCGTGCGCAGAGAAACCGCCCTGGATTCATATGCTTTGATGATCCCCATATAAGCAATGATGCCCGGCAGTATCCCCGCACATAAAATGACCACTATGATCCGAAAATACAGGCTTCTTATGATAGTATCTCTGATCTGAAAATGAAATTTAACCTTTGAAATAGTAACCAACTCCCCACTTGGTATGGACGTACTGCGGTTCGCTTGGATTGATCTCGATCTTCTCCCTCAGCCTTCTGATATGTACATCCACGGTTCTGGCGCCTCCGGGATAATCTGCGCCCCACACGATGTTCAGCAGATTCTCCCTGCTGTATACCTTATTGGGGTTCGTGGCGAGAAGCTCCAGTGCGTCAAATTCTTTTGCTGTCAGGTTGATCTCCCGTTCTCCGATAAATACTCTCCTGCTCTCGCAGTCGATCTTCATATTGCCCTTGACCAGTATCGTGCTCTGAGGAGCCTCCTCCTTACGCGCGGTCCTGCGCATGATCGCCTTGATCCGGGCCTTCACCTCAAGAATATTAAAGGGCTTGGTGATATAATCATCTGCGCCGTATTCCAGTCCCAGAATCTTGTCCATGTCTTCGCTCTTCGCCGTAAGCATTACCACCGGCATATCCGAAAATTCCCGGATCTGCTGGCAGACCTCAAAGCCGTCCAGCTTCGGAAGCATCACGTCGAGAATAACCAGGTCGTACTCGCACTTCCTCGCAAGGCTGAGCGCTTCTTCCCCGTCATACGCACAATCGACCTCCATGCCGTCCTGTTCCAGACTGAATCGAATCCCTTTCACAATTAACTTTTCATCATCCACAACTAAGATTTTTTTCGCACTCATATGACTCTTCCCTTTAATTTACTGTAATATCATCTTTGAGTTTATTGTATACCCCTTCTTTAATTCCCTCCACCTTCATCAGGTCCTCGATGCTCCCAAAGGGTCCGTTAGACTCCCGATACGAGACGATACTTCCTGCTCTCGTATCTCCGATCCCATTCAGAGTCTTCAATTCCTCTCGGGAAGCCGTGTTGATATTTACCTTACCGCCGGCACTGCTGCCGGACGGGCCGCCGGCGGGTACTGCAGACTGTGAGCCTGCGGCTGCGTCTCCTCCGGCGCTGCCGGACATGAGATACGCATCCAGTCCCTGACGGACTTCTTCATCTGTAGGAATGTAAAGCCTCTCACCGTCTGACACGGCCTGAGCCTGGTTGATGCTCTCTTCCGCCCCGTCCTCCCGGACGCCGCCTGCACACGCAATGGCCTCATAAAGCCTTGCGCCGGCCTCCAGTTCATAGACTCCAGGCGTGTTCACCGCCCCGCATACGTAGACAAAAATATGCTCCGGACTGCCTGAGCCCGCATCTGCATTCCCAATCTCCTGTAAGTTTCCTGCTGCTTTTCTGTCTCCGGTCTCCTCTGTGCTCTCAGATCCTTCCCTCTCCGAAGAAATGTCCCGATCTGCGGTATCTTCTTCCGTACCCCGGCCGTCTTCCAAACGGAGCGTCTCCAGCTGATCCGTACTCTTACGTCCGCATCCCGCGCACCAGAAGCATACCATACATAAGCCCAGCATTCCTGCTGCTGTCCATATTTTTTTCCTGTTCATATCTCATCCTCACAGGGAAAACCAGTGCAAACCCCTTTACACCAGACATATCTATTGTATCGAATTCGTGCCTAAATTACAATAGCTAAAAATATTTTTATCTTTATTTTATCATTATGTCCGACAAAACGGGCTTCATCATTCTATCTTTCCCACTGGAAAATGGCGATCCCGATAAGAGCCAGAACGAGCCCTCCTGCCTTGACCCAGTCCCAGGGCGCCTTCTCCATGCCGAACAGTCCGAAGAGCTCGATCAGATATGCCACCGTCAGCTGCGCGATCACGATCAGCAGCGCGGACTTTGCCGGTCCCAGCGCCCCGACGCTCTTGATCACCGTCCAGGTGATGCCGGCTCCGATGGCCCCTCCCAGCAGCATATACTTAGGCTCCACCCTGGTGATGGCAGAAATATCATCCCGGCCCATGACCAGCCACATAACAAAGCAGACAGCAAACGCACTGAGCTGCACCCAGGCGTTGGAGACCCACATCCCGGCTGTTTTGGTCACCTGAGTGTTAAATACCCCCTGTATACTCATCAGAGCTCCGGATAACAGTGCGATCAAAAAACCAATCATTCCGCATATACCTCCATACCTACGTGATCGGCCCCCGCCTGCTGCCTGTTTATCTAAAGAAGCAGCAGGGTTCGTCCGGCCTGAGGATAGTATGCTCGGATCGCAATTTTTTATTCACCGGCCAAAAAAATGACAGGCACGGAGCCGCCGGCTCTGCAGAAAGCTTGACACCTGCAAACAATCTGCAAAATACAGCCGGCAGCGCCGCGCCTGACAGGGAACTCCCTGAAATCAGGACAGCGCCCTTTCCAGTTTTTCGATCATTTCATCCACATGCTTTTCTTCGATGATCAGCGGAGGGAGAAGACGGAGTACATTTCCTTCCGCAGAGATCACAAGAAGGCCCTCTTCCAGCGCCCGGCGGTTCACTTCCGCAAACGGTTTTGCAAGCACCAGGCCCTGCATCAGGCCTTTGCCCCGCCGTTCCAGGATGCAGTCCGTTTTTTCCGTCAGCTCATCCAGGCGCGCCGTCAAATATGGTTCGATCTTTTTTACATGCTCCACGATCTGCTCTTTTTCAAAAATCTCCAGCACCTTTCGTACCGCCATGCAGGCCAGAGGATTTCCGCCGTATGTAGTCCCATGGTCCCCGGGCTTTAAAGACTGCGCCGCCACACGTTCCGTCATGGCAAATGCCCCCACCGGAATCCCGTTTCCGATGGCCTTTGCCATGGTCATGATATCGGGGCGCACACCGTATCCCTGCCATGCGAACATGGTTCCGGTCCGTCCCATGCCGCACTGCACCTCATCACAGATCATCAGGATATCCTGCTCGTCGCAGAGCTTCCGGATGCCTTCCATAAATTCCTGTGAGGCAGGATGGATCCCGCCCTCTCCCTGGAGAGGCTCCAGGATGATTCCGCAGGTTTTTTCACTGACCAGTGCCTTTACGCTGTCCAGATCGTTATACTCTGCAAAATGTACCCCCGGGAACAGCGGCTCGAAGGGTTCCCGGTACTCCGAATGTCCGGTGACCGACACCGCGCCTACGGTCCTGCCGTGGAAAGAATGGTTCATGGCAATAAACTCATACCTTCCGGACTTCTTTGTCCAGGCATACTTCCTGGCCGTCTTTAACGCTCCTTCAATGGCTTCCGCCCCGCTGTTGGTAAAAAACACCTTATCCATTCCGGACGCGGCAGCCAGAGCATCAGCCGCCGCTCCGCAGTTTTCATGGTAATACAGGTTGGATATATGCGTCAGCTTATCCAGCTGCGCTTTCAGCGCGTCGTTCAGCTCCGCGTTGTGATACCCCAGCCCGTTCACTCCGATCCCGGCCGCGAAATCAAGATATTGCTTTCCTTCCGTATCGTACAGATACACTCCTTCCCCATGGTCTAATACCACCGGGAAACGATTATAAATATGCAGCAGATGCTCCTCTGCCCCTTGGATCTTCTCATTCACCATCATAATACCTGCTTTCTGCGTCATTTAAGATTGCTGTGCCGATTCCCTTGTTCGTAAAGATCTCCAGCAGCAGACAGTGGGGAATCCGCCCATCCAGGATATGAACCCGGGAAACCCCGTTTTCAATGGCATCGATACAGTTCTGGAGCTTGGGCAGCATGCCGCCTCCGATGTAGCCGTCCGTGATCAGCTCCTGCGCCTCCTTTGCCCGCAGCTCCGAGATCAGCGTTTTGGGATCCTCCGGATCCTTGTATACGCCCTCGATATCAGTCAGAAACGCCAGCTTTTCCGCCTTCACCGCGCGGGCGATGGCACAGGCCGCGTCGTCCGCATTGATGTTGTATGTCCGGTAATCATCATCCATTCCCACTGGGCAGACAATGGGCAGGAAATCCTTTTCCAGCAGATCGAACAGGATGGCAGCGTTGACATCCTTGATGTCTCCCACAAAACCGATATCCTGGCCGTCCGCATATTTTTTGTCTACCTTGAGAAGCGCGCCGTCCTTGCCGCTGATCCCGATGGCACGCACCCCCAGCTCCTCTACCAGCTGTACCAGTCCTTTGTTGACCTTTCCCAGCACCATCTCGGCCACTTCCATCGTATCCTCGTCGGTCACCCGCAGCCCGTTGATAAATTTCGGCTCCATGCCGACTTTTCCCACCCATCTGCTGATCTCCTTGCCCCCTCCATGGACAATGATGGGTTTGAACCCGACCAGCTTCAAAAGAGTCACGTCCTGAATGACCTGTTTTTTCAGTTCGTCATCGATCATCGCGCTTCCGCCGTACTTCACCACAATGATCTTCCGGTTAAAACGCTGGATATAGGGAAGCGCCTCGATCAGAACCTGGGCCTTATCCAGATATTGCTGCATATTCTCATTCATGTTCTGTCCTTCTTTCCATGTCTTTTATCAATTGTATCTTATAGAATGAACGGCAGACCCCAAACCCGTCTGCTGCCGTTCTGAATCATTATATCAACTCCTGTAATCCGCATTGATATCAATATATCCATGGGTCAGATCGCACCCCCATGCAGCCGCCACAGCCTCTCCTTCCTTGATGTCGGCAATGGCCGTCACCTCGGGCTGAGACAGGATCTCCGTTGCCTGTTCCTCGCTGTAATCGATGGCTGACCCGTCCCGGACGAGCTGCAGCTTCCCTGCCTGGCTCTCCAGATACAGATCCACCTTTTCCGGATCAAACTGTGCCCCGGAATATCCCATGGCGCACAGGATCCTCCCCCAGTTGGCATCGTGCCCCGCGATCGCGGTTTTGGTCAGGTTGGAGCAGACGATGGATTTTGCCAGTGTCTTTGCCTGCTCCTTGGTGGATGCTCCGATCACCTTCGCCTCAAACAGCGCGGTGGCTCCCTCGCCGTCCCCTGCCATTTTTTTGGCAAGCGTCTCATTGACATAATGCAGGGCTTTTACAAACTTCTCGTACTCGGTTGTACCGCAGCGGATCTTCTCATTTTTCGCCATACCGTTCGCCAGGAGCAGCAGGGTATCGTTGGTAGAGGTATCTCCGTCCACGGAGATCATATTGTAGGTATCCTTTACATCCTCACTCAGCGCCTTTTTCAATGCCTTCCTCGAGATTGCCGCGTCTGTCGTGACAAACGCCAGCATGGTGCACATATTGGGATGGATCATGCCGGAGCCCTTTGCCATACCGCCGATGGTCACAGTCTTTCCTCCGATCTCGATCTGAACGGCAACTTCCTTTTCCCGGGTGTCCGTGGTCATGATCGCCCGCGCGGCCTTATTTCCATGCTCCAGATCTGCATCCAGGCCTGCGGAGAGCTTCTCGATCCCCGCCTTTACCCGTTCCATGGGAATCTGCATCCCGATCACACCGGTGGAACCGATCAGCACGCCTTCCTTGTCAATCCCAAGCACCTCCGCCGCCTTTTCGGCGGTCTCACGGCAGATCCTGTCACCCTCTTCCCCGGTACAGGCATTGGCGATCCCGGAATTGACGATCACCACCTGGGATTTTACGCCGCTCTCCACCACGGCTCTGTCCCATTTCACCGGCGCCGCCTTTACGATATTCGAAGTAAATGTGCCTGCCGTCTTGCAGGGCTTTTCACTGTAGATCATTGCCATATCCGTGCGATCCGCATATTTGATCCCCGCGGCAGCGGCTGCTGCCTGAAATCCCTTTGCTGCGGTCACTCCGCCTTTGATGATTTCCATCTCTTTCATCCTCTCTTTCTCTATGATCACTGCTGGTTAAAGGCCGTGATATTTTCCGTATTCAATACAAAGTCATAGTAATTCAGATCCAGGCGTTCCGTCCACCCGATGGTATTCCAGAACGCATTCCCAATGTCATTTTTCGTAAACGCGATGAGGGACACCTTGCTGATCTGTTCCGCCTTCAGCGCTTCCATGGCCTGCACCACCATCGCCTTGCCGATGCCCCGCCTTCTGTAGTCCTCATGCACGCACACATGATACAGGCATCCCCGCCGGCCGTCATGCCCGCAGAGGATGCTGCCTACCACCTTTCCATCCTCCACAGCCACCACACTGGTGGTGGGATTCCGTTTCAAAAAGCGCTCCACGCCTTCCCTGGAATCATCAATGCTGCGGATCCCGAAGCCCCTGATCGTCATCCAGAGCGCATATACACCGTCATAGTCTTCTATCGTCATTGTACGTATCATACCATTCCTCCCAATATGAATCCCAGGGCGCGCCCGCCTTCCCTGTCACGGGAATAACGGCACAAGCTCCAGCCCCTCGGATTCCTTCAGCCCGAACATCAGATTCATATTCTGGACCGCCTGGCCCGCGGCGCCCTTTACCAGATTGTCGATGGCGCCCATCATGATGATCCTTCCGGTCCGGGGATCAATCTTGAAACCAATGTCTACATAATTACTGCCTTCGACCCATCTTGTCTCCGGGCAGACACCGTTTTCCAGCACCCGGACAAACGCTTCCCCGCCATAGTATTTGTCATAGATGGCTTTGACCTCCTCTTCATCGGTCTTCCTCTTCAATGTCGCATATTCCGTAACCAGGATCCCCCGGTTCATGGGAACCAGATGCGGGGTAAAATTGAGCACTACCTTTTCACCGGCCGCATATCCCAGCTGCTCTTCGATCTCCGGCGTATGCCTGTGGGATGCCACTCCATATGCCTTGATGCTCTCATTGACCTCACAGTAGAGGTTTGGAACCTTGGCTCCTCTTCCCGCGCCGGAAACGCCGGATTTCGCGTCGATGATCAGCGTCCCCATATCGATCAGTCCTTCCTTTGCCAGCGGATACGCCGTCAGGATCGAACAAGTCGTATAGCAGCCCGGATTGGCCACCAGCCGCGCCTTCTTCACATCCTCCCGGTTCACCTCGCACAGCCCGTAGACCGCCTCGGGCAGGAACTGAGGGCTCTGATGGCGGATTCCATACCACTGCTCATAGACGGACACATCCTTGATCCTGAAATCCGCGCTCAGGTCAATGATCTTTACCTTCGACAAAATGTCTTCATTGACGAGCGACGCGCAGAATCCCTGGGGCGTGGCCGTAAAGATCACATCCGCCTGTTCTGCCAGTTCTTCCATATTATCATCCATACAGGCCGCGTCTACGATCCGGAACATATTTCTGTAGACATCCGCATACTTCTGGTCAATATAGCTTCTGGAGCCATACCATACGATCTCCGTCTCCTTATGGGCGGACAGAAGCCTCACCAGCTCGCCTCCCGCATACCCGGTCGCTCCGATAATTCCTGCTTTGATCATCCTTTGCACATCCTTTCTCATATAACCAGTAAACATCATATACCTGTTCTTATCCAAAGTAAAGTTTTTTCTTCCTTGATTCCCATTTCCAGGAACGCTTGCATAATTATACATCTAAAATGAATAATATGCAAGTTTTTTCTTTTTTTCATATATTTTTTTCAAAACATACAGAAAGCCTGCCACTGGCAGCCTTTCTGCATACATTGGTATCCTGACGAACTTTCGTTCTTTCTTCTAAAATGAGGTTGATTCTTGAAAAAAAACGGGATTTATGTTAGCATGGAACAAAGAAACGAGGTGAGTCACTCATGCATACCAATGAATCTGCTGAAAACTATCTGGAAACCATATTGATCCTGAGCGAATCCCGTCCTGTGGTGCGTTCCGTCGATATCGCGGCCGAGCTTGATTATAAAAAATCAAGTGTCAGCGTTGCCATGAAAAAGCTCCGAGAAAGCAATCATATTACCGTAACTCCGGAAGGCTTTATCTATCTGACCGAGAGCGGAAAGGAGATTGCGGACCGGATCTATGAACGCCATAAACTGCTTTCCTCCTGGCTGGAGCAGCTCGGAGTCGATCCGGAGGTTGCCGTTGCCGATGCCTGCAGGATCGAACACGTCATCAGTGCGGAAAGCTTTGAGGCCATCAAAAAGCATATTCTATAGAAAGAAAAGAGAGACATTCACTACAGGGTGTACGTCTCTCTTTTTATTTTCCATCCTTGATTCAATCCAGGATCTTGTTCAGAGTACGGAACAGGTTGTCAATATCGATCGGCTTCGCGATATGTCCGTCCATACCGCATCTCATCGCCGCCTGTTTGTCTTCCTCAAAGGCATTGGCAGTCATCGCCAGGATCGGAATCCCGGCAAGTTCCCGGTCATCCAATGCACGGATCTCCCTGGTCGCCTCGTATCCATTCATCACCGGCATCTGGACATCCATAAGCACCAGCTGATAATATCCATGCTCCGAACGGCTGAGCATCTCCACGGCGATCTGCCCGTTTTCCGCAATCTCCACTTCAAAGCCCGCGTCTCCCAGGATCGCCTCCGCGATCTCCTGGTTCAGTTCGTTGTCCTCCGCCAGCAGGATACGTCCGGTATGGAAATCTGGCCGCTTGTTCTCATCGGACTTGCTGTCCTCTTCCTCATCCGTATTCACGATCGAATACAGACAGCTCCGAAGCTCCGAGAAAAACAGCGGCTTGCTGCAGAATGCGGTGACCCCAGCTTCCATTGCCTCTTCCTCAATGTCTGACCAGTCATATGCGGTCAGGACAATCACCGGCACATTGCCCCCTGTCTCCTTTCGGATCCTGCGGGTCACCTCCACGCCGTTCATATCCGGAAGCATCCAGTCAATGATATACACGCAGTATTCATCCCCGCGCATAACTGCCTGGTGGGTACGCAGTACCGCTTCCTTTCCTGACAGCGTCCATTCCGCGCGCATTCCGATCTGTCCCAGCATATAGGACACGCTGTCGCAGGTGTTGAAATCATCATCCACGACCAGCGCCCGGCAGTTCTTCAGTTCGGGAATGTTCTGAGGCTCCCTGGCACCGGAATGCAGACGGAACGTGAAGGAAACAATAAATTCCGTACCTACGCCCTGCTCACTTTTCACTTCAATGGAACCGTTCATCATATCCACGATATTTTTCGTGATCGCCATTCCCAGCCCGGTTCCCTGGATCCCGCTGATGGTACTGTTCTTCTCCCGTTCGAATGGTTCAAATATATGGGATATAAACTCCTCGCTCATACCGATGCCGGTATCTTTGATATGGAATTCGTAACTTGCGTATTCTGCCGTCGCCCTGGGCTTTTCCATCACCCGCATACTGATGATGCCGCCTGCGGTCGTGTACTTGATGGCATTGCTCAGGAGGTTTAAAAGCACCTGGTTCAGGCGGAGCTTATCGCAGTAAATATCCTCATCCAGAACATCTACCGTATCAATATACAGCTCCAGCTGCTTCGCGTGGATATCCGACTGTACGATGCTCCTGAGGCCGTGCAGGATATCCGGCAGGCTGCAGGGCTTTTCCTCCAGATGCATCTTACCGCTCTCGATCCGGCTCATGTCCAGCACGTCGTTGATCAGGCTCAGCAGATGGTTGCCCGAGGTCATGATCTTTTTCAGATACTCCTCCACTTGCTCCGGCCGGTCAATGTGGGTGATGGCAAGAGCCGTAAAGCCTACGATGGCATTCATCGGAGTCCGGATATCATGGGACATATTGGAAAGGAATACACTCTTCGCCTTGCTTGCCCTGTTGGCCTGCAAAAGCGCGTCCTGCAGCAGATTTTTCTGCTCCATCTCATTGCGGATCTCTTCATCCACGCTGCGCAGCCCCAGAACGATGCCATGTCCGTCCTTCCAGACACCCGCGCGCACGATCTTCAATTGATAATATTTCATCTCGCCGTCCCGGAACGTGCGGAAATTCACATAATAGGGATTCTTTTCTTCCAGTACCTTTTTGAGGTTTTCTTGAGAGAAATCCTGCCGCAGCGTCTCCTGGTCTTCCTCATAGACGAACTTCTGTATGTATTGCTCCATACTCTCCTGGAAAGAAAGCCTCTCCGTAAAGATGTCTCCGAACAGCTTTCTGCTGCTCTCCCGCATCCGCAGCGAACTGCCGGCTCCCGTATCCAGATCGTAGAAGCAGACGATATTATAATCAATACTGAGCGCCTGCACCAGCTCCATGTGGCGCCGTTCCTTCTTTTCCTCCTGCAGCTTCTGGGCCGTACAGTCCAGAAGGAAGCGCTGGTAGAACAGCTCCCCGTTTTCTTTCATGAGCTTGACATTGCCCATGATATGCAACACCGTACCATCCTTGTGCCCTACGCGGTACTCCACGCTGACGCTGTCGCCCTCTTTTTTCAGTTCCCGGATAGATGCCCGGAGCTTCTCCTTATCCTCATCTAACACAGAGGCCGCGACCATATCAAAGCCTTCCGCTACCAGTTCTTCCTGGGAATCATATCCCAGGATATTGAGCGCGGCACGGTTCACGCTGAGAATGCGGGATCCGTCTATGGAATGGGTCATGACACCGCAGTCCATGGTCGTAAAGATTGTCTCCAGCGTATGGTTCTTCTGGACGATCTCCTGTTCATAGGCCCGCTCCTGGGTAATATCAATCGCCACTCCCACTGTCCCCATGACACTTCCGTCCAAGTCATACAGCGGGGATTTATACGTAGTCAAAAGCCGGGTTCCGTCTCCGGTCTTCACCGTTTCCTCGGATACACAGGTTTTTTTCGTATTCATAACCTCAAGCTCTGATTCGATACAGGCCGGGTCATCATGCTCTACATCCCAGATATACGCGTGCCCCCGTCCTTCTACCTGTTCCTTGGTCTTATTGACCGTGCGGCAGAAGCTGTCATTGACCTTGATATGGATGCCCTTCTTGTCCTTATACCAGATCAGGTTCGGTACATTGTTGATGGTGGATTCAAAAAAATGGCTGGTCTGCCAGAAGTCCCTGCTCATCTTACAGGTCTGCTGCCATCTCAGAAAGCGGAAGCGGATCTCGTCATCTGACATGGGCATGGTCCATATATCCTTCACTTCCGACAGTCTGTCTGCCAAAAGAAGGATCTGATCCTTCTCCACAAGCAGGATCAGCTCCGCTTCCTCTTTCTTGGCCGAAAGCAGCTTCGGCACTGCTTCCAGGACATCCATGTCCTGAAGATCCGCAAGGATCACATCTGCCTTCGCCGCCAGATCCGCATCCGGCCTGCTGCTCTCCGAAAATTCATGCGTAAAATGCACAAGCGGAGACATTCCTTTTATGATCTCAAATAACTTTCGCTGATGACCTGCCAGGTAGAAATGCACATTACAATGGTACATACCTGTATATCCTCCTAAACTTACCTGTAATTCAATCAATGGACTGTATCAAATATAGCATATCGATATTGCTTTTTCAAGCCTAAAATGCTATATTCGGGCGGTTCAGAGACCTTTGATAAGGTTTTGACTTTTTTTCATTTTGTGATACAATACGCATATGACAATAAAGGAGTCGATCATATGCATAATAATAAGAAGTCAGACTTAATTTTAGATTCCATGCAGAAACTCATGCTCAAAAAGGATACCCGCTCCATCTCCGTCAGCGAGATTGCCAGGGAAGCGGGGATCGGCAAGGGAAGCATTTATTATTATTTCAAATCCAAAGAGGAAATTGTGGACGCCGTGATCGAACGTTCTTATTCCGACGCGATCCGGCAGGCCAAGGAACTGGTACAGACACCCGGACTGGACGCACTGACTAAAATGGAGATCATCTTCCGGACCTGCCGGGATTCTTCCATGGAGCTCTCCCGGCAGGAAGCAGGCAGCTATATGGAGCGGCAGCAGAGCGCCCTGCTGCACCAGCAGTATATCTATATCATGATCCGCAACCTGCGCCCCATCCTGGCCGACATCATCCGTCAGGGCAACCAGGAGGGAACCATCACCTGCAGCTCTCCGGAGGAGGTGGCAGAGATCGTACTGATCATCCTGACGATAAAATTTGACACCTATCTGTCGAATTCCGATCTGACACAGACACAGAAAACACTGGATGTATTTACTTATATGCTGGAGACCAGCTTCCAGATCGAGAAGGGCCGGCTGGATTATATCTGGTCGGAATAAAGCACATCAGCAAGAGGGGGAATCATTTTATGAGCAGCAGAAAAGACAACTATTTTTCAATACTGGACACCGGAAAAATGTTCGAGGATTCCGGACACCGCACCCGATTTAAGGAATTACTGGACTGTTACGGGGATTTTCCCTTTTTTTCAAAAGGATTGTGCAAATGCATGTATCTCTCCGCATGGGACGAGGAGCATTTCTGCATTATGCTGGAGATCCTCACGGATCTGAGCCTCGGCCGGGAGACGAACACCCGGGAAATGCGCGTCAAGGGGGAAGCCCTTGCCGAAGAACGGCATGACGCGGAATATTATGTCTATCAGCTTTCCAACGCATTTCTTGACAATGCGTCCTACTGCCTGCCGGAAACGGCAGAACTCCCGCCGGAGATCCTCCACATCATCTCCCGCGCCCTTCAGGCGGCCGAGCTGATCGATCAGGCATAGCAGCAATGGCTCCCGTCCGATACGGCATGGGACCGGAGCCGCTTTTTGTACCGCAGGTGATCGTATCGTGACCGCCTGTTTACGGATGCTTTAACACAGCACTACGATCTTTCTCGGGGTTGTCTGAGGCGGGATGCTTCTGGTGGTCACCGTATAATAAACCAGAAGGTACCGGTTTCCGATGTCGCAGAAAAAGTTCTGGCCGTTGACGGTCTCGATTTCCGTACTGCGTGCCTGATTCAACTGCAGGGAATGATCCCCGGCAATCAGATCGCTGTCAAAATATTTCAGCGCGATCTGTTCGTTTTTTCCAAGCACGGTAATGATCACGGCACGGTATTGGGGCGGGAAGATCATCGGCACCGGCAGGGTCTTGTCGTAAAATGCCGCCACCCGCATCCCCGGGCGGAGCTGCCTGCAGTCGATCACCTCCGTCTCCTGATCGATGACAATATTTATAATCCCTTCCTGCACGCGCAGGGCGACCATCTGGCTGCAGCATCCGCTGCCCGTAAAATTCATGACAATGCCCACAACCGGAACCAGATTACCATATTCCATAAAAAAGACTCCTTTCGCAGCGTGCTTTAAAGCACTGCTTTTTTATTAAAATATGGAGAGGCGGCGGAAATGGTTCCTCGTGTACTGTATCATGTAGATTACATTAAATCGAAAAGACAGTTCCGTTCCCAACGGTTAGGGATTAGTGGCATGCGTCACACATACAATAACTTATTATTGTTACCTACGCCTTGTTACCTACGGGGGCTTTTTCACCGCTTTTCACACCAATTTTCAGACATACGCATTTTTCTATCCCATATTTGAAAAAAGCACCGCAACCCCCATGATTGCGGTGCTTTCAAGCCTTCCGGCATTTTCAATTTGCGGTGTATACTCAGAACTTCCCAGCCTTCGCCGCTTCCTCCACGGAAACCGCAACTGCAACCGTCATGCCGACCATCGGGTTATTCCCTGCGCCGATCAGACCCATCATCTCAACGTGAGCCGGTACAGAGGAGGAACCTGCAAACTGCGCATCAGAGTGCATACGTCCCAATGTATCTGTCATACCATAGGAAGCCGGGCCTGCTGCCATGTTATCCGGATGCAGCGTACGTCCTGTACCGCCGCCGGATGCTACGGAGAAGTACTTCTTGCCCTGTTCTACACATTCCTTCTTGTAAGTACCTGCTACCGGATGCTGGAAACGGGTCGGGTTGGTGGAGTTACCGGTGATGGAAACATCAACGCCTTCCTTGTGCATGATCGCAACACCCTCGCGTACGTCATTTGCGCCGTAGCAGTTTACTTTAGAGCGAAGTCCGTCAGAGTAAGCGATTCTCTGTACTTCCTTCAGTTCTCCTGTGAAGTAATCATAATCTGTCTCAACATAAGTAAACCCATTGATCCTGGAAATGATCTTTGCAGCGTCTTTTCCAAGTCCGTTCAGGATGACGCGCAGAGGTTTTTTACGTACTTTGTTTGCCTTTTCCGCGATACCAATCGCGCCTTCTGCTGCCGCAAAAGACTCGTGGCCTGCCAGGAACGCGAAACAATCTGTATCGTCTTCCAGAAGCATCTTGCCCAGGTTGCCGTGTCCTAAACCAACCTTACGCT
>CAYQBE010000027.1:0-29126 GCA_964415625.1 uncultured Clostridium sp.
GACAAAGCTGGATAATTTCGAATTTGAAGGCGATCTTTATAAAGTAAAAACATTTTCAGAAATCACCAAGCTGGAAAGGAACGGCATGTTCGTGTACGAATCCGTCCCGGGCAGTGCGGTGGAGAACTTCAAGGCAACCGATACGGAGGTGAATTTTCGGATCTCCGCTCCGGAGGACGTGAACTTTACGCTGGAGCTGCAGCCTGAGAGTGAGTATGAGGTGCTGATCGGCGGCGCGTCTGCAGGGAAGATGAACACGAACTTAAGCGGAAAATTGAGCGTCAGCGTGGAGCTGGGAGGAGATGAGAGTACGGAGGTCAGGATTGTGAAGATGTAGAGGGGAGCTAATCTACATGAACTGGGGGGATAAAATGTCAAAATATTCTGTGTTGATTCAATATGATAATATTGATGATATTTATGTGGCAAGCATTCCGGAACTACAGGGATGTATGGCGCATGGGAGGACACAGGAGGAAGCGTTCAGGGAAGTGAATATTGTACGGGATATGTGGATAGAGACAGCAAAGGAAGAAGGAGTACCGATTCCGGAACCTGCATTATTTAATAATATAGTGGTTTAGGATTTAAAAGGCGTGAAGCATAGGATAATGAAAATAGCTTTACGCCTTTTCTATATATGATGAGGTGTGGAACGAGGATTGGGGTTATAGAAGCGGGAAACTGAGGAATCGCCGATGCAGAAAGGAGTGTGCCGGCAAAAATGGGAATTTATCTGAATGGGAAAAAGGCATATGGTTTATTTCAGGAGGATTGTGCGTTGACATATTATGTGGATAAAACGGATATCCTGGATGAGCTTGTGCCGATATTGGAACAAAAAAATGGCAGAACAAGACAAGAGAAAACTGGTAGGGGAAAGGGACTCAAATATATCTGCGTTACCAGGCCGCGCCGATTTGGAAAGACGATGATAGCGAATATGATCGCTTCTTATTTGGGAAAGGGCGTGGACAGCAGCGGGGAATTTGACAGATTAAAGGTATCTGGGTATGAGTGGTATAAAGAGCATCTGAATCAGCATAATGTGATCAGGATTACGTTTAATGAGATGCCGAGAAACTGCGGATCATACAAGCAGTATATTACCAGAATAGAAGATGGACTTCTTGCAGATTTGGGAAAGGCCTATCCTGACGCTGCGGTTAAAAAGGACGATTCCATCTGGGACGCGCTGACAAAGATTTATGAATACTGCGACGGTGAAAAGTTTGTCTTTATACTGGACGAGTGGGATTTTATTTACCACCAGAAATTTGTATCACAGGAAGATAAGGACGCATTCACCAAGTTCCTCAGTACTTTGTTGAAGGACCAGCCGTATGTTGAGATGGCCTATATGACAGGGATTCTTCCAATTTCGAAATACTCCAGCGGTTCCGAACTCAATATGTTTTTTGAGTTTTCGATGGTAACGATGGAAAAGTACAGTGAGTATTTCGGGTTTACAGATGAAGAGGTGGATGCGTTATATCAGCGTTACATCAAACTGGAGGAAAATCCAAAGGTGTCCCGCAATGATCTGAGACTCTGGTATAACGGTTATCAGACGAAGTCAGGAAGAAGGCTGTACAATCCCCGCTCGGTAGTCGGTGCGCTGGAATACAATCAGATTGGGAGCTATTGGACAAATTCCGGGCCTTATGATGAAATCTATTATTATGTAAAAAATGACACCGCCAATATGCGTGAAGATATTGCGCTTATGATGAGCGGGACACCGGTGCCGGCAAATGTACAGGAATATGCTTCCGTCTCCATGGAGCTTAAGACAAAGGATGAGATTTTTTCAGCCATGGTTGTATACGGCTTTTTGAGCTATGCGGATGGCTGTGTATCAATCCCGAATAAAGAATTGATGGATAAGTTTGCGGAAATGGTAAGGAAAAGGCCGGATTTCGGCTATATCTACCGCCTGGCGGCAGAATCCGGTAAGATGCTGACGGCGACGAAAAAAGGCGATACCGATACGATGGTTGAGCTTTTAGAGCGTGTGCATAATACGGAAAGCCCGCTGATCAGATATAGCGATGAATCGGAGCTTTCCAAGGTAATTACCTTTGTATACCTCCAGGCACGGGAATATTATGATATCCGCCTGGAGGACAGATCAGGGACCGGCTATGTGGATTATATTTTTTATCCTTATAAAAAAGAAGACGACGGTATCATCATTGAATTGAAAGTGGACGATACTGTAGACAGCGCGATCAGGCAGATCAAGGACAGGAAGTATGCCTTAAATTTTGATGGGAAATGGGGGGAGGAACCCAAGTGTACAGGGAGGATCCTGGCTGTGGGGATCGCATATGACAGAAAGGATGAAAAGAAGCGGCATGAGTGTAAGGTGGAGGTGTTGCGGGAACGATTGAAATAAAAAGCGGAGTTGCCGCAAAACAGCATAATTCAATAGGCTGGATGCGTTACAGTTCGCGGCCTGTTTGGCAGTGAACTGTAACCGAGCGTGTTACATGTCACACCCCGACCAATCACCACGCTGATTGGTCGGGAGGATGCACATAAAAGCTGGTATTCAGGCCGTCCATTGCCGTAGGCAATTTTAAATGACGGCCTGAGTTACAGGTCATGCCTGGTCAAGGCGTGACCTGTAACCCGAGCGTAACAAAATTTGCAAGCCGGTGTATATATAGATGTTGAAAATATATAAAATTTGTGTTAATATTTACTCAATGTTATGGGCAGGGGGCTCAGAGCAGGGTCTTCTTCAAATGCATGATACAGGCACATAAATAAAAAGAAAAAAAATATAAGAAAATAACGGGATTTTTCCGGGGGGGGGGGTAAACTTTTTATCAAATTTTAGAAAGCTTACCTGTTTTTGTGTGTGGAAAACAACAGGGATTCGAGAATTCAAAAAAGATTATTTAAGATGAGGATGGCAGAGAATAATGAATGTATTATTAATTGGCGGTTCCAGTAAGATCATGGATTCTATGATCGACAAATTGAATAAGAGTGATCATCGGATCTACTTGCTGACAGGACAGAAAAGAGGGAACAAAGACCAGGGCACTTCCCGTAAACGGGTATTTCAGAGATATGATTTTCCCTATGACAGTGAGAGCGTCAAGGACATCATGGAGAGTGTAAGGCCTGACGTTGTACTGTTTATGGGAGCTTATGACAGTAATTTTGACTGGAAATATCATGGAAGGACAGAATCCGTGCGCTATATGTCCGCGCTGACCAATATTCTGTCGGCATATTCCATGACAGGGGACGGGCGTTTTATCTACCTTTCGTCCCATGAGGTATTCAGCAGCTCCTATGCGAATGACATTCCGGAGACCGAGACAGCATCTCCAAAAGGCTTCAAAGCGCTGGCTGTAGCCCAGGGGGAGGAGATGTGCGGCAATTACCGGAATATGCAGGGGACAGACACCGTGATCCTGCGCCTGGATCATGTATATGGGATACCACAGAAAGGGCAGGAGGAGGAGAATCCCTGCTTTAAGATGTGCCTGGAAGCACTGAAGACCGGGAGGATCTCTGCAAACAGCAGAAATACCTTTTCCATGCTTTATATCAATGACGCGGTAGAGCTTGTCTATAAGGTGATCGCGGCGGAACAGACCGGCCAGTCCTGCTACCATATCTCGTCCATGGAGCAGATCAATGAGATTGAGCTTGCGGAGCTCATCATGGAAAAGATGGGGTCAGGGATCACACTTGCCGATCAGTCCGTAGGCGATATGTACCGCCAGATACTGGACGGAAGACAATATGAGAATGAATACGGCCAGCGGATCTTTACCCATTATCCGGAGGGCGTGGCTCAGGTCGCGGCATTTATGAAGCGTTACAGCGACAGCTTTTTGAAGGCTGAGGATGTGGGAGGCGGCCTGGGCGGCAGGATCTGGCATGGTACGAAGGTGACTGTGAAAAGCCTGCTTCCGTTTTTGGAAAATATTATCGGATTCTTTATTTTCTATATACTGAACAACCTGGCTTCCGGAAGCCAGTATTTTGGCAGGCTGGATTTTTATCTGCTGTATGTACTGCTCTTTGCGGCAATCTATGGACAGCAGGAAGCAATCTTTTCCGCATTGCTGGCAGCAGCGGGATATTGCTTCAGGCAGGCCGACGGACACATCCAGTTCGAAGTGCTGCTGGACTATAATACATATGTGTGGATGGCCCAATTGTTCATCGTGGGAATGGTCGTAGGATATATCCGTGACCGTCTGCGCCATGTCCAGGATGACAAAGAGGAAGAAGTGGGATATCTGTATGAAAGGATCGATGATATCTCAGAGATCAATGATAGTAATGTCAGGATGAAACGGAATTTTGAGGCAGAGCTTGTCAACCACAAGGACAGCCTTGGGAAGATCTATGAGATCACTTCCAGCCTGGAAAAATATGCCACCGAGGAAGTGCTGTTTTACGCGGCGCAGGTACTGGCAGAGCTGATGGACAGCAGAGACGTGGCAATCTATCTCGTGGCGAACCAGGATTATGCCAGATTGTTCTCCGCTACTTCGCCGGAGGCGCGGAAGCTGGGAAATTCTGTAAAATATACGGACATGGGAGCAATGTATAATGAACTGATCAACGGCCGGGTCTATATCAACAAAACCATGGAGGCCGATCTGCCCCTGATGGCAAGCGCAGTATACTCTGAGGATGAGATGCAGCTGATCCTGATGGTATGGGGGATCCCATGGCAGCGGATGACCCTGGCGGAGGCAAACCGGCTGAGAATCATCGGAACGCTGATCCAGAATGCGTCCGTCCGTGCAAGCCGTTATATCGAGAGCCTGAAAGGACAGCGCTTTGTTCCGGGAACCAGTGTGCTGAACGAGGAGGCATTTACTCTTCTTGTAAAAGCATTCCTGGAAGCAAAGGGCAGGGGGCTGACAGAATGTACACTGGTAGAGATCGTGACAGGGTATCAGAATTATGAACAGGCTGCTGCACTGCTGGCCGGCTCTATACGCCAGACAGATTATATGGGGACGATGGAAGGCGGGAAGCTTTATATCCTTCTTTCCAATACAGACCTGGAAAATGCAGAAGGAGTTCGGGACCGTTTTCGGAAGCTGGGCTATGAAAGCCTGCTAAAGGAGGCTGTAATATGACACTGACAAGGGAAGAGCATTTATTTTTCATGATGCTTTTGATCAATCTGATCGTGGCGGCAGTCTATCTTTTTTGCGGGATGTTCATTGCAGTGCCGATCCGGAAGAAGAAAAATGAAGAAGCGGAATATCTGTATGACGGCAGAAAAACATATCTGATCCGTTTCATGATCATGCTGCTGTGCCCGGTAGTGGCGCCTGTATTTTTCTTTGTGACGCATCTGCTGTACCTGACCATCTTCAGATTCCAGGTGAACCTGGAGGATGTGATTTTTGATAAGTCACGGGTAAAGACGCAGGTGAAGGCCAATGAAGAACGGGAGCGGAATGTGATTCCGGTAGAGGATGCTCTGGCAGTCAGCGATGAGAAGAGCCTGCGTACGGCTATGATGAATATCATCAAAGGGGATATGAAGGAGTCGCTGTCCTCCGTAGCTCTGGCATTGAGTGCGGAGGACTCCGAATCCGCTCACTATGCTGCCTCGATCCTGAGCAACAGACTGAATGAATTCCGTATCAACGTGCATAAATTATACAGCGAGATGCAGGAAGAAGAGCGGGAGGATACGGAATACGAAGTGGCATTGATCGCGTACATGGACGATATTCTGGGACAGAGAGTATTCATGGAGCTGGAACAGAACCGGTTCACACATATGATGGAAGAGGCGGTGGAGCGGCTTTACGAGAAAAATGCGTCCAGGATCACTCCGGAGTGGTATGAGAGCCTGTGCATGCGGCTGCTGGAAAGCGGCGATTATGATAAGGTGGAAAAGTGGTGCCAGCGTCTGGAGGAACAGTATCCGGATGAATTATGCACTTATACCTGTAAGCTGAAACTATATTTTACGGTAAAAAACAGGGGGGCTTTTTTCCAGACACTGGGTGATTTGAAAAATTCGAACATTGTCATTGACAGTGACACGCTGGAAATGATCAGGACTTTCAGCTAAGGAGAGGGAAAAATGATATCACGTTGGAATTATCTTGCAATTACCACAGTCATGCTGGTTGTGTTTTTCATGTTTCAGTTTACCAACGTTGCATTGGAAAGCTGGGATGGCTATGAGGAAAATTCATACTATCTGGACAGGGAAGGGCTTCTTGGCGAGAGCAGTGCGTATCAGCCGGGAACAGACCTGACCGCAGGCCAGGCCGGAACGGATGCGGCTTCCGGCGGTTCCCGCGGCAGGGTGGTATATATCGGAGCTGCGGGCGGTGCGGAAGAAAACATCGTATATACATGGGCTGTTTACACAAAGCAGAATATGGATAGCTATGCATCGTTCGGAGAGTATAAAAATGCGGAGCAGACGGGAAATGCGGCTTCTCCGGAAATGCTGGTCATCAATTCTGACGGCATAGACTGGAATCAGGCGGAACTGTGCGGAGATCTGGAAAAATATGCAGATGACGGAGTGAATCTGGTATTCTGCAATCTTCCGGATGCTGCAGTGATCAATCACAATGTCCGGCTGCAGAAGCTTTTGGGGATTGAAGGAGTAAAATCCGAAGAGACCGAGGTAGAAGGTATCTATCTGCGGGAAGGATTTCTGTTAGGGGGCGAGGCCGTATACCGGGCTGAGGATGAGGAGGAACGTGTAAAGAGACAGGATCTGGAGCTTACATTTCCCTGGTATGCATTGGGAGAAAACGCAGAGGTTTATATGCGGGGAATCACAAAGGATATCCTGGAGGAAGAGGAAGATTATCCTCCGGTGATCTGGAGCAACAGATCTGATAAGGCATGTGTATTTGCTGTAAATGGAAGTTACATGGAGGATATCACAGGGCTGGGCATCCTGACGGCAATGTCGGCCGGCGCGAATGAATACGAGCTCTACCCAGTGGTGAATGCCCAGAACATGGTGCTGACCAATTATCCGAACTTTGCGTCAGAAAATAATAAAGAAATGAAAGAACGCTACGGCCAGTCTATGGCCGAGATGTCCAAGAATCTTGCGTGGCCTTCTCTTGTGGCGGTTTACCGGCAGAATACACTGGGACTTACCTGTATGCTGACACCCCAGTATGATTATGAGGATGAGGAGTTTCCAGATCAGACAGAGCTCCAGTATTATATGCGGCGTTTGCGAGAACAAGGAGCGGAAGCCGGCCTGTCGCCTGAGAGCATATCGGATACTGACATCCGGGAGAAACTGACAGAGGATCAGCGCTTTATGGAGAAGGAACTTTCGGATTACCGGTTCTCTTCCTTCTATGCAGGCAGTCTGGCAGAGAGCGAAGTGGAAACGGCTCTGAATGAGGAGATCGTAAAAGATGTTCGGACCATCGTAACAGATTACAGCGGGGAAAATGATATCATAGGATATCAGTCGGAAGAGATCACCAGACAGAGTATCCTGTCCGATGGAACCGTGCATACCTATCGGGATGACCTGCGGATGCGGAGCGTACAGACAGCCCTGGGGTACAGCAGCGTCAGCCTGGATATGAGCCGCGTGGCATTTCCGGAGAACGATGAGGAGACTCTGGAAAAGGTGGTATCCGAGTTCGGCGGCAATATCGGCTATTATTGGGATGATTTTAGAGGATTTGCGGGAACTACCGTATCAGAATGCGACAGCCGGATCCGCAGCTTCCTTGCATTGGATTATACAGACAGCCGCAAGGAGGATACCATTCATCTGGAACTGACCGGCACGGAGACGCCGGTATGGTTCGTACTGCGGACCGAAGGCGAGCGGATCGTCCGTGTAGACGGCGGCAGCTGGGAACAGCTGGAAGACGGAGCGTGGCTGATCGAAGCCAAAAGCGCGGACGTAAGTATAGAATTGGAGTAAAAGGAAGGAAAAAGATGAGAATCTGTATTGTAGCTGAGGGTTGTTATCCTTACGTGGTGGGCGGCGTGTCCAGCTGGATCCACAGTCTGATCCGTTCTTTTCCCGGACAGGAGTTTGTGATCCTGGCAATCGTGTCAGACCGTTCCATGCGGGGAAAATATGTATACGAGCTGCCTCCGAATGTGACAGAGGTACATGAGATATATCTGAATGATTCTGACTGGAGCAAAAAAAGAATGCGGAAGCATCGCATGAGTAAAAAGGAATATCATGCGCTGCGGAGCCTCCTGCTGGGACAGAAGATTGAGTGGGAAGTCCTGTTTGAATTTTTCCAGAAAAAGAAAGTTTCTCTGAACGGGATGCTGATGGGCAGAGACTTCCTGGATGCGGTGACGGAATTTTATCAGCTGAATTACAGTCAGGTGGTATTTACGGATTTCCTGTGGATGATGAGGTCGATCTATCTGCCGCTGTTTACTGTTCTGCAGACAGAGCTTCCTAAGGCGGACCTGTATCATTGCATCTGTACGGGCTATGCAGGGGTGCTGGGAAGCATGGCGAAGTACTTCCATGGCGGCCGCCTGATGATCTCGGAACATGGGATCTATACCCGGGAACGGGAAGAAGAGCTGATCATGGCCAAATGGGTGAAAGGGATCTATACCAATATCTGGATCGAACAGTTTTATAAGATGTCCAGTCTGGCCTATGAAAGGGCGGACATGGTGACCAGCCTCTATGAGCATGCAAGAGGCCTGCAGGTGGAGCTGGGATGTCCGATGGAAAAGATGAAGATCGTTCCGAACGGGGTCCGGGTGGAAGACTTCCAGAACCTTCCGGGAAAAAAGGAGGAGGATCAGGGGAAGATCAATATCGGAGCCGTACTCCGCGTGACTCCGGTGAAGGATGTCATGACGCTGCTTCAGGCATTTGGCTTCGCAAAGGAGCGTGAGCCTGCTCTGAAGCTCTGGATCATGGGAACCTGGGAGGAGGATTCCGAGTATGCGCAGGAATGCTTTGACCTGGTAAATACCATGGGCATACAGGATGTGGAATTTACCGGCAATGTGGATATGCAGGAGTACTACGGCAGGATGGACATGACGATCCTGACCAGTATCAGTGAAGGCCAGCCGCTGGTCATCCTGGAAAGCTTTGCGGCGCATAAGCCGGTGATCGCGACCAATGTGGGAAACTGCCGGGGGCTGCTCCTCGGGGAACAGGATGACTTTGGTCCGGCGGGGATCGTCACACGGATCATGAATGTGGAAGATACCGCATATGCCATGACCGCTCTGGCAGGAAATGAAGAGATGCGTGTCCAGATGGGGGAGAACGGCTATCGGAGAGTCATGGCTCTGTATCAGCTTTCCCATCTGCAGGACGCTTACAGAAATATATATAAAGACTTTGCAGAAAGCATGCAGCTGCCCTGGAAGGAAGAGACTGCGGATAGAGAAAACGCGGAAAAAGAAGGCAGGGAGAAAGTAAGTCAGGAGAAAGCAGGTTCGAATGAAGCAGATCCGGATGATGCTGAGAAAGAGCCGCAGCCGGATGCAGATGGCGGGAGGGATTAAAGGATGGCAGGTGTAGGAGTAAAGCTGAATCGGATATTTGAGAAGAAATCGATCGCAGCGGATATGCTGGGATTCGTCTATAGTGTTGTGATCACTGTAGCGCCCATGATCCTGATCATCGCGAATATCCTGCTGATCGGATGGGCACTGGACTTCAATCAGGAGTCTTATCTGACAAGGGAATTATTTTCCTGTACGATATTGTATACATTTATTTTTTCTCTGCTGGTCGTATCCCCGTTCAATGCCGTATTATCAAAATATATGCAGGACGCGATCTATGCGGAGCGCTATGAGGATATCCTGCCCTGTTATTATATCGGGCTGTTGATGACTATGATCCTGGGCTGCCTGCTGGGGGTTCCCTTCTGTCTCTGGGAGCACATTGTCGGAGGCGTGGAGGTGTACTATGTATTTACCGGATTCTGTGCATATATTTCCATGATCCTGGTATTTTACTCCATGGTATATCTCTCCATCTGTAAGGACTATGAGAAGATCTCCATCTTCTTTTTCCTTGGCATGGCAGTGGCATTTGTTCTTGCGCTGTTCTTAAGATACCGGCGCGGATGGGACATTGCCTACAGTATGCTCTTCTCGCTGACGATCGGGTTTTTGACCATCGGAATCCTGGAATTCGCCGCGGTAAAGCGGTACTTTTCCAGGAACAGCAGCCGGTTTCTGCCGGTGCTGAAGTATTTTGTAAAATGGTGGCCGCTGGTGGTGACGAACTTTTGCTATATTCTGGGGCTGTACATTCATAACTTCGTATTCTGGACCTCTGATGCAAGGATGGTCATTGTGGACAGCTTCGTGTGCAACCAGCCCTATGATATGGCGACCTGTCTCGCCATGTTTACCAATATATCCGCCACGGTGATCTTCATCACACATGTGGAAATGCATTTCCATGAGAAGTATAAGCTCTATTCCGAGGCCGTGATCGGCGGAAAGAAAAGTGATATTGAGAGTGCCAAGAGACGGATGTTCCGCCAGCTGGGCAATGAGCTGATGAACCTGATGCGCGTGCAGTTCATCATTTCAGTCGTGATCTATCTGCTGTGCATCGTGCTTCTGCCGCAGTTCGGATTTGCCGGATCTGTCATGCAGATCTACCCCTGCCTGGCGGCCGGGTATTTTATCCTGTTTTTGATGTATGCGGCAATCCTGTTCCTTTATTACTACAATGATATGGCAGGGGCAGTGATGACAACGGTGAGCTTTTGCGGCGTAACGCTGCTGTGCAGTATCTTCTCCATGAGACTTCCGGAGATCTGGTATGGACTGGGTGTCGTATTGGGATCATTTACAGGCTGGACAGTGGCTTATATGCGTCTGCGCTGGGTAGAACGCCACCTGGATACACATGTATTCTGCCAGGGAATGCTCCTGAAGCAGGAGCGTGCTCCTAAACCGTCCGGACTGGTATATCGGCTCCAGACGGGAGAAACGAAGAAAAGAAGCGTATAAGAAGTCTGACAGGTATGACTGTTGAAGTTTTTTTCAGCAGTCTATCTGTTTTTTCAAAGAAAGGCATCAGATGTAAGGAATGAAGGTGTATGGAAGGGGGACGAGGCCATGGAAAACCTGTACTGGATGTTGGAATATGGTAAAGTGTTCTTTGGCTGGCTGTTCCTGATGTTCCTCTGGCCGTCAGTGGTATTTGGCGGGCACTTAAAAGAAAAAACGAGGACATACCGCTTCAGCTTCTGCGCCACGGTGCAGATCGTGATCGTCAATACAGCGGTATTGGTTCTTGGACTGCTCCATATCCTGCACCAGGCGGTCGTGGTGATTCTTTTTTACGGTATCTTTTTTTATGCGCTCTGGAAAAGATGGCGGGAGTCCCGGTTGGCAGCGGGCGGTTCTGAGGGCGCGGAAAAAAGTCCTTGGGATGCCTTGCGAAAAGCACGGATTCCGGGAAACGGCATGATTGGCTCTGTAAGGTATGGGTTTCGTAATCTGAGGCTTCGGCTGAAAGAAGTATTGTGGGAATGCCGGAAGAAATTCCGCCCATGGATCCGGCAATACGGCCTGCTGGTTGGAGTCCTGCTCTTTGGGATGATCTACTTTTCATACGGGGCTTTTCAGGTACATTCCTATGGATGGGGAGACCTGTATGTCCATCATGAATGGATCTACGGCCTCATCCAGGGACAGGTCTTTTCGGGAGGAGTATATCCGGAGGCCATGCATTGCTTTATCTATGGGATGAGCATGCTGTTCGGCATCCGGGTTTACAGTATTCTTCTGTTTTTGCAGGGAATCCATGTGACAATATTTCTTGTGTCAGTATATCTTCTCCTGCGTGAGATCTTTCATTGGCGGTATTCCCCGGTGTTTGTGCTGATGCTGTTTCTGACTCTGGATGTGGTCAGCGCTGAGCATATCTACAGCATGTTCCGCCTGCAGATCACGCTGCCTTTGGAATTTGGGCTGCATCTGCAGTTTTTATGCGCCCTGTATCTGGTGCGTTACCTGAAAAAAGAGTCCCTTTTCAGACGGAAGGGCAAGACTTCAAAATATTACTGGGATGAGAATCTGTTTCTATTTATGATGGCTCTGACCGCATCCATCGCGACGCACTTTTATGTGGTGATCATGGCGTTTATCCTCTGTGCTTCCTTCGCCTTGCTTGCCCTGAAAAAAATATGGGACAGAAGATATCTGGTTCCTCTGACAGCCAGCGTGGCGTGCGGATGTGTGATCGCCGTCACACCCATGGCAGGAGCTTTACTGTCAGGAATCCCTTTCAATTATTCCATCGACTGGGCTGTGGACGCTCTGGAGGGAGAAGAAACCAGGCGGCTGCAGGAAAAGGTAGATGCGGATCAGGAGACGGGAGACGGAACAGAAGAGATACAGGCAAAGGCGATCGGACTTATTAACTGGGCAGAATGGAAGGAAAAAGGAACTCATTTTTTAAAAGAGACGCTGCCGGAGTTGTACCGGAATGGGTATCCGGCACTCTATGGAGAGAGCAGGACGAGATGGATCCTGTGCCTCACGGGAATCGCTGTTTTGCTGTGTCTGGTTGCCAGACTGCGTCCCTTTGGGCGTCTGAACCGGATCTGCAGCGGGTATCCTGCGCTGATCCTGTTTAATCTATTATTTATGGTAATCTATGCCATGCCCTTTGCCGGGTATCCGGAGCTGATCGGGGATTCCCGCTTTTGCTCTGTAGGGCATATGATGGTACTGGCAGTTACTGTGATGCCGGTAGATGCGGTGTTTTCCCTGCTCCAGCGTTTTTGCAGCGATCTGGTATTAAAGAGGGCATCCGGGATTGCTGTATTGGGGATCTATGCAGGCGCGCTTCTGCTGGGAAATTACAGGGGATTCTTATTTTATGAGCTGACACGGTATAATTCTACGGTAAAAGTGACAAATTCAATCATAGAGACCTTCCCGAAGAAAAGCTACACGATCGTTGCGCCTACGGATGAGCTGTATCCGGTCATACTGGACGGATGGCATGAAGAATTGAAGTCATTTGCGGAACAATGCACGGATCCAGAGTACACGCTGCCGACGGAGCATGTATTTCTTTACGTAGAGAAAAAACCGCTGCTCTATGCACAGTCCCACTTTTTCCAGGGGCCATTCTGGCTGGGAGAGGAAAAGTACATGGACACCTATTGGAGGAGATACTCTAAAAAATATCCATACAGCGGGGCCAGCCAGTCGCCGGAGATCAAAACAGCGGAAATCACGGAAAAAACGGTACAGGATGCCAGGGAGGAATCTGAAAATGAATGGCATTCTTATACCCGGCTGGAAGAGAGGACATGGCTGGAAGCACAGGTCTATGACTGGTGTCAGCGTTTTTCCAAGCTTCACCCGGGGGTGCTGGATGTGTATTATGAAGACGAGGATTTTGTATGCTATTATCTCAGGCAGGATCCCGGGAGACTTTATCATTTAGGAATGGAAGACTATGCGGAATAGACAGAGGCCAGACGGGAAAAGAACAGCAGATAAGGGTTTTCAGATACGCAGCCAGAGAGAGCATGTAAATAATGGATTGCTCATCTTCCGCTTTCTGCTGACGATCGCGGCATTGGCCGGCTGTGTTTTTCTATGGAAGGGCATGCGGCTTCAGGCGGACCTGGAGAGCTTTCCTTTTACGGAATCCTCCAGGGAGCTGCGGAATCCAAATAGAGGGTTTTATTGTCTGTATACCTTTTGGATCAACGAGGAGGAGACAGATTATCAGCAGCTGGTAAAGGAAAGCTATTATCGGGATCAGAACACAGAGCTTACACAGATACAGATCTGTCTGCAGGCATACCGGGAAGGGCCGATCAGTGAAAAGGGACTTGCGGATATTGAAGCGCTGCTCTGCGCGGTGGAGGCTATGGACCGTCAGCTCATCGTCCGGTTTCTGTACGATGTGGACGGACAGGGAGAGCTGCATGAGCCGCCCAGCCTGGAGATCATTCTGCAGCATATGCGGCAGCTGCAGCCGATCCTGACCAAAAAGGGCAGGCACATCTTCCTTGTACAGGGGCTTTTTACCGGAAACTGGGGGGAAATGAACGGCACCAGGTACGATACCGATGAGGATCTGCAGCGCCTGGCCGAACAGCTTGCGTCCGCCACGGCACCCTCTACGTATCTCGGTGTCCGGATCCCGGCGCAGTGGCGGCGCATCATGGCTTCGGAGCGGCTGAAAAATGTACTGGACGGAAGGCTGTGTCTGTTTAATGATGGGATGCTGGGCAATGAAAGTGATTACGGCACCTACAGGCCAGAGAATGTGATCGGGGAAGACGTCCTGGGACGGAAATACCCGCAGGAGGAGCTGGATTTTCAGAAGGAGCTGTGCCGCAGCGTACCCAATGGAGGCGAGGTCATCGACAGCAATCCGTACAACGACTTTGCAAATGCGGTGGCAGGATTGAAGGAACGGCGTGTCACATACCTGAACCGGGATTATGACCAGGCAGTGATGGATAAATGGAAGGATGCCGTCTGGGAAGGCGGCGACTGCTTTCAGGGGATGGACGGCTACAGTTATATTGAGCGGCATCTGGGATACCGCCTGCTGATCGAGAATGTGGATCTGAAATACAACCAAAGGAAAAACTGCATCGAATCAGAGGTTGGACTGAGAAATGCAGGATTTGCGCCCATGTATAAAGAACCCCGGATCAAGCTGATCCTGTATAGCGAAAAGGATGGCCAGAGGCCGCCCATTGAGATGAAATGCGAGATCCGGAAGCTGACAGGCGCGGAGGAAGCAGAAGCGGTGGAGACAGCCCATGCAAGGATTCCTCTGGAAGAATTGGAGCGGGGCGAATATGAGGTCTACTTCCGGATGGAAGATCCAGATACCGGGAAGGTGATCCAGATGGCGAACGAAGAGGACACGCAGGAGTATGGGTATGCGGTCGGAAGAATCAGCCTGCATTACAGCAACAGCCTGTTTGAAAAACAGGGGGAGCAGAGGAGATAAAGAAAAGTGACAGCAGAAGCAGAACGCAGCAGAGTGATGTTTTTTATAGGGAATATGAGCCATTCCGGCGGCACGGAGAGAGTGCTGTCTGTCATAGCGAACGGATTGTCGGACCGGGGCTTTGCGGTATCGGTGATCAGCCTGTGGGGAGACGGACAGACGGTCTTTCCCCTGAATGACAGGATCCCTGTCTACTGGGTGGAAAAAGAAAGGAAGCAGTCCGGGATCCTGGGGAACCTTCGATACCTGGCGGCGCTTTTTGACCGGGAAAAGCCGGATTTTTTGGTGGACGTGGATATTATCCTGGCATGCTACTCTATCTTTATGAAATGGCGGAGACAAGAGCTGTACTGGATCTCCTGGGAGCATTTTCATTATTATTATCATTTTGAAAGAAACAACTTTTTGCGGAAGATCGTGAGGAGAGTGGTGGCAAGGTATTCGGATCAGCTGATCGTCATGACGGACGAAGATAAGGGTTACCATGAGAAAAATCTGAAGCTGCGGTGCGGGATCCGGCGGATCTACAATCCGGTTCCCTATGAAGATATCTTTGAAAAGAAGGAAGAGAAGCCTTTGATCTTTGCGGCCGGCCGTCTGACAGAGGCCAAGGGATTTGACCTGCTGATCGATAGCTGGAAACGGCTGGAAGAAAAATATCCCGGGTGGTCGGTGATGATCGCCGGGGAAGGGATGGACAGAAGGAAGCTGGAAAGGAAAGCGAAGGAAGCAGGACTTCAGCGGCTGCAGTTTGTGGGAAATGTGAAAGATATAGAGAAATATTACCGGGAAGCGGCGATTTTCGTTCTGTCATCGAGGAATGAAGGCTTTGCTATGGTATTGCTTGAGGCGATGTGTTTTTCTCTGCCCTCGGTGAGCTATTCCTGCAAGACCGGTCCGAAGGAAGTGATATCTGACGGAGAAAATGGATTTTTAGTAAAGCCGGGAGATACGGAAGACTTTGCGGAAAAAATGGAACTGCTGATGAACGATGAAGCGCTGCGAAAGAGGATGGGGGCGCAGGCTGCGAAAACAGTGATGCGGTTCCATAAAGAATCAATATTGGATCAATGGGAGACGTTGCTGGGAGTATGAAAAAGGTATCAGTGATCATTCCGATGTATAATGCAGAGCCGTATATATGCCAGTGCGTACGGTCGGTCATGTCACAGACATGGGAGAACTTGGAGATTCTGGTGATTGACGATGGTTCTACAGACCAGGGGTTCAGAATCTGTGAAGAGCTTGGCAGTACGGATGTCAGGATCCGGATCCTGACACAGAAAAACAGGGGAGTGTCGGCGGCAAGAAACCGGGGGATTGAGGAAGCTGACGGAGAGTACATTTTTTTCCTGGACAGCGATGATGTGATTCATCCATGCCTGATCGAAGCGTTGGTAAGAGGAGCGGAGAGATTCCAGGCAGGGATGGCATTCTGCCGTTACGTAAGACTGGATGATTGGCAGATGGAGGAAAGACTGTGCAGGGATTCTGGAAATAAGGACACGGCACTGAGGAAGGAAAGGCTGACCAGGGCTTCTGAGAAAGAACGTGCGGTACAGAGGAAGGAAAGGCTGGCTAAGACTTCCGAAAATGCATGTACGGTTCGATGGGAAACGGCGGAACAGAAGAAAACAGAAGAGTGGTTCCATATCAGGTTCGAAAGAGAACTATCCGGTATCGGCGGAAAACTGATACGTCGGGACTGTATCGGCAGACAAAGGTTTTATGAGCGGCTTGCGAGCGGGGAGGATACGATTTTCCTGTATAATCTGTGCCGCAGGCAGGTGAAGCTGGCTTTTGCAGATGCAGAATGGTATTACTACCGGCTCCATTCGGACAGTGTGACACATTCCTATGACATGAGCAGTATACGGCAGAAGCTGGAGGTATATGAGAGAATCCGGGATCAGGAAATAAGGATCGGACATGAAGAATGGGCCTTGAAGTGGGAGAGAGGGCTGGTGTGGAATATTCTCTCAATGTATCTGGTGATGAGAAACCGGAAGGATCAGAAAAACAGCAGATATCTGAAAAGGCGGATGCTTTTGGAAATGAAGAATCCGGTGTATCGGCAATTATCGGCGGGGATGAAGGTATTGTTTTTCGGACTATTGGCCGGGTGTTCGTTTCCGCCGGTCAGGGCGCTGTGGGTGATGAAGCAGAAGATCTGCCATACATATTAGGAACTGAACAAAAAGGCAAATTATTTTTGCGCAGTTCATTAGTACCGCAGTATGTAGAAGGAACGTAAGCGGCAGGCTTTTGGTATGGCATTAAAAATATAGAAGACAGTGGTTTAGAATAGTGAGGCTTGGAAATGCTGGAAAAGATGAAGGAGTATCGGGAGCGGGAGTGGAAGGCTTATAAAAAAAGAAAGCGAAACAGAATTCAGAATACCGAATTTTCAATTATCGCTTCCAATTGCTGCGGAACTTTTATATACTATGATATGGGGCTGCCGTATCTCTCACCGACGATTAATCTGAGTATGGGAATGAATGACTTTGTCAAGCTGGCCGGAAATCTGAAGTGGTATCTGGAACAGGAATTTGTGGAAGGGGAAAGCAATGGGAACTGTCCAGTCGGCCTGCTTGGAGATATCAAGATTGACTTTGTACATTACGATACCTTTGAAGAGGGGGTACTGAAATGGGAAGAACGGAAAAAGAGGATCAATTGGGATAATCTGTTCTTCATGGGGGTTGAGAAGGATGGATGTACATATGAAACGATCAAAAGGTTTGATGAGCTGCCGTATAAGAATAAAGTGATCTTTACCCATGTAAAGTATCCGGAGTTTGATTCAGCTTATTACATAAAAGGGTTTGAGAAAAGAGAGGAATTGGGTGTTGTCACTTTTTTTAAAAAGCGGCTTTTGAAGAGACGGTATTTGGATGATTTCAATTATGTGGATTTTTTGAATCATAAAAGAATGAATCATAAAAGAATTAAAAAGCGGTAATGAAAAGGATATTTTGAGAGGGCGGGCGAAAAGAGTAATGGCTGGACATGATGAACTGCCGAATGGGAGGTTTACGAAGAAACAAATGTTCATGATCCGGTTTCTTGCGTTTTGCATGATATTGTCAGTATTGGCATATGGTGTAAATTCGGAAGAACGGAGAGAAGTACAGAAAAATCAAAGTACGGAAACGATATCTGAGGAAGGGCAGAAAAGCCGAAGCATAGAAGCGGCAACTGAGGAAGAACAGAGAGAAAGACTTCAGAAGGCTATCGATGAGATTAACAAAGTAATTGAAGACTGTGTTCCGGGGATCATCTGTTGGGGGGATAGTCTGACGGAAGGCGGGAAAGTCAATTACCCTTTGGTGCTCTCGGAAACCATCAGAAAAAATATAATTGAGGATGTCTCTCTGGAAGAGATGACGAATCCGAAATATGAATATCTGATTGATGAATATTTAGATGATATAAAAACTCCGGAAGTGATCAATATGGGAGTTTCGAGAGAAACTTCTATTACAATCGTCGGACGGGCCGGAGGAATACCCTATGTTACGGCAGAGAAAGTTGTGATTCCGGAACAATGTACTGCAATTGAACTGCCTTTGATATCAGCAGATGGGAAAAAGGTGACTCCGGAAAAACCAGGATATTGCGGCCTGGAGAATATCACGATATCGGGAATAACGGGGCAGCTAAGTATGGAAATTGATGAACCAACAAAGGAAAAAAATTACTGGTTTACCCGAATGGAAGCTGGAGACAGGGTTGAGATTCCGCAGGGGACAGAGATCATAACCTACGGTTCTACGCATTATTTAAATTATTTTCCGGTTATTTATATTGGGACAAATGGTTATTACAATAGTTTTTCGGATTTGATCAAACAGCAGAGATCGATCATAGACCATCAGACAGACCACCAGGACTGCTTTATTATTGTAGGCCTTCATGTGGGGACAGATGAAGAAAAAAGAGAGCTTGAAAAAGCAATGGTCAAGGAATATGGGGATAAATATATTAACCTTCGTGAGTACATGAGCAGGTCAGGGATAATTGATGCAAATGAATTGTTGAATGCAGGTATTAAAGCATCGAGTCATGATAAAGAGATGATAGAAGAGGGAAAAACGCCTGCAAGTTTAATGACAGAGAAGGAACTGCATTTTAATGCATATGGATATGAATTGATAGGGAATCTTATTTATAAACGTATGGATGAACTGGGATATTTTAATGAACTTTGGGAAGCTATAGAAGAGATCATGCGTTAGTCTGTAGCTATAGAAAAGTATCTGTGAATTGGAAATAATAAGACTTCATTATAAAATCTATTGAAAATGAGGGAGAAAAAATGAGGTTTTTGAAGAATATCAAAAAGTATAATGGGTATGCAGTATATGCGGCAAAGGCGCAGTTAAAGTCCGAGGTCGCGGCATCCTATCTGAATTGGATCTGGTGGATTTTAGAGCCATTGCTGACCATGATTATTTATGTATTTGTATTCGGATATCTTTTTAAAGCATCAGAACCAAACTATACAGTGTTTTTGTTTTTGGGAATCCTTATGTGGAATTTTTTCAGCGGAGTTGTGAAGTCGAGCATTTCTGTGGTAAAGAATAATGAAAGTATTGTATCCAGAGTTTATGTGCCTAAATACATACTGCTTATCAGTCTGATGTATCAATATCTGTTTAAATTTATGTTTGGCATGTTGGTTGAGTTTATTATGATGATTGTATTTCATGTGAGATTCAGTTGGCATATGCTATCTGCTGTTCCTTTTTTTATGGGATTTGTCCTGTTTGCTTTTGGATGTTCCAGTATACTCATACACTTTGGAGTGTATATATATGATCTGACTTATGTAGTAGGCATCATACTGAATTTTATCATGTTTTTAAGCGGTATTTTTTATTCGATTGAAGGAAGAATTCCAGGCTTATATGGCAGAATAGCCAGGCAGGCGAATCCTGTTGCCTTTTTTATATCATCTATGCGGGATATTTTGATCTATGAAAAAGCACCGTCATATCTGTGGCTTCTTATATGGTGCGTTATATCTGTTCTTATATCTGCAATAGGGATAAATTTAATACATAAAAATGAAAACAACTATGCGAAGGTGATATGATTATGGTATCAATCAATGTTGAAAATCTTGTAATCAACTATAAGGCATTAAACGGAATTACAATTCAAAAAAATTTTTTTCAAAAGCATGAGAAACGATATGTATATACAGCGATAAATGACTTGTCTTTTCAGGTTGAGAAAGGCGAGATATTGGGGCTTATTGGAAGAAACGGGAGCGGAAAGTCTACACTTTTAAAGGCGCTTGGAGGTATGTTAGCTCCGGATGCAGGAACAATAGATCTCAAAGGCCAGTCCGTGGCGCTTCTGGCTATTGGCGTAGGATTTAAGCCGGAAATGACAGGAAGGGAGAATATTTATATTGCTGGACTGTTGTTGGGCTTTCCCCAAAAAGTAATCAAAAGGAAAGAACAGGAGATTATTGATTTCGCAGAATTAGATAAATTTATAGATATGCCGGTCAGAACCTATTCAAGTGGAATGTATTCTCGTCTGGGGTTTGCGATTACTGCAACATTGGAGACAGATATTGTATTGATAGATGAAGTGCTGAGTGTCGGTGATGAACGATTTCAAAAGAAAAGTTTTGAGAAAATGAAGCAGTTGATCAGTAATAGAGATAAAACAGTGATTATTTGCTCGCATAGCAGAAAGACTTTAGGTGAACTTTGTGACAGGGTTCTCTGGATAGATAATGGTAAGTTAATGAGGATTGGTACGTCAGAAAGCGTTTTGGAGGAATATCAGAACTTTATGGAAGGATGAGAAGTTATATTCAGGATATAAAACATCGGGAGGGGAAATACGGATGATTGGAATGCTGACATTTCATTGGGCAGATGATTATGGCGCTATGCTTCAGGCATATGCATTGAAGCAATATCTCCAAAAAGCAAGCGGAGAGCAGGTTGAAATTATACCGTATGCTCCGATAAAGTTGACAGGAAGATATTGGTTGCTTCCGGTGTTGGCCAGCCAGGCTTGTGGTAAGCTAAAATATCGTTTCTATTTTAAAAGATTTAAAAGAAATATGACATATTTGGTTGATTTTTTAAAAAGAAGAAAAAATATGAAGAAATTCCGCCGTTCCTATTTGACTTCAAATTCAATAAAAAGAAAGGCTGATAAGATATCCTTGAAAAAATATTCCTGTACTTTTGTGGGAAGCGATCAGGTCTGGAATCCGGAAATCACAGTTGGATTAGATGATGCTTATATAGGAAATATAAAAGAAAAAGGTACTTGTAAGCTGGTTTCATATGGAGCCAGTTTTGGCGGAAATACGATACCAGAGAAATATTGCCTAAATTTTATAACGGCTGTTAATAAGAATTTTTCTGCCATTTCTTTACGTGAGAAAAGTGCAGTCCCATTTGTAGAGAATATGTTAGATAGAAAGGTGGAAGATGTCCTGGATCCTACATTGCTGTTGGAAAAAAAGGAATGGGAAAAAATGGGGATTCAGCCACAGGAACAAGGGTATATTCTGTTTATTTATACAGAATATAATGAACAAATGGTTCAATTTTTGCGTAATCTGTCTTTAAAAACAGAAAAAAAGGTGATTCAATTGTCAATGCCATGGAGCAGAGAGAAAGAAAATTGGATTGATATAAAAATTGACGGAGGCCCATCAGAATTTATAGGTTATTTTCAAAATGCGGATTATGTTATAACGAATTCTTTCCACGGTATGGTATTTTCTGTCTTGTTGGAAAAGCAATTTTTAGTATTTAGTCATAGCAGTAAAAATGCAAGAATAGAAAATTTTTTAGAAAAACTGGATCTGAAAGCCCGGCTGATAGAAAGAGGAGAAAAAATTACAATGGAAGCAATGACTGATAAAATTGATTGGGAATGTGTAAAGGTTCTTCTTGAAAAGGAAAAAGAACATTCTGTCAGATTTATTCGGGATAATTGTCAATAGGTATTGTTTTTATCAATATATGCTTGGAAGTTTTATGGAGAGTGGCTATGATTAAAATTGGAAAAAGCTTTATTATGCGAATCGAAGGAAATTCGCGTTTATGCGCGGATATTCAAATAGATGAAGAAATTTTTACAATATATTTTATGGTTGATAGCACACAGGAAGAATATTTGTGTGTAGGACGTGCAGATGCATTTGTATTATCTGTCTTACCTCTTGCAATACGTGAAAAGCATGAGATTGTATGTGAGGAACTTATGTCTGAACGTCTGTGCTATCAGTTAAATGAGTATCTAATACCTGCTTTGCTTTTTGAAATGGGGGAGGAGAAGCATATCCGAATTAAAGCGCCATTTACAACGGAAATTTATCCTAATCAGAGAGCGGTTGGAGCACTTTTCAAGGATGATATTGCTTCATACTATACAATTATGAAGCATAGTAAAGAATGCGAATATCCATTATCCCATATCGCTGTATTCAATTCTGGTGTATTTCATGGGACAAATTTCAGGGAAGATTTTGTGGAGCAATGCAGTCAGGCTAAAGAATTTGCTCGAAAGAATCATTTGAATACAATTTTTTTAGATACAAATTTTAATGAAGTGTTTCGAGATAAATTTCAGTGTGTAAGCTCTTTTCGAAATTTGGCGTGTGTACTCGCGCTTCAAGGCTTGTTTTCTATGTATCTGATGTCTGCTGAGTATGAAGTTGCGCAGTTCAAATTGGATTTAGAAACGGCAGCCAGATATGATTTGCTGACTATACAATGTGTTGCTACAGAATCGCTTTCTGCCCATTTGTTTGGTTCTGAGGTAAAGAAAGAGAAAAATCTTGAAAGATTTATATATTTGCATCAAACAGATGATGATAGTGATGGAGGAGAAGCGGTTATTGAAGAACAAACGAAAGAAGAGACTGTTAAGGAAGCAATCTATATTGGGAAACCGTATATTACAGAAGCCAATGGAAGAGTTAATTTGTGTGCAAATGTAAAACTGCACGGACAGAACCAAACAATATGGTTTTCTGTAAATTATATGTATGGAAAATATTTGGTAGAAGATCGCGCAGATGCCTTTGTGGTAGGTTTATTGACAACTGCCATGCGGGACGGAGTTAATATTGTGTGTGAGGCTTCAGTGACACGACGCCTTCTGTATCAGATTAATCACTATTTGATTCCGACAATGGCTGGAAATATGTCAGAATATCATTATATCAAGATATATGCAAATCCTACAGATGCTGTGTTAGAATGCGAGGGGGCAGTAGGAACTGGATGGACTGGTGGCGTAGACAGTATGTTTACATATATGAGACATTTTCAACCGGATGCGGCAGACTATAAACTGTCACATTTACTTATTGCTAATCATGGTGCAATAGAAGGTAGAACCAGTGAAACATTGCATAGAATGTGTGAAAAGACAAAGACGGGATTTGCCTTAGAAGCGGGATTGGAAGTGATAGATGTAGACACGAATTTGCAGGAGATTTTGCCAGAAGCTTTTTCACTTATAGGGCCATTTCGTCATGCATCTGTTGTACTTGCTATGCAGAAATTATTTAGTGTCTTTTTTGTTTCGTCTACTTATAGTTTTTCTGAATTTGCGTTCCAAAAGTGTTTTTATGAAATGGTTACGTACTATTGTTTTGAAACAAACAGTACTGTATTCTATGATTCCGGGGCAGCTTTTTCACGTATACGGAAGTTAAAAGAATTATCTGATTTTTTTATAAGCCATAAATATCTTCATCCATGCACTTATGCGCTTAAAAAAAATTGTGGAAGATGCAATAAATGTATTATGGTAGAATCAGTTTTATTTTGTATGGGCGTATTGGATTCTTATTCAGAAGTGTTTGATATAGAAGAGTATAAATGGAATAAGGTTTGGTTCTTTAGAAAATTATTGCTTGGGAAGAATAATGTATATTTTGTAGAAGCTTTAAAACTGCTTAAGAAGAATAAAGAATATGCAGATTACATAAAAATGCTAGAGGGACAGATGGAGAACCTTATTTCAGTTATCATCCCACTTTATAATTCTGAGTCATATATCCATGGATGTATACAATCTGTTCAAGAACAGAGCTATTCTAATGTAGAGATTATTATTGTAGATGATGGGTCGATAGACGGTAGCAGAGAAATTTGCAGAGAGATGCGGAAGTTAGACCAAAGAGTTCTTTATTTCGCACAGGAGCATAGAGGTGTTTCTGCTGCAAGGAATACTGGAATCAGTGTAGCAAATGGAGAGTATTTGTTTTTTTTGGACAGTGATGATATGATTCATCCTGATTTATTGAAGAACTTATTTCATCTGTTAAAGAAAACTGAGGCAAAAATGGCTACGGAGTATTATTGTCAAGACGAAGAAGTTTTTCGTAATATGAACTCGAACCGGGATGATGGATTTCCCTCACACAGGTATTCCTGCCTGTCAAATCAGAGACTGCTTTGGGAGTTCCTTATGTATGGCCAGCAAGGCGGAATTGGGGGTAAGATGATTCGTCGTTCTGCTTTGGGATCAAGAAAATTTGATGAGAATCTGATAAAAGGT
Organism: uncultured Clostridium sp.; assembly: GCA_964415625.1. Classification (GTDB taxonomy): domain Bacteria; phylum Bacillota; class Clostridia; order Lachnospirales; family Lachnospiraceae; genus Schaedlerella. Next base: position 24,521 of record CAYQBE010000027.1, read on the forward strand.
GAAGACACAAAATTTATTTACCAGTTAATTGTAGATGGAGTTGACGCGGTTATATTATACAAAGACTGGTACTACTACAGAACTAATGAAGGTCAGACAAAGAAAAAGGATACGATCAATTCGTGGAAGAGTACATATGAGAGCATGAGGTATATTTGTGACAGTGAAAAAGAAAACGGCAGAATGGAAAATGCTGTAGGCTGTGAAGAACACATCATTAAATGGTTAATAGAGGGAAGTTTAGTAAATCAAAACAAAGATGACAAAATTGCGGAATTTTTGAAAAGACAATTAAATGCAGAAAGAAAACTAGGGATATTTTCCCAAATAAGCCGATTTGTAAAATTTGATGCCTATCTGGTGTGCCATTGTTACCCTATCTATAATTGGAAACAAAAGCTGGCAGAAGTTTGTAGAAAAAGGAAAGCTGAACAGAATACAGGCAATGAAAAAGGATATAGTGATGAACATTGGAAGAAAGATAAGGATTATGTAGAAAAAATAACAGTTATTATTTCTGGGCATAATTCGGAATCTTGTGTCAGGAGATGTATTCAATCCGCAATAAATCAATCGTATTCTAATCTGGAAATAATTGTTGTTGATGACGGATTATCCGATGAAAGCCTGAAAATATGTAAAAAAATCGAAGCTTCAGATAAAAGGGTTCATGTATATAACATGGACAACAGAGGAATATCAGCGGCGAGAAACTACGGATTGGAACTTGCAACAGGTAAATATGTTTTCTTTCTGAATAGTAACGAAGTAATACATCCACTGCTTTTAGAAGAACTTTTGTGGCAGGCAGAAGACTGTCATGCAGGATTAACATTTTGTGAATATCTGGATTTAAATATGACAGGTATGGAAAATGTTTTAGAGGGAATATCAGAAAAAGACGAGCGTTCTCAATGGGAGATAATAAAAGGAATTGAGTCGGAAAAATGGATCTATAAAAAATATTACGAATCTTTAATGCGTGTTGGAATCTTGATCAGCGGAGAGGCTATTGGAACCACCAGATTTTCAGAAACTCTTCTTTATGGAGGGGAGGCGTTGTTTTTATATCAGGTGGCCCGCCAAAAAAAGTGTATAGTTTATTCTGTAAAAGAATGGTATTATCGTAGTATATCGTCAGCCCAGGGGATAACGGAGAAGATTAAAAATCAAAGATATTTCGATTTTTATAGGACTTTACGGGATGAAGAATATCAGAGAGGCTATTACGAATTCTCATTAGTTTGGGAACGGCGGATTGCATGGACTCTAAGAGAGAATTATATGCTGATGACAGATCAGGATAGTCAGTCTCGGCGCATGATAAAGGATCAGGCTTTAAGCGAGTGGAAGCATCCATTATTTAAAAAACTTCCAGTGATTCCGAAAACGCTGTTTTTGTGCTGTTTTTTCTGCAATCCCTTGTATAAAATTCTTAAAAAGCCTGTAGATGTGTTAGATAAAATGGTATGGGCAATCGGCACACGCGTTAAAAAATGAAAGGATGATAGCAAATGAACAAGAACGAAGGTGAATTTTGTGAGGGGATAGTTTCTGTGGTTACTCCAGTATATAACGGAGAATTTCATCTGGCACGGATGTTGGAATCTATATTGAATCAAACCTACGATTTTGTTGATATGATATTGGTTGATGATGGGTCAACGGATAGGACTGTTGCTGTGGCGGAAAGCTATTGTGAAAAATTTGCTGCCAGAGGTTATGGATACCGTATTATACGGGCGGAACATTGCTGCGCTTCTGCGGCAATCAATCAGGGGCTTCCATATGTAAATGGTGAGTATCTGATCTGGCCGGACAGCGATGATGTACTTGAACCGGAATCTGTGAAAACAAGAGTAAGATTTTTAAAAGAACATCCGCAGTATCAATGTGTCAGATCATTATCTTACTATTTTAATGCAGAAACTGGGGAATTATCAGAGCGGGCAGATGAAAAGACTGGCGATTTATCCAAGGAAAATCTGTTTTGGGACATTTTGGAGTCTAAGACATTTGTATGTTGTGGCTGTTATATGCTTCGGTCAGAAAAATTTTTTGAAATATATCCTAACCGTCATATTCCGGAGTATAATGTGGGACAAAATTTTCAGATGCTGCTGCCATTTATGTACAGATATCCTTGCCCTACAATACAGGAAAAATTGTATGGAGTTTTTATGCGGAAGGGTAGCCATTCCAGAAGATATCTGACAAAGGATGAAGAACTAAAAAAGTATCGTGATTATGAAAAACTGATAGATGAAATTGCTTTGATATGTAAAATTAAGGATCGCAAATCAAAAAAACATATTATGCTCTGGAAAGCAAACAGAAGACAACAGATCGCCTGGAAATATGATCGCAAAGATCTGTTGGCAAGTGCCTGGTTTCAACTTTATAGATGCGGACATATGAAATTGTTTCATATGTTAAAAGGGTGTGTATGGGCATGTTTCCATTGGACTATGGAACCTCTATTTGAGATAAAGCAACAGGTGGAGACAAACGAAGTAGATTGGATTCACTTTTGTAGGAAAAAAATGGTTGCGTTGACATTTGATGTATCATGGGGAAATGAATATACAGAATTGATTTTAAGAAAATTGAAGCAAAACGAAATAAAGGCGACATTTTTTATTAGTGGAATCTGGTTAGAGAAGTATCGGGAGGACTTCCAGAAAATTTTTGAGGATGGACATGAGATCGGAAATCATAGTTACCATCATCCGCATATGATAAACCTTTCAGAAGAGGAAATACTCCGAGAAATTTTTCAAACAGAACAAGTAATAAGAGAGGTTACTGGACAAGAAGAAGGAATATTATTCCGATTTCCATATGGTGAAAGAAATAAAGGCATACTCAAGCTGATTAGAAAAAGAGGATTTCTCTCTGTTAACTGGTCAATTGATAGTAAGGATTGGAAAGGAATCAGCGCAGAAGAAATATATCAAAAGATTATGAAGGAAAACATCAATCTAAGAAATGGTGCCGTCATACTGATGCACAACAGCGGAGAACATACAGCAGAAGCATTGGATTTGATCATCCCTGCATTACGGGAGAAAGATTATGAGATTGTGTTAGTGTCTGATTTGTTAAATACTGTTCCTTTATACAGATATAAAGTAAAACGACGAAAAAGAAATAAAAAATCCTGCCAACTATAATATCGGCAGGATTTTTGTGATGATAAGTTTAGCGAAGTTCTCTTTGTTTTCGTTTTTCTTTAATAATTAACATTGATAACCTAATGAAACATAAAATTAAAATGAAAATAACTATAAGTCTATTTGCGCTTTTAAGTGTACTAGCTTCGCCTTGGGTCGGATTATTTTTTTTGGAAGAATTCTTGCTTGAATCTTTATCATCCTCATTTTCTGATGAAGCCTTATTTGTAATTATCCGTGAAGCAGACAAATCATCTTTTTCCAGAGATGAATCTTCAGGATAACTTATTGCTGTATTGTTATTACCCTGAATCCAACTGAAGGAATTTCCACCAAAGGAATTATTTGCGGAATCACTGCCCTGTGATGAATCATCATCATTTTGTGACGGATTTTCTATATCAGTATTGTGATTTTTATCCTCGTCATCATCATTTCCTCCTGTAGTGCTGCCACTATAATCGAATTTCCCAGAAGAATTTGTGCCATCTCCTTCTGTTAAAGTGAATTCATCGGAAATTATTGTTTGATTAAGGGTTCCATCTCCATATTTTGCAATTATTTTTAAACGATATGTTCCGTATGTATCTTCATGAACAGTAATATTATATGAATTTGTATTACCGGTGTACATACATTCCCAATCACCGGTTTCTGGATTGAACTTCTCCCATTGATATTCATAGGATGAAATGTTCCGCTTATGAGATTCAGCATAAAATGTATTGAATAATGCATGAAACGAAGCAGTTTGACCAGGCCGGCTCTGAAGGTTATAAACCTTTGGCAGATACCAGAGAGTAGCTGTTCCAAAAATTCTTTCGTATTCTTGTCCAGCTTCATTCTTTATTCCCTTGGAATCAAAAGGAATAAAAATTAAAAAATCCTTATCTCTATTGCCAAATGGCCAAGCCAGGACAGGAGGTACTTTCCCTTCGAATCTGACTTCTTTTAGTGCGCTGCCGCCAAATGCTCTCCCATCAATAGAAACTACATTGCTAGGAATAGTAATGCGTTCTATCTTTGTATCGTTAAATGCAAATTTCCCAATAGAAATCTTTCCGGTTTTAGGAAAAACAACACTTTCCAGGTTTTTACAGCCAGCAAACGCGTTGCTGCTAATAGAAGTTACTCCGTCAGGTATAATAATATCTATTAAATCCTCACGACCTTTATATTGCGTATCGTCAATAACACCACTATTGTAAGGAACTAGTATTCTTGATATTTTGCAATCTGCATTAAAAGCGCCTGAATCTATGCTAACACCATCCCGTACCGCAACATTTGTAATACTTGTGTCAAAAAACGCGCCGCTTCCAATCGATGTTACAGATTCGGGTATGGTAATGCTTTCCAGTGCCTTGCATCCGTTAAATGCATTCTCACCAATGGAAGTAACGTTTGTCCCAATGCTAATATTTTTAAGTGAA
>CAYQBE010000027.1:29226-45713 GCA_964415625.1 uncultured Clostridium sp.
TGCATTCTCACCAATGGAAGTAACGTTTGTCCCAATGCTAATATTTTTAAGTGAAGAACACCCGTTAAATGCATTATTCGAAATCGATGTTACAGAGTCGGGAATAGTAATGTTTTCCAGTGCCTCGCATCCGCTAAATGCATTCTCACCAATGGAAGTAACGTTTGTCCCAATGCTAATATTTTTAAGTGAAGAACACCCGTTAAATGCATTATTCGAAATCGATGTTACAGAGTCGGGAATAGTAATGTTTTCCAGTGCCTCGCATCCGCTAAATGCATTCTTACCAATGGAAGTAACGTTTGTCCCAATACAAATATTTTTAAGTGAAGAACACCCTTTAAATACATTTTCGTCAATGGATGTTACAGAATCGGGGATGGTGACGCTTGTCAAATTAGTAAAAGAAGAAAATAGGTTAGATCTAAGATCTACTCCATCAGATATTTTAATCTCTTTTACATCATTGTTGCTATCAAAAGATGTCAGTCCGCGATCCCATCCGCTATTATCTGTTACTGTTAAGATTCCGGATACAGGATTAAAAACCAAGCCTGGATAATTAATATCCTGATTATTAGTATCGTCTGTATTCTGAGTATCTAATGAATCGGGAGAAATTTCACTGTTATCCGAAATATTCTCTTCGCTATCAAGATTGTCTGTATTTAAAGCATTATATGAAAAATTAGATGCATAAATGCTTTGAGAATTATCCTCAATTAAACCATCATCTGCATCCAGAATCTCATCCTCATTTAGAGGAGGAACTATATCTGTTGATTCAGAAGAATCATCTGTATCACTTGAATCAGGAACATTTTCAGGAGCAACCTCGGTCTCACCTGTTTCTGATTCATCGGAAGAATCAGGATTTTGAAGCTCTTCCCCAGCAGGAGGATTTTCAGCTTCTTCCTCCGTAGATATATCTGTTTTACCATCAGTTACATTTCCGCCAGGCGGATTGGCTGCATTATTTTGTTCATTATCCTCTGTTAAACCTGTTTCGCTGTCAGCTTTATCGGTTATTATTTCTTTTTCATCGACGGGAACCAACAAACCTGGTGTATCGCTGGTATCTGCATATACAGCAATCTGCGGCATACACATAGCCAATAGACTAAGTGATACAATAAAAGCGATTACTTTTTTCCTTTTCATAAATTTGCCCTCCATAGTATGCTGAAATATGTAAAAGAGAACGGCATCTTACATCTTTGTAGAGCGAGATTCTCTCTGCTCAAGAAACTGCATTTTTAGCAGTCTGCTATGAGAAAATTTGATAAATAAAATATACTACATGAATACGTAGAAGTCAAGATTTTACAGGACTTTTTATTAGTTTTGCTCACCTGTCCTTTCTGTATTTATTCAGCTTAGTATACCGGATTCAAAGGATAATGTATCATACTGTCTTGTAATGGAGGCTCCAAGTTTTAAATGGCCGGATTACGTTCAATGACATTTATTCTATAATCTTTGTTATAACAGGGTGGGATGAATCCATCCGATGAAGTATATAAACAAATTGACAAATCCAATCTATATGCTACAATAAATTTGTCATACGGGCAGGCCTGTTCAAAATGCAATGACAGGCGGCAGAACTGGAATGATCATTAAAGAGAGGCGTAGAAAATGGAGTTGAAAAAAAGTCGAAGAATACAAAATCTGTTTGTCTGTAGCCTTGTCATTTTTGTATTGCTGTGTAGTTGGATTCAGCTTCAGATCAGCTGCATTTATAGTAGCAGACATGAAATAGGGGAAATCGATATTCGCTACATTATTCTAAATATTTTGACTAACTATGTATTACTTGGTATTATTTATATCCTGGTAAATTCGCTTTGGTGTTCTTGCCTGTTATTTAGCATACTCACCTTATGCATATCTGTTGTAAATCACTATACAATCGAGTTGCATTCATCACCATTTACGATTTCTGAGTTGGGAAATTTAAAGACTGCGTTAAATGTAATAGGGAATTATGATCTGAATCTGAAAGAAGTATTGCCGGCGTTTGCAATATTTGTGCTGGAATGCTTTTTATGCCTGGTAATGAAAAGATCTCGAAACGATGAAGTCAGAAGGTTAAAGAACATACTGATTCGGGATATATGTATGATCGTATCTTTTATTCTTATTATCTATTGCGGCTATCTGTCATCGGCTTCATTTATGCCAGAATTGAAATACTGGACGTGGGTAACGCCGTACCAAAAATATGGTTATCTGCCATGTGTAGTGAAAACGGCTTGTACAGTGCAGGATATTCCTGTAAAACCGAATGGTTATTACGAAGGCTGTGTGGATGATATTAAAATTGTGGACAAATATACGAATGCGAAGACGCCGGATATCATACTGATACTGAATGAATCTTTCTATGATCTGTCATTGCTTGAAAATATGGAGATGGATGTACCATATATGGAGAACATTGCTTCCATGGAAAATACGATAAAGGGCTATGCCGTGAATCCGTCCGGTGGGACGAATCCTTCCGAATATGAACTGCTGACCAGCAATTCTATGAAGCTCATGCGGGAAAAGGTTCCGTTCAACACATTGGATTTCACTGACGCAAACAGTATAGTTACCCATTTGAAGCAGATAGGTTATCATTCGATTGGTGCGCACTGTGCGCCGCCGATCAATTATAGCCGGGGGATGGTATATCCGGCAATGGGGTTTGATGAGATTTATTTTGAGGATGATTTTAAAGACATTACATATTATGGAAATAGAGGATATGCCACGGATGAATGTCTGTATAAAAATCTTTTATCCTGGCTTGAACGGGAGGATGAAACGCCCCAATTTGTATATTTGCTGACCATTCAGAACCACGGGGGATGGGATTTGAATGAAAGAGATTTTGATACGGTGTATGCGGAAAATGATTTTGGGGAATATGACGAAGAAGTGGACGAATACTTATCCTGCATCCGTCTATCCGATATTGCATTCAAAGAGTTTACCGACCGGCTGAAAGACATAGACAGAGATATTATTGTATGCATGGTAGGGGATCATGGCCCTTCTTTTACAAGTAAGATGGCAGGAGATTCAGAATCCAATCAAAGCTGGCTTCTGCGTACAAGCGTGCCATTTGTCATTTGGGCAAATTATACTTTGCCGGACGAAGCTTGCACTTCGCGAGGAAACATGATTCAGGGGATGCCTTTGCGGTATGAGATAGAAGACAGAAATGATATTGCTGGACAGTGCATCAGTATGAATTACCTGGCGCCTACACTTTTGAACATCGCACAGGTAGAACTGTCACCATATTATGAGTATATGTTGGAATTAAAAAGCAAAGTTCCGGTTTTAACTCCATTTGTAGTTTACTTTGACAAGTCCGGCAGTACGTATGCTTATGATTCTGCTTCTGAATATGCGGAGATGGTAAATAATTATTTGTATTTGGAATATAATAATCTGCAGAAGAACCGGGAGCAGAGACTGTTTGACTCATACAAAAACCTACGGTGAAGAGCCGGCCGTATTTGCTGGCGGGCTGTTCACTGCAGATTTCATTATTGAGTAAATTATCATACATAAAAATTCGAGTGATCAGCGCTTGTATTCAGGTTTCGCCCATTGTCCCTGGAATGATGGAATCTGATTTTTCAATCGTGTGCAATATAGTGGGGCAAGGAGTTTTATCCTCACCCCATTCTACGCATTCTTCTTTTAGCCCTTAGACCTGGCAGCCAATACGCAAAACTCATCTGCTGTCCCCGCTGTTTTCCTTTTTCAGGGGGGGGCAAAAATGCAAAACGCAATCTCTGGACTTTAGTTTTCCGCAAGCTGTCTTTTTAAACGTGTTATTTCCTGAAGTTGTTGCTCTATTTGTTCATCCTTCTGAAGCAGGGCTTTCTTCTGCCCGTCAATCTCATCCTGCATCTCGTCGATCATCAGCTGCACCGTATTTCTGTCCAGTATTCTCAACTCTTCTGAATACATGCCCATCACCCTTTCCGTGTTCCTGCAGATCTCATATATCTGCTGATACATGGGTTTGAACTGCGGATACTCTTTTATGAGCCGTTCGATTGTCTCCGGTTCATCCGCGCTCAAAAATGCCAGCCATGCATCTAATTTATGGTTGATACCTTTATTTTGAAGGTTTCGCCGGAAAATGTCAAGCGGAATCAATATTTGTACTTGAAGCCATTCCAGCTCGATCAGGATATCCACGATTAAAAGGCTGCCCTCATCCGCGATCCTGCTGTTGTCTGTGGGCAGAACAAGTCTTTCTTGAAACTATTTCTGCAACAGCGCCTAATGCAATAGATAAAATGATTACAATGACTGGTTTTACCCATGCGTAAAATGTCGGAATACTATTTTCGGCAAATGTTGCCTGTAGATAATCTGAGATTAAGATACATGGGAAGTGGAAGATATAGATCCACATGGAATATTTTTTCCCGATGATCCGGAGATGCGGAATATAATCCTGATGGGGATGGCGGCATGCCAGCCAGAAAAGGGCAAATGTAATGATAATAGAACTTGCGTGCAGATCCATATAAGTATGGCTGATCAGAAATTCCAGAATCATCATGCCTATGCCTGCTATCAGCATTAGGAGACACTTTTGGTCATTCAGATACCGGGCTATGTTAGACTCGTATTCCGCCGCATATCTGCCGGCCATTACAAATGGAATCCCATAGAAAAGAGCACTGCGGAAAAAGTACACATATGTGTGAATATCACCATAAGCCCGTACAAGAATCCAGCCGATTATATGAAGCATCAGCAGAAGGGGAATCGTCCAATATAAAATGCTTGCATTCCTTATATAGATTTCAAAAAAATATAGAATGACCAAAGTCCAGAATAATGCATACAGATACCATAATGTGCCGTTAAAAAAACTCCCAAATAAAAGAGTTTTGACAGGGTTTTGAAATGCATTATTCTCATGGATCCAGCTTGAAATTCCATTATGGCCGCTGCCCGCAGCAATCAGAAGACATACTGCTCCGCTGAATGATTCGGCTCCGATGGTTAAAATCAGGGTCTTTTTCATCTTTTCCCTCAGCCATTCGGACGGTTTTCCATAACTGTAATATCCTGTGACCATAAAAAAGGAAGGCACTGAGAAACGGAGGCCATATATAACTGCCTCACCTAAAAGCCCGGGAAGAGGACAATGTAATAATACCACGATGAGACAGGAGACAGCTTTGAGGAGATTCAAGCTTTTATTTTCCGCTGTAATGTCATTTATCTTTTTGGTATCCATTCATGTAATCCTCTCCTTAGGCTGATTTCAATAGTCCACAGAAAAGGGAGGCAATGGAATAATCCCCATCCGCTCTCCCATTAGAATGTCAGAAATGCAAAACGCAATCCCCGAACTTTAGTTTTCCGCAAGTCGTCTTTTTAAACGTGCTATTTCCTGCAGCTGCTGTTCTATCTGCTGATCCTTTTGTGATAACTGTTCGTCCTTCCGCGACAACTGCTCGATCTGCTGTGACAACTGTTCGTCTTTCCGCGACAACTGCTCATTCTGCTGTGACAACTGTTCGTCCTTCTGCGACAACTGTGCGTCTTTCAGAATCAGGATTTTTTTCTGCCCGTTGATCTCATCCTGCATCTCGTCGATCATCAGCTGCACCGTATTTCGATCCAGTATCCTCAGCTCTTCTGAATACATTCCCATCACCCTTTCCGTATTCCTGCATATCTCATATATCTGCTGATACATGGGCTTAAACTGCGGGTACTCTTTTATAAGCTGTTCAATTGTTTCCGGTTCATCCGCGCTCAAAAATGCCAGCCATGCATCCAGCTTGTTATTGATACCTTTATTTTGCAGGTTCATCCGGAAAATGTCAAGCGGAATTAAAACCTGCGCCTGCAGCCATTCCAGTTCAAGCCCAGTGTCTGACTTCGGATAGATCCTGTGAAGATAATGTTCTGGAAATTTATGAAATTCCCCGCCGCTCTTTTCATACAATACAAGCGTATAGACCTTTTTGATATCTTTGTAGCTGAATGCTTTCCCTTTTTCTCCCCGTACCCGCTTATACTGCCGCAGGAGCAGATCCGCGGTATAACAGTCCACGCGTTGACCAGGAAACATATATCCTACTTTTTGAACCTCCAGATTCGCGAGGCTCCCGTCCTCCAGTTCGATCAGGATATCCATGATCAAAAGGCTGCCCTCATCCGCGATCCTGCTGTTGTCTGTGGGAAGGATGCTTTTAATCTTCACGGCTTCCCCCAAAATGAGCGAGAGGAATTCTTCCAGCCGCTCCGGTACAGTCTCCGGGTTCATGACCTCTTTGAAAAAGGCGTCGTATAAAACCTTTACCCCTTTTGCGCCTGTGATGCAATTTAAAAATTCTTCCTGGTGTTCTCCCTTCCAATTCTGAAAGATTCCGGACAGCTTTGGATGGCTCTGGATCTCCGCCAATACCTCTTCCCGTGTCCGGATCATTGGAAAATACTTCTGTAATCCTGTGTTCAATGTAGTACCTCCTGTATTCTTTTTTGTGTTATTTTTCATCATCGGATTTTTCTTTGAATACGGAAAACCTGCAGGTTATCCTGTAACGTAGAGATATCAAAAGAGCCGAAAATGAGCGCCTTACGGCAAGAATTGTCTGACAGCATGAACGCTGTTTTTTTAGACTGGATATAGAATAGCACAGAGTTTACAAAAAAGCAACAATTTTTCGGGCTGTCTGAACTTGTAAGAATTCCTTACAAGTTGAAAGCTCATCCAATTCTGCATCAGCATAAATATTGCGGATAATGCTTGATTGATGTTTACGACTGCATTATAATGGGTGATGAACTGTCATGGAGGGCTCCAAAATGAATATGTTAAAAAAATATCTGCAAAATCTGACATTGCCAAGGATGTTGATCATTTTGGCTTGTGCTCTTTTCAGCCTTTGTACAACAGCTTACGTGACAAAAGTGTACATATTAAAGCATATGATATGGTTATGCCCTTTATTATTTGTGGGCATTTACGCCGTCTATAGGGCGATTTTGTACGCTGCCGGACGGATGTTTAAACCTGCCCCACCACTCCAAATGATATTGCTGTCTATTGCCGCTGCTGTTTTGATCATAGTCGTATGCAGAGATGTATTTTTCCCGACTCGGCAGGAGACGTATATTTCCCTGAGCGCTGAGACCGCCGGTGAGATATGTCTGTGCGATGTGGTGGTAGACGGAGAAAACATCCCCGTGGCTGAGGCCCGCGTGGTTGAAAACTCCGGCTGGCTATATCGGGGAGAATGGGACAATTTTATGATCCAGCCCGAAAAAGATGGGGTAAAAAACCGGCTGACCCTGTGCTTTGTGGCGAATGAGGTTCACCTTGGATTTCCGTATACGCCCTACGCCGGCAGCGTTGCCATTGTGTCCTCTGCCGGAAGGGACAGCGGAACATGGGATCTGCGCTGTCCCGAGTGGGAAGAGGGGGAAGCGGTGCAATATGCGGATATCTCTTTTGACTGCCATTATGAGTATTCACCGTTGACGCTGCTGTTGTATGGCGCCGGAATCCTGCCGCTTCTCGGCTTTATCTGCCTGATCCTGATCTGTGCTGCTGGCTGGGTTTTGGAAAAAATCTTTTTGAAAATCGAACTGCTCCAGGCGAAAGAGTCTATCTTCGGTTTTTTATTTCGCAAAAATGTTTTACAATATTTCATTGTCATAACCATCTTTTTCTTGTCCTGGATTCAGTTGGAAGTTAGTTCTACATATGATAGCTGGATCGATGTATTTTCTATGAGCGCAAAATATATTGCGGTCAATATAGTGACGGTATGTACGGTATATCTGCTCGTGCATTCAATTATAAACTCATTATGGAAGTCATGTGTAGTTTTCAGTATCTTTATTACATTGCTTTCAGCGGTAAATTATTATGTGATTGAGTTTCATGGAACGCCGCTGACTTTTATGGAATTGAAGAATTTCAGAACAGCCTTAAATGTGATAGGAGGCTATAAGTTTGATACCAAAGATATAGCCGGGATTATTGTCATCTTTTGCGCCGAAATCGTATTGTGCTATATGATGAAAAGAATAGATACCAGAGTGCAGGAAAAAGGAATGCTCTGGAGGAGATTGATAAAGGGCTTTTGTTTATACGTTGTAGTGTTTGGGATTCTTTTCTTCACATATTTGTCTTCAGTTCCTTTTATGGATAAGAAAGTGGCAGGGGCATGGGCAAGTTCTTATCACCAATATGGCTATGCGGCGTGTACTGTAAAATTAGCGTTTGATTCTGCAAATTTTCTTCAAAAACCAGATGGGTATGAGGACGGTATCGGTAATATTGAGCTTGTAAACGTTGAACATGACAGCAGGGAAAATGAGCGGCCGGATATTATTTTGATTTTAAATGAGACTTTTTATGATTTATCCTTGATTTCCGACATAAAAACAGACGTTCCTTATTTCGAAAACATGGATACCCTGGAAAATACAATCAGAGGTTATGCGGTAGTCCCATATATTGGCGGCAGTACCAACTGTTCAGAGTATGAACTGTTAACGGGTAATTCGTTACGGCTTATGCCTGGGGTTACGCCATTTAATGTAATTAATATGAAGGGGGCAAATTCTGTTGTCAGTCATTTAAAACAACTGGGATATTATACGATAGCAGGCCATCCGGAAAAGGGATCAAATTACAATAGAATTAACGCTTATGCGGATATGGGTCTCGATGAATACCATTTTTATGATGATTTTACAGACAGGAAATCTTATGGCAATAAATGGGTGCTGACAGATGAAAGCGCATATGAAAATCTTTTATTGTGGATGAAAGACCACACCGAGACTCCTCAATTTATCTATTTGCTGACAATCCAAAATCATGGGCCGTGGGATAAAAACGAAAGGAAATTTGATACGGTTCATGCAAGGAATGATTATGGAGAACTGAATGAGGAGATAGATGAATATTTGACAGGGATAAAAATGTCAGACTCCGCATTGAAGTATTTGACAGATCAGTTAAAGGAGTACGACAAAAAAGTGATTGTGTGCATGGTAGGAGATCATTCCCCTTCTTTTGCTAAGGACATCGTAGATCAGGAACAGGATCCTGCCAGCTCACTGCTGCTGAGAAGTACCCCATTTATCATCTGGGCGAATTTTGATATTGAAGAGAAAGATATGGGAACGATTAGTATGAATTATTTGCTCCCTACGTTATTTGAAACGGCAAAAGTGCCATTGTCACAGTATTATCAGCATATGTTGGATTTAATGGAAGATGTTCCGATCCTGACGTCTTGGGCCTATTATGATAAAAATAGGAACGAGTACTCGTATGATGCGGATTCAGAATACTCGAAAGCGGTGAATGATTATTTTTATATGGAATACAATAATCTCCAAAAAGATCGGCAACAGCAATTTTTTGATGTTTTTCCGGAAGAAGCACACAAGGACGGACTGGATAAAAACGAATAGAAGGAGGAAACCTATGATTTCAGTGATCGTGCCCATATATAATACGGAAAAATATCTGAGGCAATGTATTGATTCTGTTTTGGATTCGGCATATGTGGATTTTGAACTGATTTTGGTAAATGACGGTTCTGAGGACAGGAGCCTTGAGATATGCCGGAGGTATTATGAGAAGGACTGCCGTATCAAGGTGATCGATCAGGAACATACCGGGGTGTCTGCGGCAAGAAATCGGGGAATTGAAGAATGCCGCGGAGAATGGGTTGTATTTGTGGATTCAGACGATTCTGTCTCCAAGGACTTTTTTACCAGGATCGGTCAGGAAAAATATCAGCGCTATGATCTGTTGATTTTTGATTATCAGCGGCTGAAAACAAATCTGAGGAAAACGGCGAATATCAGAAGATGTGGGGATGTGAGAGAATTTGAATACCATGCAGGGGACAGGCGGCAGATGGTCAAGACATTTCTGAATGGGGGGCAGCTGACAAGAGGTGGGAATATGAACCTGTTTTCACCATGGGCTAGGGCGTATAAAAAGTCTGTTCTGGAACAGCATCATATTCGGTTTGACGTGAACCTATCGATCGGGGAAGACAGGATATTTAATCTGGAATATCTGCAGCATGTGCAGTCATGCATATATATAAGGAAAACAGTCTATTTTGTTGAAGTGCGCCCAAACTCGGCAACACACGGTTTTTATTCGGATTTTTTGCAGAATGACCTTAGATATCAGAAACAACTAAAAGCAATCCTGGAGAGGCAGGGCGTGATATCAGAAGTGGAAGAGGCATATTGCAATCATGTGCTTTCCTGTATGGCAGATGTACTGATACGCGGTATATTCCATCCCGGCAGTCCAAGAAAAAGATATGAAAACTACAGTTTATGTAAGAAGATGCATAGGTACGGGATATACAGGCGGGCATTAAGATACAATGGGGAGACCGGGGTGATACCAAGGCGCGTACTCCTGTTCTTTTTCCGAAAACAATGCTGGGGAATCGTAATGCTGATATCGAGAGCTTGTTACAAGATACTGGATATGGCGGAAGAATTGTAATCATTCGAAAAAATGTACGTTGACTGTTGAGAAAACAGATATGAAAGTTTGTTGTGTGGGAAATTGGAACGCCATTTGAACCATAAAATAATGAATATTGTTGAAAATATATGAAAATTGTGTTAATATTTACTCGGCATTGAACGATAATTAAAGTAGAGCCATGTCGCAGAGCAGGCCGCTCTGCGACAGTTCTGCATACGTTGGTATTCAGAACTGCGGCTCGTAATGATACTTTCCAGGGAGGTCGGCAAAGCCATGCGGAACAGTCAATGGGATGAGAAGAAGGCATATGGATTTATAGAATCAGAAACCGGGCTCAGCTTGGACAAGGCGGAGGAGATATGAGGGCATACTTTTTCTAAATTTAGGAAGGATGCTCTTTTTGTTCGTTCAGAGTGTCCGGACGGATAGAGAGTATGAGCAGTGATTCCGAAGGGCAGCGGGCTCGTCTGTGGAAGAGCGGCCGCTGGTCAGAACCGCTGCAAAAAAATATAAAGAAAATGGTGAACAGGATGGTTGCATTATTGATAGGCGGCGGCAGCGTGCTGATGGACGCGATGATCGGTAAACTGACCAAGAACGGTCATCGTGTATACCTGCTGACAGGGCAGAAAAACAATCGTTCCTCTTATAAGAAGGTATTCGAAAAATATGATTTCCCGTATGACAGCGGAAGCATCAAGGATATTTTTGAGAGTACCAGGCCGGACGTCGTTGTCTTTATGGGGGCTTTTGACACGAATTTTGACTGGAAGGAAGATGGCAGGCAGGAGTCGGTCCGCTATGTGGCGGGGATTGTAAACCTCTTGTCTGCATACAGTGTGGTCAAAGAAGGAAAGTTTGTATATTTCTCCTCTCACGAAGTGTTCAGCAATGTGTATATTGACAATGTTTCCGAGGACGAGCCGGTATCCCCCAAGGGATTTAAGGCAATGGCCCTGGTTCAGGGGGAGGAAGCCTGCGAGAATTTCCGCAGGACACAGGGGACGAATACAATGATCCTCCGGTTTGACCATATGTACTGGGTGCCGGAAAAGGGAAAGACGGAGGACAATGACTGCTTCCGGATGTGTCTGGAGGCATTGAAAACGGGAAAGATCTCGGCAAATGAAAGAAGGGCATTTTCCATGATCCATCTGAACGATGCCCTGGAACTGGCATACAGAGTGCTGTGCGAAGAGAAGCCGAAGCATTCCGTTTATCACATTTCGTCCGCCGAGACGATCAATGAGAAGCAGCTTGCCGAGAAGATCAGAGACGAGATGGGGGAAGGCGTATCGGTCGCTGACAGCGCGGTGGGTGCAAACAGCCGTCTGGTGCTGGATTGCGGCAGATATAAGGCGGAGTTCGCATATGAGCTGTTCCATGATTACGACAATGGGATCAAATCCATGGTCCATTTTATGATACGCCACAGCAATTCCTTTATCTCGGATGAGGATGAGGGCGCCGGGGTGGGCATGAAGATCTGGAACCATCTCCGGAGGATCTTCAAGGCATTGTTTCCTTTTGCGGAGGCATTGGCGGTCTTTGCGCTGGCGTATTTTCTGGACGGCAGGGCGGCGGACAGCGAGTTCCTGGCAAAGCTGGATATTTACCTGCTGTATGTGCTTCTGTTTGCCATCGTACATGGACAGCAGCAGGCGGTGTTTTCCGCGGTGCTTGCGGTGATCGGATACTGCAGCCGGGAGATGGCGGACAGCTCCTTATTTGAGGTGCTGCTGGATTACAATACATATGTCTGGATGGCGCAGCTGTTTATTGTGGGCCTGACAGTGGGATATCAGAAGGACCAGCTCAGCTTTATCCGGGATGAGGGGCGGTGCAGGGTTCAGTATCTGAACGGGCAGCTGCGGGACATCGAAGATATCAACGACAGCAATGTGAAGCTGAAGCATAATTTTGAATCCCAGGTGGTGAATCATCGGGAGAGTTTGGGGAAAATCTATGAGGTTTCGTCCTCACTGGAACAGTACGGACCGGAAGAGGTGCTTTTCTATGCGGCACAGGTGCTGTCCAGGCTGATGGACTGCAGGGACGTGGCTGTATATAACGTTGCCAACGGGGATTACGCGAGGCTCTTTTCCGCAACCTCCCCGGAGGCGCGCAGGCTGGGAAATTCCATCAAGTATACGGGGATGGAAGAACTTTATAACGAGCTGAAAGAACATCGGGTCTATATCAACCGGAACATGGTGGAGAAGATGCCGATGATGGCAAGCGCGGTGTACTCAGAGGACGACATGCAGCTCATTATCATGCTTTGGGGTGTTCCATGGGAGCGCATGACGCTGGGCGAGGCGAACCGGCTGACGATCGTGGGCTATCTGATCCAGAATGCGGTGGTCCGTGCCAACCGTTATCTGGACGCGCTTCGGAATGAGCGGTATGTGGAAGGGACCAGCGTGCTGGAGGAGGAAGCATTTACCCATCTGGCGAAAGCATTTTTTGACGCAAAGGATAAGGGGCTCACAGAGTATATCCTGCTGGAGGTCTTCACCAACGGATGGAACTATGCGCAGGCGGCGGACAAGCTGGGCAGCACCATGCGGCAGACAGACTATCTGGGGCTCTTCAAGGGCGGAAAGCTGTATGCGCTTCTGCCGAATACCAACAGGGAAAATGTGGGCGGCATTATCGAGCGTTTTCATGAATTGGGTTATGAGTGCCGGATTGACGAGGAGGCAGTACTATGACCATGGCAAGAGATGAATACATCTTCCTGATCGTCCTGGCTGTCAATTTTATCGTGTCAGTGGCCTACCTGATCGCCGGGGTGGTGCTTGTGGTGCCGGCCCGGGCGTCGCTGGCGGATGAAAACGACACGGAGGTCTTATATGATAACAGGCGGACCTATGTGATCCGCTTCATTGAAATGATTCTGTGTCCGGTCATCGTTCCGCTGTTTTTTCTGATGGGACATCTGTTTTACCTGTTTGTGTTCTGGCGGGACGCAAACCTGGCAGATGTGGTTTTCAGCAAAGACCGTGTAAAAACAAACCAGAAAGCGGATGAGGAGGTAGAGCGCAATATCATTCCTCTGGAGGAAGCGCTTCTGGTCAATGAAAAAAAGGATCTGCGGTCAGTGTTTGTCAATGTGATGCGGGAGGATATCAGAAGCTCGCTGGCATCCATTACGCTGGCGCTGGACAGCGAGGACTCGGAGACTTCTCACTATGCGGCCGCGGTGCTGTCGGATGAACTGAATAAATTCCGGATGTTTGTACAGAAGCAGCTTCTGGAGATCCGGGAAAAGGAGCATCCGGATACGGAGTGCGAGGAGCTTCTGGTGGACTATATGGACCACATTTTAAAACAGCACATTTTTTCGGATCATGAGCAGCGTAAATATGTGTATGAGATGGCAGAGGTGGCTGAGCTGCTCTATGAGAAGGATGCTTCCAGGATCACACTCGAAAGATATGAGGCAGTCTGCCTGAGGATCCTGGAGATGAAGGATTATGAAAATACTGCAAAATGGTGCCGGCGTATGGAAGAACAATATCCGGAGGAGCTTTCTACATATACCTGTAAGCTGAAGCTTTATTTCGCGGATCAGGACAGGGAAGCGTTCTTCAAAACGCTGGATGCCCTGAAAAAGTCGGATGTGATGATTGACCGCGAAACATTGGAATTGATCCGGATTTTCAGTACAAGGAGGCAATAACGATGTCAATGTCTATTCTTTCCATATTGCAGCTCGCAGGGATATCGGCAGCGTACGTTCTTGTGGTTCTGATGCTGCCCTGGCTTTTCCTGCGCAGGCGGCTTGCGGGCTTTGGCAGTGTGTCCGTGAGATTTATGATCTATTTCCTTGTCGGGAATTTTTATATCATCAATCTGGTCTATCTGCTGCAGCTGCTTCACATATCCTGCTGGCTGACCCTGTTCCTGGGAACACTGGCTCCGTTTCTTGCAGAGGCTTATGTGAAATACAGAGGAAGCTTTCTGATCATTCTGGAAAAGGGGCTGAACCGGCTTCAGCTGATCTTAGGCGGGGAGATCGGAAGAAAAACATTGCTTCTTCATATCAGAAGAGGTGTGAGGCGGCTTGCCGCTTCCGCGAAGAAAAAACGAAGAGAATTTATAAAAACGTTTGGGGTGGAGATTTTTCTGGTCATTGGCCTGATCGTGCTTTTGCTCTATATGTATGGAACGAATGCGGCCAATGTCTACGGCTACTGCGCCTCTGATATTGTGCTGCATAATTACTGGATCAATGAGATGGGGAATAACAATATCTTTGTGGATGGTGTGTATCCGTTTGGCATGCATTGCCTTTTGTATCATCTGCATGGATTGTTTGGAATCCATGTGCAGGTACTGCTGAGGCTCTTTTATGTGATACAGACGGTGATGACGCACCTGATCCTGCTGGCATTCCTCAGGAGTGTGTGTAAATCCAGGTATGCTCCGTACATCGGGATCATCATCTATATTGTCTCGAACAAATTTTACTACTATACTTATATCAGATATCACGCGACACTTCCCCAGGAGATGGGCATGGCCTTTATCCTGCCGGCTGCTTATTTTGCGATGGCCTTCTTACAGGAGAAGAATTTTGCCTCCAGATTTGCGGGAAGAGACGGCTCTGACGCCGCGATAGAGGCAGGGGGGGGAGTTGAGCGTGGGACGGATGACGGAGAAGCAGCAAAGGAAAAGAAGAAGGGACGGGGACTTACAATCTCCGGGGCCTATCTGGCGCTGTTCGCTGTCAGTGTTTCGCTGACACTGACCGTTCATTTTTACGATACGATGATCGCAGGCCTGTTTTGTATTGCGATCGGCGTAGGATTCTGTTTCCGTGTATTTCGCTGGAAGTATTTTAAGCGGATCGTGGCGGCAGGGATTGCCGGACTCCTGATCGCGGTACTGCCGCTGGCCGCTGCATTTGTTACCGGGACGCCTTTGCAGGCTTCTTTGAACTGGGGGATGGCCCAGATGCAGTCCTCCGCGGCAGGGAAAACACAGGCATCCGGGATCGGCGTGGACGAGGGGCTTTCCGCGCTGGAGCATATTGTGGACAGGATGGAGTATTTTGTGGCGTATGACATGAAGACCGCGGAGGTGATCGTTGGCAGTATCGGGCTGCTTTTTGTTCTGGGGGTATTGTGGTTCCTCTTCCGGAAGGTGGACTATGGGGCAGTGATGATATCTATCAGCATTTACATGGCGGCTATGGCCGTCCTCCAGGCATCGATCCAGCTGGGATTGATCCAGATCCTGGAGGCTTCCCGTTATTCCTCTTATCTGGGGTATGGGATCCCGTTGGTGTGGGGGCTTTGTGTGGATGCCGTGTTGTTCCTTGTGTTCCGAAAAGCAAAGGTACTGAATTTCTGTTCTTTTGCGGCTTTGACAGCGGCCTGTGTCCTGACGGCGAAAACGGGGATGCGGGCGCCTGTCTGTGTAAGTCCTTATGAGCCGAATGAGGCCATGATCTGTCTCAATAATATTATACGGGAAAATAAAGACGAAGCGTGGACCATCTGCTCCGCCAATGATGAACGACAGATGCTTGGGGATTACAAGCTGGGCTATCACTATGAGCTGATCAAATTTATCCGGAACATGCGCTCGATCGATAAGGATACTACGATCACGATCCCGACCTCTACGGTTTACTTTTTTGTAGAAAAGATCCCGCTTCTGTACCGGGATTATATCAATACAGAAAAACCGGAACGGCCTGTTTCCAGGGAAGGGGCAAGACAGGCAATCTCGGAACAGCCGGGAATCCTGCCCTATATCGGAGATGACCGCTGGGTTACGATGTCGCATATGTATTATTGGGCACAGGCATTTCAGAAGCTCTATCCAAACGAGATGGAGGTCTATTATGAGTCGGACAACTTTGTGTGCTACCGTGTGAAGCAGAATGGGTACAGCCTGTACAATTTTGCGATTGACTACGGATATAACGGATATGACAAGATGAAGAAAGATTAGG
>CAYQBE010000028.1:0-43897 GCA_964415625.1 uncultured Clostridium sp.
ATTATGTGTACCCGGCTGTTTTCTATGAGGAAGAGGGCAAAATATCAGTCATTTTCCCTGATTTGGGAAACCTCGCAACTTTCGGGGATAATGTAGCGGACGCTATGCGCATGGCGGCGGATGCCTGCGGCCTGTATCTGTTTACTGCCTTACGTGACGGCGAATCCCTCCCGACTCCCAGTCCATTAAGTGAGATTCATCCTTCTGCCATCTTGAAAGATTTTGAAATGGAATCTGCTGCGGAAAGTGCTTTCGTCAATATGGTACTGGTGGATATGACCGAATACGCAAGGCAGCACAGCGATAAAGCAGTGAAAAAGACTTTAAGCATCCCCATGTGGCTGAATACTCTTTGCGAGGAAAAGAGCATCAATTTTTCTAAAGTATTGCAGGATGCCTTATTGACAAAAGTACAAATGTGACAGACCAAAGGAAGGAATCTGCCCGATAAGTACAAAAAGGCAGGGGGTTATCGCCCTGCCGATTTTGCATTTATCTATTTATTTTTAAAGTGCCAATTTGTATAAAGCCAACCTCTTGACAACACCAAGTATTTCCCGGCAGCCCCGGCTGCTCTAGCACAGCGGATACTTTGCAGTCAGCTCCGCCACCATGGCTTTCGCCTTCTCCACATTTTCCTTGCTCTCGATCACCAGGGAAATGATCTCCGCGATCTTTTCCATATCCTCTTCCACCATGCCGCGGGTCGTCACGGCGGGAGTCCCCAGCCTCACGCCGCTGGTCACGAAATGAGAACGTGGGTCGTTGGGAATGGCATTCTTATTTGCCGTTACATGGGCATCATCCAGACGCTTCTCCAGTTCTTTTCCACTAAGATCCTTTTCCGTCAGGTCCACCAGCATCAGATGGTTGTCCGTATCCCCGGATACGATCTTGATGCCCCGTGCCTGCAGTCCGCGGCAGAGCGCCTTCGCGTTCTTTACCACCTGTTCCATATAGGCCTTGTATTCCGGCTGCAGCGCCTCCTGGAAACAGACTGCCTTGGCCGCGATCACATGCATCAGCGGGCCGCCTTGTGTTCCCGGGAACACGGCCTTATTGAAGTTGAATTTTTTGTTCATCTCATCGCTGCTCATGATCATGCCGCCCCTTGGCCCCCGAAGGGTCTTGTGGGTCGTGGTGGTGGTCACATGGGCATAGGGGATCGGGCTTGGATGCAGCCCTGTGGCAACCAGGCCCGCGATGTGGGCAATATCCACCATTAGGTAAGCACCCACTTCATCCGCGATCTCGCGGAACCGCTTGAAGTCAATGGTCCTGGCATAGGCGCTGGCTCCTGCTACGATCAGCTTCGGACGGCATTCCTTCGCGATCTTTAATACGTTGTCGTAGTCAATCACACCGTTATCATTCACACCGTAGAAGGTCACGTCAAAATATTTTCCGGACAGGTTCACCGGAGAGCCGTGGGTTAAGTGTCCGCCGTGATCCAGGTTCATTCCCATGATCTTGTCTCCCGGTTCTAACATGGCGAACATGGCCGCCATATTCGCCTGGGCTCCAGAATGGGGCTGCACATTGACATATTCACAGCCGAACAGCTTCTTTGCCCGCTCCCTGGCAATATCCTCTACCACATCTACGCACTGGCATCCGCCGTAATATCTCTTCCCCGGATAGCCTTCCGCATATTTGTTAGTCAGAGGGCTTCCCATCGCCGCCATGACAGCCTGACTCACCCAGTTCTCAGACGCGATCAGCTCGATATGAGAATTCTGACGGTCCATCTCCGCCCGGATGGCATCCGCGATCTCACCGTCTGTTTTCCTGATCTCTTCAAAATCGTACATTCTCGTTTCCTCCACATCTCTCGAATTCAAATCCATATGCAAATATACACTGCATTCCAAAAAACATTATTTTTTGCGTCCCAAAATCATGCTTTTTCATACAGACATAAAACACATGACCTTTTGACACCTGTATCATCATATCATTTTACTATCCTGTTTACAAGCCTAAGTTTTTTGTGCAGTATCCGGATTTAAAATCAAAATGATATTCGTATTAACCAATTCAAACCTTTTTATCACGCCAGGTCAAACAGCGACAGCTGGTTGCTCTGAGGCAGGTCTCCAAAAAGCCCCAGATCCGACATCAAATCGATCACAGTCACGCTGACCTTGGTCCGCTCCCGAAAATCATCCAGAGACAGGAATGCCCCGTCCTTGGCCGCCAGCTCCACC
The DNA here is from genome assembly GCA_964415625.1 of uncultured Clostridium sp. Classification (GTDB taxonomy): domain Bacteria; phylum Bacillota; class Clostridia; order Lachnospirales; family Lachnospiraceae; genus Schaedlerella. The sequence continues at coordinate 2,208 of CAYQBE010000028.1, forward strand.
GCTTCCGCCGCTTTTTCTCCCATGCCTTCGATGCTGGCGAAGGAAGGCATCAGCTTCCCGTCCACGATCTGGAACTGCTTCGCCCTGGCCCGGTACAGGTCGATGGGCGTAAAATCCAGCCCCCGGGCATACATTTCCTGCACAAGGCGCATGTCCTTCAAGGTATCCTGCTCCTTGTTGGTCAGCGTATCCGACCGTTTTTTATAATCCTTGATATAGTAGTTCAGCTTTTCCTTCCCCTGGCACATCAGCTCATAGGAAAAGGCATCCGCGCGGATGCTGAAATATGCCCCGTAATAGGCCAGCGGATAATTGATCTTACAATACGCGATCCGGTACGCCATCATCACATAGGCGGCCGCATGAGCTTTCGGGAACATGTACTTGATCTTTTTGCAGGATCCGATATACCAGTCCGGCACATCCTTTTCCTTCATAGCCGCGATCCATTCGTCTTTGAGCCCCTTCCCCTTCCGGACGCTCTCCATAATGGTAAAGGACAGCGCGCTGTCCACGCCCTGGTTGATCAGGTAGATCATGATATCGTCACGGGTACAGATGGCCGTGGAAATGGTGGCCGTACCGGAACGGATCAGATCCTGGGCATTTCCCAGCCATACATCGGTTCCGTGGGACAATCCCGCCAGCCGGATCAGATCCGACAGAGACTGGGGATTGGCCTCGATGACCATGCTCATGGCAAAATCGGTTCCAAATTCCGGGATTCCTAAGCACCCCAGCTTACACCCCCCAATGTCCTCCGGCTTGATCCCCAGAGCCTGGGTGCCGTGGAACAGGGATAGTACCTCCTGGTCGTCCAGAGGGATCTGGGTGGCCACAAAGGGATGCTCCTCATTGTATTCATTTTCCAGGGATTCCGAGGTAATATATTCCTCCAGCATCTTGATCATGGTAGGATCATCATGTCCCAGGATGTCCAGCTTCAGCAGGTTGTGGTCAATGGAATGGTAATCAAAATGGGTAGTCACGATGTCGGTAGTTACATCATTTGCCGGATGCTGTACCGGGGTAAACTCATTGATATTATGCCCGTGGGGCAGCACCACGATCCCGCCCGGATGCTGTCCCGTGCTTCTGCGCACCCCGGTACAGCCCTGGCTGATCCGCTCGATCTCGCATTTCCGCTTCCGCTGGTTCTTGTCTTCATAATACCGGCGTACATATCCGTAGGCTGTCTTGTCCGCCAGCGTACCGATGGTTCCGGCCTTGAAGGTATAGCCTTCCCCGAACAAAACCTCCGTATACTTGTGAGCCTTGGACTGGTAATCTCCGGAGAAATTCAGGTCGATATCCGGCTCCTTGTCCCCCTTGAAGCCCAGGAATGTCTCGAACGGAATGTCATATCCGTCCTTGACAAGCTTCGCCCCGCAGTCCGGACAGATCTTATCCGGCATATCGAAGCCGCAGCAGCCGGAATAGGCCTTCACTTCCTCCGACTCGAACTCGCTGTAATGGCAGTTTTTACAGTAATAGTGCGGGCTTAAGGGATTTACCTCCGTGATCCCCGCCATGGTGGCTACAAAGGAGGAGCCCACCGACCCCCGGGAGCCCACCAGGTAGCCGTCCGCCACGGATTTCCACACCAGCTTCTGGGCAATGATATACATCACCGCGTAGCCATTGGAAATGATGGAAGTCAGTTCCCTTTCCAGCCGGGAGGACACCTGCACCGGCAAATCCTTGCCGTAAACCTCGTGGGCCTTTTTGTAGCAGATGTCCCGCAGCTTCTGATCCGAATCCGGGATGACCGGCGGACACTTGTTGGGGTTCACCGGCGCGATCTTCTCGATCATGGCCGCGATCTTGTTGGAATTTTCCACCACCACCTCATAGGCCTTGGCGGAACCCAGATATTCAAATTCCGCCAGCATTTCCTCGGTGGTCCGCAGATACAGCGGCGCCTGGTTATCCGCATCGCTGAATCCCTTTCCCGCCATGATGATCCGGCGGTACACCTCGTCCTCCGGATCCAGGAAATGGACGTCGCAGGTGGCCACAACCGGCTTTTTGAACTGGTCTCCCAGCTCCAGGATCTGGCGGTTTAAGTTTTTCAGATCCTCCTCGGTCTGAATATCCGGCAGCTTTTCGCTCTCCAGCATGAAATGGTTGTTCCCCAGGGGCTGGATCTCATAATAATCATAAAAATCCGCCAGCTTCGCAATGGTCTCCTGGGATTTTTGATTCAGGATCGCCTGGAACAGCTCTCCGGCCTCGCAGGCGCTTCCGATGATCAGCCCTTCCCTGTGCTGGTTCAGCAGGCTTTTCGGGATCCTGGGCCGGCGTGCAAAATATTTCAGGTTGGAGGCGGAGATCAGCTGGTACAGATTATAACGGCCGATGTCATTTTTCACCAGGATGATGATATGGTAGGTGGGGAGCTTGCGGATCGCGTCCTCGTTGGTATTTCCAAACTGGTTGATGCCTTTCAGCGTCGTAATATCCCTACTTTTCAGCATCTGCACAAATTTTACAAAAATCTCTGCCGTAGCTCCCGCGTCGTCCACCGCCCGGTGATGGTTCTCCAGGGAAATGTTCAGCGCCTTTGCCACCACGTTCAGCTTATATTTGGAAAGGGTCGGCAAAAGCACTCTGGCAAGGGCCACGGTATCCACGGAGATAAAATGAGGCTCGATATCCTGATACCTGCAGTTCTGCTCGATAAATCCCACGTCAAAGCCCGCATTGTGGGCCACCAGCACCGCATCCCCCACAAATTCCAGAAATTGGGGCAGAATGGTCTCAATGTCCGGGTATTCCATGACCATCTCATCGGTGATACTGGTCAGCTTGGTGATCTCAAAGGGAATGGGCCGGCGGGGATTGACGAAAGTGCTGAAGGAATCCACGATCTCACCTTTGACCACCTTTACCGCCCCGATCTCGATGATCTTGTCCTTGATGGCACTGAATCCCGTGGTCTCCAGGTCGAATACCACAAAGGTATCATCCAGGCTTTCCTCCCCGGCGCCCAAAGCGATCTCGGTCAGGTCGTCCACCACATAGCCTTCCACACCGTAAATGACCTTGAACGGGTCCGCCTTGTCCAATCGCTCAATATAGTGGTTGGCGTCTGGAAATGCCTGGGCGGTCCCATGGTCCGTGACCGCGATGGCAGGATGCCCCCACTTGTGGGCACGGCCTACGATATCCTTGACCTCGGAGACTCCGTCCATATCGCTCATCTTCGTATGGCAGTGCAGCTCCACACGCTTGACAGGGCTTAAATCCTCCCTGGACACGGTAAAATCCCCGGTCTTCTTGATCCCGGTGATGGAGCCGATGGTCAGCTCCCCGTCATATTTGTCAATGGTGGTGACGCCCTTGATCTTCAAAAACGCGCCCTTTTTCAGGTCGCCTATCAGCTCTGCAAGCTGCTCATTGCGGACAAACATTTTCACGGTAATGGTATCCGTAAAATCCGTAATGGAAAAAATGATGATGGTCCGTTCATTCCGGATCTCCCGGGTCTCAAAGCTGATGACCTTGCCGTGGAGGGTGATCTCTCCCATCTCCGTTGCCACCTGGTCCAGCCGCAGGGGTTCATCCTCAAAGTCCCTTCCATAGATCAGGCCCGGCGCGTCTCCCTGCTTTAAGGGACGCACATAATCCCGTCCGGAATCCTTCCGAAAGCCGTTTTTCCCCTGGCCATAGGAAAAGCCGCCTCTGCCCGACGCATTGCCCCTTCCGGCAGCAGCCGCCCCCGGGCTTCCGTTTCTGCCGGCAGCCGTCCCGTTTGCGCTTCCATTTCTTCCGTTTGCCATTCCGTTTTTCCCGGCTGCCGCTCCGTTTGCATTTCCGTTCTTTCCGGCTGCGGCTCCATTTGCTGTTCCGCTCTTCCCGGCTGCCGTTCCTGCCGCATTCCGGGCCGTTTTGCTTCCGCTGCCCTGGTCTCCGGCTGCATCCGGATCAAGCGGCCGGTCTGAGGCAGCACCGGAAGCACTGCCCGGTTCCTCCCAGGGTGCCGCATAGCCGCTGCCGTTAGAGGGTTCCACGGAGCCCATCCCGTCGGAATCCATTTCCCCGTGAATGCTTTTATTCCTCCGGAAAATGGCGTTGATCTCCCGCTGAATCCGCTGCTCCTCAAACTCCCGTGTCTTACTTTCCTTTTTCTCCCGGTAGGTGACACGGAACTCGGTCGGGATGCCGCAGCGCCGGTTGAACACCTCGTCCAGAAGCTCCAGGATCTGCTCCCGTCTCCCTTCGGACACGATGGTATCCGCCAGCTCCAGACAGCAGATCTGCCCCTCCTCAAACCGAAGCTGTGCCTGGTCGAACATATTGGCCGCCAGCACGCTGCTGCCCCGCAGTTCCTGGGATATACTCTCCCGGTATTCCGCCATCAGGGCGGCGGGCGTGTACTGCTCGGACAGGCTGTACTCTTCTTCTATATGAATATTGACCATGGAGGTTCCGAACAGCTGCTCCTTGATCTTCTGCTCCATATGCCAGATCTGCTTCTTCTGAAACAGATGCCGGCTGAATATGTAAACGTGCAGAAAATCCCGTGCGGAATTGGTGGTGATCTTCTTCACTTCCACATCCGAAAACAGCATACGGACAGAGTCCTCCACTTTCAGTGTGGGAAATACATCAAAAAATAATTTTGCGGTTCCTACTTGTTCCAATTGATCAGCTCCTGTCAAATGATTCCCATATTATGGCTGCATTTTTTTGCAAATGGATCGAATGCAAACATGTACTAATTTTCCCAGTTCTGCAATTCCCGGCGCAGGGTTTCCAGAAGTTCCTCTTCCTTCACCTTTCTCACGACTTCTCCCTTTTTGATCAGGAGGCCCTCGCCCTTGCCGCCCGCGATCCCGATATCCGCTTCCCTGGCTTCTCCCGGGCCGTTCACGACGCATCCCATGACCGCCACCTTAAGATCCAGCGGAAATTCCTGAACCATCTTCTCCACCTGGTTTGCAAGCCCGATCAGGTCGATCTGAGTTCTGCCGCAGGTAGGGCAGGATACTACTTCGATACCGCCCTTGCGAAGTCCCAGGGTCTTTAAGATCAGCTTCGCGGATCGGATCTCCTCCACCGGATCGCCGGTCAGGGACACCCGGATCGTATTTCCGATGCCTTCATAAAGAATGATTCCCAGACCTATCGAGGATTTGATATTTCCCGAATAGACCGTCCCTGCCTCCGTGATCCCCACGTGCAGCGGATATGGGCACTGTTCTGCAATCAACTCGTGAGCTTTGACGCACATCATCACATCGGAGGATTTGATGCTGACCACCAGATTGTCATAATCCATCTCCTCGATCATCCGCACCTTGTCCAGCGCGCTCTCTACGATTCCTTCGGCTGTCACTGCACCATATTTTTCCAGAAGTGTCTTTTCCAGGGAACCGCTGTTGACGCCGACCCGGATGGGGATCCCATGTTCCTTCGCCTTATCGACCACTGCCCGCAGGCGCTCCTCCCCTCCGATATTGCCCGGATTGATCCGGATTTTGTCTGCTCCGTTCTCAATGGCCGCGATCGCCATCCGATAGTCAAAATGAATATCCGCCACCAGAGGGATATGAATGTTTTTTTTGATCTCCCGGAGTGCCCCAGCCGCTTCCAGAGTGGGAACGGTACAGCGCACAATCTCGCAGCCTGCCGCCTCCAGCCTGTGGATCTGTTCTACGGTTCCTTTGATATCCTCGGTCTTTGTATTGGTCATAGACTGGATCGCCACCGGATGATTTCCTCCAATCACCACGTCTCCGATCCGGATTTCCTTTGTGTTCTGTCTCAGCATGTTCTATTGTCTCCTTTCCGATACCTCGTGAAACGGCCGAATGAACATAATGGAATGCCCTTGGGTGTACCTCGTGAAACGGTGCAACCATAATAGGGACTCTTGGGGTATTTTTCATGACACAAAACAGCCCTGCATATCCGGAGCTTTCCGAAACATACAAAGCTGTTTATCCATTACCCTCCAATCCTGGGTCGTACACCACGTGTTATCCTACTCTTTTTCAAATACCATCTGATCGCCATACTCCCGTTCTGTCAGTGTCAATTCTCCCTGTTCCAGGCTGTAATCGTAGCTGCCTTCCATGCTCTCCGCGGCGAAACCGGATTCTGCCGACGTGTCATAGACCTCCTGCGGGATCCCGTTTTCCTCTCCCTGATACAAGGTGAATATTTTGGATTTCAGATCCACATGATACTGCAGTTCTACCGCGCCGTCCAATTCATCCGGCCATTCGATGGACGCAGATCCGTTGCCCTGGATCCGCATGACAAGGCCGCTGCCCTCGTTCACCCATCTTCCCTCCAATGGATTCGAAGTAAAAAGCGTATATCCAAAAAATACAGCGATGATAATGATCAATACCGATGAAACGGTCATCGCAATTCTCCAGAGCTTACTTCTTTTTTTCTCATCATTTTCCGCAATCATGCTGCAACTTCCCTCCCGGCGGAACATTTGGCCGCTGCCCGCAAAAAAAATGGCAATACACGGCAGCTATCCTATATCGTTCCGCACCGCCTTTTCCTTTATTATACGGATATTTCAAACCGGTGTCAACGGGTGGATTTCACCAGCCGGATTCCTAACACTTATACAAAAATCCCGCCAAGGACCGCATAAGACAGCACCGTCATCAAAAATGCCGCTACAAATACTCCCAGCACGATCGCCGGAAACGCCTTCCGGAAACGGATCCCGATTAATGCCGCGATCAGGGAGCCTGTCCAGGCCCCGGTTCCCGGAAGCGGGATTCCCACAAAGGCAACCAGCCCCCAGAACTCATATTTTTCAATGTTGGCACTCTTGCTCATGGCCTTTTTTTCCAGCTTCTCTACCAGCGGCTTCAGCCGTTTCGTGCCCTTCATCCAGTCAAAGATCCTAGTGATCAAAAGCAGGATGAAGGGGATCGGGATCAGGTTTCCGACAATGCAGATGGGGATCGCTTCCCACATGGGTACGTCCAGAACCGCCGGTCCCGCAGCCAAAAGCCCGCCTCGAAGTTCCAGGATCGGCACCATGGAAATGAGAAACAAGATCACTTCTTTTCCGACTTTTCCGCCTAAATTATCTATGAACCAACTGATCAGTGCTTCTTTCATCTTTTAAATTCTCTCCTGCTGTTTTTACTGCTTTATGTCAGATTCAGCCGCATAAGGAAATATGCCGCTTCGCGGCTGCGGCTGGCGCGATACTCACGGCAGATTTCATCGGCCGTGAGTATAACACATATACGCTCTCAGCGCCGCGAACAGCGCTTCCATCTCTTCCCTGGTCCCCACGGTGATCCGCAGATACTGGCGGATCCGTTCGCTGTCCCAATGGCGCACGTAGATGTCCTGTTTCTTCAATGCCTCGAACAGTTCCCCGGCATCATACCGCGGATGTCTTGCAAAAATGAAATTTGCCCTGGAATCCGGAAATTCGAATCCCAGCTTCCGAAGCTCTTCCTTCGCCCATTCCCTCGTCTCTACGATTTGTTTTGTTGTCTTCTCAAAATATGTTCGATCCTTCACCGCCTCCGTACCGCAGACGATCGACGTCTGATTCATGGTATAGGAATTGAAAGAATATTTCACATCGTTGAGATACCGGATCAGTGTAGGGCTGCTGATGGCATATCCGATCCGCATGCCGGCCATGGAGCGGGCTTTGGAAAAGGTCTGGACAACGATCAGGTTGTTATATCGGCCGATCAGCTCCAGCGCGGATTTTCCCGCAAAGTCTATATATGCCTCGTCCACGATCACGACCACATCCGGATTGTGGGTAAGGATATCCTCTACGAATCCAAGCTCCTCATAGATGGCCGTAGGCGCATTGGGATTTGGAAAGATCACCCCGCCGTTTTCCCGGTAATAATCTTCCTTCACGATCCGGAAATTTTCATCCAGCTTCGGGCATTCGTAAGGAATCCGATATAATTCTGCCCAGACTTTATAGAAGGAATACGTAATATCCGGGAAAAGAATGGGCTTTTCAGAATTAAAAAAGGTCAGAAAGCACATGGCCAGCACATCGTCTGAACCGACGCCTGCAAACACCTGATCCGTGCCTACTCCATAATGCTCCGCCAATGCGGACACCAGCTCATTTGCGGAAGGATCCGGGTATAATCTGAGCCTGTCCGCATCCATTTTCCGCAGGGCACGTTCTACTCCCGGAGCGGGCGGATACGGATTTTCGTTGGTATTCAATTTTATCACCTTACGCTGAGGCTGCTCGCCTGGTACATAAGGTTCTACTTTTCGTATATTCTTTATGATTTCGGAATTGGTTTCCACTGATCTCATCTCCTGTTATTCTATCTGCTTCTCCTCTGATCATTTGCAGTCATATTCCTTCGCCAGCTCGGCGAACCTGGGCAGGGAATTTACGATCGTCTCATGGGACACACAGTAGGCCAGTCTGACATAACCGGGACATCCAAAGGAGCTTCCCGGAACAATCAGGATATTATATTTTTTTGCTGCCGCGCAGAATGCCTTTTCATCCGCAACCGGGGATTTTACGAAAAGGTAAAACGCCCCCTCCGGCTTGATGCACTCAAAGCCCAGTTCTTTCAGGCCGTTGTATAATGTCTCCCGGTTCCGGTCATAGAAGGAAATATCCGTCTTTTCGTTCAGGCAGTATTTGACCACCTTCTGCTGAAGCGTCGGCGCATTCACAAATCCCAGAATCCTGGTCGCCACATTGGCCGCGCTGATCAGCGCCTCGCTGTCTGCTGCCTCATCGGGGATCACCAGATATCCGATCCGCTCCCCGGGAAGCGACAGGGATTTGCTGTAGGAATATCCCACCACCGTATTTGCATAATATTTTGTCAGATATGGAACCTCCACACCGTCATATGCAAGCTCCCTGTATGGCTCGTCTGAGATCAGATAGATCTCCGTTCCATATTCCTTCTGCTTTGCTTCCAGAATGGACGCCATCCTCCGGATCGTCTCCTCAGAATAAACGACTCCGGTGGGATTATTGGGCGTATTGACGATCACTGCCTTTGTCTTTTGCGTGATCTTCGCTTCAAACTCATCCAGCTTGGGCTGGAAATCCACGGTATTCGGAGAGATTTCCACCAGGACGCCGTCGTAATTGTTGGTATAGCTCCGGTATTCCCCGAAATAGGGCGCAAATACAATGACCTCGTCCCCCGGATTCAACAGGGACTTTAAGATCACATTCAGCCCGCCGGCCGCCCCCACGGTCATGGTAATATTCTTCGCCGAAAATGCAGTGCCGAACCGCTCATTCAAGGATTGTGCCACAGCCTGTCTCACGTCCTCATACCCTGCATTGCTGTTGGTGTAGCCATGGAGTGCCACCGGGTCCTCCTCCTGCAGAATCTCCAGGATGGCCTGTTTCACTGCCTCCGGTGCCGGGACATTGGGATTTCCTAGGCTGAAATCATATACATTTTCCTTGCCGTAGAGCTTTGCCAGACGGTTGCCCTCTTCGAACATTTCGCGGATGGCAGAACTGTTTGCCACCATATTTTCCATTTTTTTTGAAATCATTGTATCTGTCTCCTTTTTCCGCAGGACCGAATCTATCGTTCTCCCGCTCATGATCTGATTCCGATTGCTGAGATTCTATTCCCGGCAGACCGTCTCGCGGTCATACCTTGTGAAACGGCCGGATGGCCATAATGGGATGCCCTTGGTCATACCTTCCGGGTCACGATCCCTTTTTCCACAAGAAATGCCGGATGATAGGAAAGCTTTGCTTTCCTCAGCCCCTCCGCTCCGGTGTCTTCCTCCCGGTTTACGTATTGATACTCCATGCATTCATGCTGTACAAACTGCTGGTTGATCATCGGGTAAGCCCCTTCCACTTCCGCAAACGCTTTCTCCACATGAACCACAAAGGTGTCCTCGCAGACCGGCTCTCCCACACAGAAAGCGACCACTTTGCCCTCTACCCGGATCAGACCGCCTTTCATCCCCAGTTCCCGGAACAGACGCAGGAAATTCAGGGTCACGCACATCTCCGCGTTTTTTTCCAGGTCCTCCTCGCAGCCGTTCTCGTTGCGCCATTCCAGAGCCATCTGAAAGCACTCTTCCGCATTTTTCTCGGAAATCGGCTCATAACTCCAGTCCGGATACAAGGTCTTAAATTTATTGATGTGATTGCGCTTGCCGTGCAGCTTCTTTCCCGCCAGGGTGGCAAGCTTCTCCATCTCATACACATAGTCCGCTTCATCCCGGAGGTACTCGATCTGAAACTGCCCCGGATACCAGGCATCCATCTGTGCAAAATTTTCTTCCGTGACATTGTAGAGTATCAACGGCGCATTCTGTTCCTCTGTATACCGCATCAGGTATTCCAGCGCCCGCTTCACAGCCTCCGGCTCTCCCGCCGGGTAGGCGAATGCAAGCTCCTCTCCGTCATCCCGGAAGACCAGCGCGTCTTCTATGACCGCATATTGTACATGGTAGTGCCTGGACCAGAGGTAAACATTCGCGAAGGTCCGCTCACAGCTCCTGCTCGGCGCCTTCTCAAAATACGGAGCAATGATCTCCTGATCCTCCAGCTCCGGCCTTTTAAACAGTATCTCATCCATTTCTCATTCTCCATCTCTTTTCTGTGCCCATGCCCCAGAATTTTCCAGCGGGGGCGGCGCACATTTGTCAGTATAGCATATTTTGTGCGGTTCTGACAAGATTTATCAAATTACTTCCTGAATTTCCTGAAATCAAGCGGTCTTCAAAACAACAAAGAGGAAGCATTTTACTGCTTCCCCTGAATATTTTACTCCAGACATCGCTTCATGATTTCCTTTACCGCTTCCGGCTCTCCCTGTGCAGCCGATTTTTCCAAATTCCAATCCAGCCCCTGGTATTCTTCATTCTGCTGATAATGATTCAAAAACCTTTCCAGATTGTCCAGCATCTCCATGCTCCAGATTGTACTGTCAATCTGAGCTGTGGTGTAGACCCCTTGTCTTAGCATCTCAAACCCAAAAATGTCCTTGGCATGGGACTTATTTGCCTCATTGATCACAGTTTCCACCATATGAGCCGGAATAAAGAGAACACCGCTTTCTGTGGAAAACACCACATCCCCAGGAAGACATACCGCTTTGCCAATTCTTGTAACCCCATTAAAGCCTGTCATCACACATTCCCGGATCGGTGTAGGATCCACGCCCCGATAGCACACCTGCACGCCCTCTATCTTTTTCATCTGCTCGATATCCCGAACTCCTCCCCATATCACAGCCCCGCCGTTTCCGGTCCTTGTTTTTATGGCAGTCGTGAGATTCCCTCCTACAAACGTTCCATTGTAAATCTTGTCATACATATCGGCTACTACCACATCCGAAGCTTCCAGACTGTCTACCACCCATTGATTGCAAGTTCCCACCCATCCCTTTTTACCGCCGTAGGCTTTTGTTATCTGCAGAAGATCCGGCCTTGCAGGAACAAAGGTGCAGGTTACGGCCCTGCCCACCATTTTTTCTTTTGCGTGAAGGCGTTTCAGTTCTCCTTCAAACTGAAATTGATATCCCTGTACATAAAGCGGAAGCCATACCTCTTCCAGTGTCATTTTCCGAATTTTTTCCAGAAAATAATCCGGAACTCTGGGCCTTCCATCCTCAAAACGTTCACCGTGCCATTGGCCGGTAAGCTCCAGTATTTCTTCACGTCGGTTCAAATTCAATTCCATATTCATTCCCTCACCGCGAAAATGGTTTCAATTTCCACAGGTATATTTCCGTTTGGAAGGTTATGCGTGCCCATAACCGTACGGACATGATACCCCCTTTCGTCCAATACCTCTGTCATAACATCTGAAAAACCATCCATCACTCCATCCAAATCGTAACATTCCCCTTCACAGTTCACCATTCCGAACGCTTTTACAATCCTCTCGATTCGATCCAGACTTCCCAAGGCATCCTTAACAGCTCCCAGTATGATAATCCCACATTCTCTGGCAGCCAGATATCCCTCTTCACAAGTCAGATCTTTTCCAATCCTTCCACTGTATATGGGTTTACCTGTAATCTGATTTTCAGGGCCATGGCCGGATACATAGAGAAGATGATCTTTTCTCCGCATCACAATGATTCCCCGCTTCGTTCTATATTTTGGTTCAAACGGCATCCCATTTTCTGTCAACCTGTTAATCATACTCCATCTTCCTTCCTGTCAATCACGTATGCAGACAATCGCTTCTACCGCAATGGGGACATTTTCCGGAAGCGCATAGGCACCCATTGCACTTCTTGCATGCTGCCCTCTCTTTCCGAATACTTCCACCATCAAATCAGAGAATCCATTCATAACTGCCGGCTGGGAACTGAAATCTTCCGCACTGTTTACCACGCCCAAAGCCTTAACAACATATTTTACACGATCTAATTCGCCAATATATTCTTTGATCGTGGCCAGCATATTCATACCGCACAGTCTTGCCGCCTGATAACCATCCTCCACATTCAATTCTTTTCCTAATTTTCCTGTATAGACGGGTCTGCCTTCCTCATCTGTCGGAAGGTGTGCGGAAAGATAGAGCATGTCTCCCACAAGAACCGCATCTACAGCCCCCTGCCCCCTCCGATCCCTGATAGGAAGGATTATATTTAAACGTTCGATTCTATCACTTATTTCACTCATAAAGTCTCCTCCTGACTTTCCATCAAACAGTTTTTTAAAGTTTCTATTACCGTTTCCAATTCATGCTGTTTTAAATTAAGAGGACTGATATATATAGCATTTCCCTGTTCCAGTCCTATATAAATATTTCTTTTTCTCATACTCTCTTTCAATTTCTCTGCAGATATATGAAATGGAAGATCTAAAAATGTCCTTGGATAGCTCTGCCCTACCGGCCCATTTTCTCTGATAGCCGCCTTGATTCCGCAGACACCATCCAATTCTGTTTTTACTTGAATCGCCATAGAGTAAAGCCGCTGATATTCCTTCTCCTGGTCTTTTTCCACATATGCTTTTATCGCTGCATACAAACCGGCCATAGCTTCTTTTGAGGCTTTGCAGCTTCTGCAGATACCATGGGAAGGGGCTCCGAAACGAATACAGTCTTCTATCAAATCCTTTCTGCCCAGAATCACACCGCTGTCCTGAGGACCGCATAAAGTTTTTCCGCCGCTGAAAATGACCAAATCTGCCCCCATATCGGTAAATTTCCAAAAGTTTTCTACCGGAGGAAGCTGAGCGGCAGCATCCACAACGACTGGAATCTCCTTTCCGTGTGCTATTTTTATCACTTTTTCCAAAGGCAAAGATGCCCTTCCATAGAGGCTGGAAACAAAATAAAAAACTGCTGCTGTTTTATCGCTGATGGCTTCTTCCAATTCGTATTCCCTGGTTTCATCGGAATCCCCGATTTCTATGATTCTGGCTCCACTGCTTTCAATCGCTTTGTCATAAGCATTATGCTGACAATGCAGCAATACTACTTCATCCGGTCCGTTTCCGGTATCCGGAAATTTTCTATAACGAGATATACTTCCCTTTGCCATACAGACCGCCGCAGCCAGCATCAGACCTCCTGATGCGCCGTTTGTAATATATGCGCCTTCATTTTTTGTTAACGAGGCAATCTTATTTCCCAGGCTTCGCTGCACCTCATACATATCCACAAATATTTCTGAAATCTCTTTCATAGCTTCCAATACATCCCTGCCCATTCTGCTTCCGCCGTACACCGTATACGTATCGTGAGCATTAATATAGGACTGGATGCCTGTTTCTTCAAGCATCTGTGTCTCCTCCTTTCATAGGGTGAGCCACAGCACTTGCACCGCCGTCTGCCATGATCACTTGTCCGGTGATATAGGAAGACATCTCACTCGCCAGAAATAGAGCCGTATTCGAAATATCTCTCATTTTTCCGGGCGGCAGCGGCTGCATAGAATTCAACTGCTTTATAAACGTTTTCCGCTTGTTCCCTTCCGGATATTCCTTGATTTCATCCTTTACCACATCACTCAAAATCAACCCTGGACAGATCGTATTGACACGAATCCCATATGACGCATAATCCAAAGCCATGGCTCTGGCTGCTGATACCATTGCTCCCTTCGTCCCGGCGTACATCGTATTTCCCGGCATCGTCATAAATGCATGGATAGAGGATATAAAAATCAGATTTCCTTCTTTCCTCTCCATCATTCCAGGAAGCATCTTTCCGGCGAATCTCAAGCCACTGAAATAGTTTACTTCCATCATTTTTTTCAGATCAGCCTCCGCACATTCGTGCAGCGGCATCCTTTGGTTGATGCCTGCCGTATGAACAAGAATATCTGTTCCACCGAATGTATCTATGATATCACAGCAGCATTTTTCCGTACTGTCTTCATCTGACAGATCCATTAGATAGCCCTTGCTTTTTGGTGAAATCTCCTGAATCTCTTTTATGGCATCTTCCAGATATCCCTGATTCCGTCCTCCCAATAGGATCAAAGCCCCTTGGCTTGCAAAAAGTCTGGCAATATCCCTTCCGATTCCTCTCGCCCCGGTTGTAATCAATACCCTTTTCCCGGTTAATAATTTATTGTAGTCCAAGTAGAAGCCTCCTGTATTATTTTGGTTTCGTTACAGTATCTTTTTCAATAATTTCTGTTTTATATACTTTTTCTGTAAATGGTTCCTCAGCCTGCCCTTCCAGTTGTCTGCTGAGCAGGTCAATACTGTCATATCCGATCTGATACAAAGGCTGGGATACGCTGGTAATCTGAGGCCCTCTGTAGTTATCCGGCAAAATAGTCTGATTATCAAAGCCAATCACTGAAATATCTTCCGGAACTCTCAGTCCTTTGTCCATAGCAGCCCTTACCGCATAACTGGCGATCGCGTCATCGGAGCAAAAAACAGCACTGGGCAGTGTGGATAGCTCCAACATTTCCCTCATTCTGTCGTAACCGCTTTTATAATCAATGGAACTGTGCCCAATATATCCATCGTGGATTTCCAGGCCGTTCTGTCTCATGCCATTAATATAACCGTTCAGTCTGTCTATCGTAACCTTTTTATTTGGATTTCCACAGATATGAGCAATATTTCTATGCCCTTTTCCGACCAAGTAATCAATTGCGGACTGTGCACCTCCCATATTATCGATCAGCAATTTATTGCATTCAAAGTCTTTGACGTCATTTTCTATCATCACATATTTTAAGGAATTCCTGATCTTTAAATACTGGATTACTGCTTCATCGGTCAGATAAGAGCCATATAATATGACAGCATCCACCACACCATTTGTCAGATAACGCAGATACTTTTCTTTGCTCTGGATATTTGCCCCTAAAACACTACAGAAAATCACATTGTATTTTGTATGCTGGGCCCCTGTTTCAAATCCTTTGATCAAATCATAGAAAAATGGATCATGCAGATTATGTACAACAATCCCTATGGCATTTGTCTTTTGACTGACCAATGCTCTGGCTGCGCTGTTCGGGTTATAACCCAGCTTTTCTACCGCATCCATCACCTTTTCTTTTGTTTTATCACTTACCATATCCGTTCCATTGATCACTCTTGACACCGTAGCCAGTGAAACGCCGGATACCCTTGCAACATCCTTAATTGTGACTCCATTTCCCATACTTCCCACTCCTTCAGAATTTTTACGCAGATTTTGGATTTATTATATTCCTTATTTCCATTTATTTCTACATGGTAATGCTTAAATTCCTCTTTTCTGCCATGATGAATGAATGGTTTTTAAAACACAAGCCTTGATTTTCTGCCTCTGTAGAAATAAAAATCACACTTCCAATTCCCTGCCTTCTTTCGCTGATTTTAATAGAGCCTCAACCACTTCCACCTGACGAATGCCGTCCATAAGATTCGTAAGGGGTACTCTTTCTTCGAATCTTTCTCTAAAAGAATCCGCATAAATGCATACTCCAGAATTCCAGTCAAAATCATTTTTCTCCACTGCTTTCAGATCAAACCGAAATGCCTGCATTTTCTCGCTGAACTCAAGTGATGCCTCAATCCCTTCTTTTTTAAGCCTTTCAAGCGTCTCTTCCGCAGTGCTCCTGCCTGTTTCCATATAAATGCGAAGCCCCTGTTCCGCTTGAAAACCAGGAGTTTTATTGTATGCAAATCCGCCTTTTTCCCCCGTTACCTGAACATAATTTTCTACCAGCTCTTCCATTCTTTTAGTCCATTCTGTTTTCAGCCGTATCACCAACCCATCTTCAAATGTGAGGAAACTGTCCATATAGTCAAATTCACTTCCTATAACACTTTTCTTTCCTACGGCATATACCTTCACAATTTTTCGAGGAGCAAAATAATAATGAAGTAGGTCCACCGCATGGCTCAACAAGAAATACACCGGGGATGAAATAGCCGAAAAGTTTTTACTGTCCTTCCCCCATAAATTTCTTGGAACATCAATCGAATCATCCATCCTCATTTCTCCAAATTCCGGATTACCCAGACACCCACTCTTCAGCATCAGACGGACTGCTCTGTCGAGAGGATAAAACCGATTAGGAAACAGTACTTTTATACAAGTACCTGACTTCTCTGCTGCATCTTGAATTTCATAAGCTTCCTCCACACAGGTAGTCAATGGCTTTTCACTGATCACATAAGGAATTTTATGTTCACATGCCTGTATAATAGGATCCTTGTGGTAAGGATCCTGTGTAGCTACAACAACCAGATCCAGATTTTCCTGTTTATACATGTCCCGAAAATCTTTATACCATCTGCAGGAATTCTGTTCCGCCCAGGTTCTGGCTTTCTCTGCCTTCATATCACACACTGCCGCAACTTCCATGCCTTCATGTCTATTCAGGCGTTGTGCATGCTGGCTCCCCAAAATTCCCATTCCGATCACAGCACATCTAAATTTTTTTTCCATTCTTTCCTTCTCCTTTATTTTTTCTGGGCACACTTATCCTTTTACAGCCCCAGACGTAATACCTTTGATAAAATATTTATTGCACAAAAGAAAAATCAATAAAACCGGTACCGAAATTACGACTGCCGCACTCATCATGCCTCCCCAGTCAATAATAAACTGCCCCTTAAATTCTTTCAGAGCAATCGAAAGGGTCTTATACTTTACAGAATTTGTAAAATTAAAAGCAAAAATAAATTCTTCCCAGGTGTTCAAAAAAGTATAAATACATACAGTTACTATTCCTGGTGTGATGACAGGAACCAGAATTTTAAACAATGCGGATAATCGATTGCATCCATCTATCAGTCCTGCCTCATCCAGTTCTTTGGGAACTACCGATAAAAATGCGGTCAGTGTCATAACTGCCATTGGTATATTCAATGCAATATTTGAAATGATATTCACCTGATACGTATCAATTAAATTTAATCTGCTGTAAATTTTATATAACGGAAGCAGCAGTACGATTGCAGGCATCATTTGTCCAAACAGCAACGATGCAGATAACGTTTTATTTCCTTTGAATTCAAATCTCGAAAACCCATATCCGGCCATCAATGAGATCATCAGTGTTGCCCCTGTCGATATTGCTGCGATAAAAAAACTGTTTATAAATGATCTGGGTATGGATGTCTCAAATAATACCCTGATAAAATTTGAAAATGTAGGTAATTCTGTAAAAAAACGCGGAGGCGATATAAACAATTCAGAGGTCGGCTTTACGGAAGACAACGCCATCCATATAGCCGGAAACAGCGCTGCCGCAATACAGATCAGCAAAAAAATATATGCACCTATATTTCCTATATGTTTCAGAAAACTTTTATAACGATGTAAATGTTTCTGGTCTTCCTTCAGCATTCCCGATCCCTCCTTATCACAAACCTGTTGTATAAAAGCGCAATCGATGCCGTAATTACAAACAGCACAGAGGCCGCAGCACTTGCAGCTCCAAAATCATAATTTTTAAAAGCCTGCCTGTAAATATATAGAGACAATATTTCGGAAGAATGAGCCGGTCCGCCTTCCGTCAGCAGATAGATAAATGTAAACGAGTTCATTGTCCAGATACTGAGAAGCAGGATCACCGTATTTATGGAAGAACTGATCTCCGGAATTACGATATGGAAAAAAACCTGATAGGATTTTGCCCCGTCAACTCTGGCAGCTTCTTTTAAATCCTGCGACACCCCCTGAAGGGCTGCCTCCGTCATTAATGCAACAAACGGAACCATTTTCCAAACATTCACGATAATAGCGGAAATCAGGGAAGTGGAACCTGAGGATGTCCAATTGATGCTTTGTGTAATGATCCCTGCTCTTTTCAGTATTTCATTGATGATTCCATAATCAGGATGATAAGACCAGTCCCAAACCATCGCACTTACAACACTTGGCAATACCCATGGTACCATCAGTAAAATACGGATGATCGTCTTGCCGCGGATCTGACTGGCATTTAAAATATTTGCAATGATAAATCCGATCAAAAACTGGAACACAACGCTTCCGACTGTCCACAGAAACGTATTTTTCACTGCAAGCCTGAAATATTGATCTCCAAAAATCCGAATAAACTGTTTCACTCCCACAAATTCCGTTTTTCCGGTAAAAAGGTCGGTTTTCACAAATCCCATGATCAGCGTATAGACCAGGGGAATCAGCATCACTGCAAATACAAACAGCAGGGCCGGTGCGATATAGACATATCCCCAGTAGTTTTTTTCCATTTTACGCCTGTTTTTACCCACTTCGTCAATCACCTCTTTCCAGACGGGGTCTGTTTTATCCAGACCCCGGATTGATCGTTTTTACTGCAACGCGTCATTTACACTCTTCTCGGCATCCGCCAATGCAGTGCCTGCATCCTTGCCGCCAGACAGAACAGCCTGTGCTTCATTATAAATGATATCTGTAATCTGATTCATATGCGGACTGCCCGGAAGCGGCACACCGTAATTGATCGCTTCCAGAAAGACTTTCAGATTTTCATCTGAGTATTTTTCATCTTCCGCTGCTGATTTACAGGAAGAAAATGTACTGCTGAAATCCACAGATATTTCCGGAGAAGCCAGATAGCTCATCAATGCAAATGCCGCATCCGGATTTTTACAGGTATCCGACATTCCAAGATTCCATCCGCCAAGCAGTGCGGAATTTGCGCCTCCTTCAAAGGCCGGACATAATGCAAATCCCATGTTGATATCAGGGTTTGCCTCCAGAATCGGATCAATATCATAGCTGCCCGAAACAAACATTCCCAGCTTTTCTTCCGCAAAAAGATTTCTGTTTGTCGTATTATCATTTTCTAAAACACTCTTCGTTACAGCTCCGTCCTTCAAAAACAGATCAGACCAAAAAGAAAATGCTTCTTTTCCCTCTTCCGTATTAAATGACGCCTCTGTCATATCTTCATTCAGCAGGGAAACTCCTTTTGAGAACATCATACTGTAAATCTGTGCTGTCGTATTCCCCGCATTGCTTCCGCATAGGCCAAATCCGAAAATGTCACCTGCTGTCAGTTTTATCGCATAATCTCTCAATTCTTCCCATGTGGCAGGAGGTGCCTCCGGATCCAATCCTGCTTTTTCAAACAGATCTTTGTTATAAAACAGACACATTGTCTCGCTTCTATAAGGCAGCGCGTAATAGCTGCCGTCGATCGTCAGTGTCTCCAGTGCGCATTCATAGTATTCAGACATATCCACCTGATATTTTTCTATGTACTCGTCCAGCTTCTGAAGTTTTCCCATGGATGCATAAGGAATGGTCCATGCAATCGCCATATCCAACACATCCGGACCAGCTCCCGCCTGAAGGGCCGAAAGATACTTATCCTCCATACCGTCCCATGGCAGATATTCAAATGTTACCTTTACATCGGGATACTGGGCATAGAAATCTTTCATAATGTCATCCATCAGTCCATCATTCCAACTCCCGGTCCATACCGTAATTTCTCCGCTCACGTCACCCTGCGCCTCAGAATCAGCTTTTTTTGTTTCTTCTTTTTGTACACTTTCTGTATTGCCTTCCGATGATTCTTTCTCCGCTGCACCACATGCACCCAACATAGTAAGAGCCATAATTCCGGTCAATAACAATGCAATTTTCTTTTTCATTTAAGATCCTCCTTTTTTCTGTTTTTTGAAAACGTTTACAGTTTCAATATACTTCATAGTTTCTGTTTTGTCAATATAATTCATACTTTTTTCTGTTTTTCACATATTTTTCAGTAATTTTTTGTTTAATTTTACTATTTCCTAAATTTATCCATTTTTTCTTTTCATTTTCTATTGACAACTTGCATATTTAGATCTATTATTTTAAATATATGTACACAAATTAGAAAACGTTTACATTAAAATTCTATAAGACGAGGAGATTTACAATGATATCGAAAAAATGGAATCTTTTATTGAAAAACAGTCATATAATCGATCCATCTCAAAAACTGAATCGTGTATGTGATATTGCCATAAAGTCTGGAAAAATATCTGAAATCGGAAAGGATCTTCCATCTTTTTCCGCAGAAAAGGTCATTGATTTACACGACAGCATTCTTGTCCCGGGCTTGATCGATATGCACTGTCACATTTATCCTACATCCTTTGACTCCCCCGATTGTCTTCCCTGTATACATGCAGACGCGCATTTATTACAAAACGGTGTCACTACGGCGGTAGATGCCGGAACATGCGGTCCCAGAGATTTTTATACATTTAAAGAACATTTTATTGACCGCAGCAAAGTACGTATTTTCGCATTTGTAAATATTGCTTCCGGAGGCATGATCACACTCGGCAGTGAACAGATGCCTTCTGAATTTCATCCCGAAGCTGCCGCTGGTATTGCAAAAACCTTTACGGATATTGTAGCTGGAATTAAAACAGCACATTATTGGGTAAACAAACCTTTTGATTCTTTACATACTCCCTGGTGCTCCGTAGATCAAACGATAGAAGCCGCAGACCTATGCCAGAAACCTGCCATGTTTGATTTTCAGCCCACAATTCCTGACAGAAGCTATAAAGATCTGTTATTGAAAAAAATGCGTTGCGGTGACATTCATACGCATATTTATGCCCAGCAATTTCCTGTTGTAGATGAGAATGGAACTGTCAGTTCTTTTCTTTTTGAAGCCAGAAGAAAAGGAATCATTTTTGATCTCGGGCACGGAGCCGGTAGTTTCTGGTTCCGCAATGCAATTCCTGCATATAAACAAGGATTTTATCCGGATACTCTGTCTACAGACCTGTACTTTGACAATATCTGCGGACCGGTTTTCGGCATGATGAATCTTATGTCTAAATATCTGAATATCGGCATGCCTCTGGAAGAAATCATATACCGTGTGACACAGCGTCCTGCTGAAATATTAAATCACCCGGAATTAGGCACACTTCGTACAGGTTCCTGTGCAGATATCGCTGTTCTGAAAAAAACAGAGGGAAATTATGGATTTTATGACGGCGGACACGCCCGAATGGATGGAACCCAGAAGCTGGAATGTGTTATGACAATTCGAGAAGGCAGCATTGTTTATGATCTGAATGCTGCTTCTATGATAAACTGGGAACAAGCACCTGCCGCATACTGGACTCCCCCGGGTGTTCTTTAGTATTTTATTTTGGAGGTTTTACTATGAATTTTTTGATCTCCGGATATGGAGACGGGACATCACCTACATTAAAATTATACCATGATGATCATATTGTATGGAAGGATTCGATTCTGAATCCTTCCTATCTGTGCCAGACAGATACGCTTCTGTTTGCTGCAGGGGAATTTGAGGAGCAAAGTTCTATCACATCGTATAGAAAAACAAAAATCGGTTACCGCAAAATTTCTGTCCTTAATTTGGAAGGAAAACAACTTTGTCATTTAAGCCTTGATGAAAGACAACAGCTTATTGCAGGATCCTGTTGGGGTAACGGAACATTTTATACTGTTTTTTATCATTCCGACGGAACTTTTGGGAAACACTCTATTTATAAGATCTTCCCAGACAATATAAAAACAGCCTCCAGATTTCATTCTTCTGCTTTCCATAAAAACTGGCTTTTTACAGTAAATATAGGTATGGATCAGATAATCTGCTTTGATATCAAAAACGGAGTCTGCCGGGAATACTCACGTTTGGCTTTTCCATATCATACCGGCCCAAGACATTTACTGCTTCATTCCTATAAAGATATCCTTTATTGTATTACAGAAGATTCCAGTCAGTTATATGTTATAGATATTGAACATCCACATAACATGAATGTTGTTTTTTGCGCAGACCTAAAATCCTCCCATTTTAACGGAAGATGTTATGGTTCTTCGCTTGCTGCTTCCCATAATTTTTCTGATCTGTACGCTGCAAACAGAGGCGAAAATACAATTGTGCATTTTCATCTGGATAAAAATGGCATTCCACTTTTTTCTCAACATACCCCTTGCCATGGTGATTGGCCAAGACATATCGCACTTTTAGAAGCAGATTCTTATCTGGCAATCGCCAATCAAAAAAGTAATGAAGCTGTGCTTTTAAAGCGTAATCCTGATTCTGGACTGCTTTGCAGCTTACCAGAGAAAATATATTTTCACCCTGATGTCAGTTTTATTTCTGGGCAAATATAGTTCTGACAGACATTCTTTTTACAATTATCTCAGGGGAATGTATCCACATCCTTCAGTTCCCCGGCATCCAAAATGGGAAAATATAGAATCTGATCCGGATGCTTTTTCAGAACCTTCCGTCCTCCCTGGTCTTCTTTCAGTTCCATCAATTCTGGAAAATAATTTCGGGAAAACCAGGCCGGATTTCCGGTCTGGTGACCGCATGTCACACAGCCAAGCTCTGCTCGGTTCCTTTCCATATATTCCAAAAAGGCCTCTGCGCTCTCCTCTGTAAAGCAGGGCTGATCCGCCACAAAAAACGTACAGGCCTGTGCGTCTGCCGCAGCTTCCAGGCCTGCACGGATGGAATAGGATGCCCCTTTATGGCTGTCCGGCGAGAATACGGCACAGATCTTCCCTGCGCGTACTTCATCGTATATCTGTGGATATTGTGTCACCACGATCACTTCCCAGTCGGTATGGCGCGTGCAGAGGCTGACCAGCCTGTCCAATAAGTGACGGTACAGAGACTTCCCGTCCAGTTCATACAAAAGCTTGTTGGAACCGAATCGGCGGCTGTTCCCAGCCGCCAGATAAATCAAACGTACTTTCATCTTTTCCACCATTTGTTTCCGTTTATTCAACACAGCATACTTCTATTTTAATTTGTAAACCTTTTTATTTGTCATGCCTTCACCGTACAATATTCCTAGTACAGCATTGCATTAATAACCGAGTAAATATCGCCCGCTGTTTACACCATCGCTGCGCTGGAGTCAGTCAACGATGCTACCGGCATCGCCGCCTTGCGCTGCTGTAGTAACAATCACCGGAATCTCCTCCCTGTGATCCATTGCCTCCCAGACCTCCAACGCCGCATCGCGCCGCTTTCGGGTATCTGCCTTATTCAGAACAACTGCATACCGCATCCCATCCCCTGCCCCTTTTCTTCCCGCCAGAGCGCTCTGGGCAAGAGCCGCAATATCCTGCGGTGTCAGCAGCTCCTCCGGGGATTTCCCCAAAAAATCAGCCAGAAGCTCTGCCCGGAAGCAGACCTCTTTTATTTTCCTTCCGGGTGCGTCCATACCGCATACATACAGCACATGGGTCGTCTGCGGCAGAATGACCGGTTCGTGGTATGCCGGGAATTTCACAGGAAGCATTTTCGCCCCATCCGCTTCGATCAAAACAGGATTTGGAAGTTTTAAAACCGCTTCCAGAACCTCCTCGGAAAGGCTCTTTATCTTTCCATTCCCAGCTTTCCCGCCTGTAAATATACAGCCCTCCTTGTCCAGAAGCGCGAGGATCTCCCCCACAGACGGATCTTCCAAAAATAACGGAGACTCTTCTCTAAACATATGTGTGGTGGTTGTAACAATCGGCTTCCTTCCCATATCTGCATATTCTGCCGCCAGCCGTTTTAGTGTGGTGGTTTTCCCTCCTGCACCTGTCACAGAAATTCTTGGTACAGATGTCTTCGACAAATGAAGTGCTTCCAAAAGCGTCTGCTTTGTAATAAGATCTCCTTTTATTATCTCTGATATTTCCATAAAAAATCCCATAGTTCGAGCTGTCCCCCGTGTATTCTACCGCCCCTGTGCCCTCAGCCGTCTGTATTTGCGCTCTAATACAAACAGGATCACGCCTGCATATTCTTTACGCTTTTCTGCCATTTTAATCGTCTTTATTTCTTTCAGCACACGTTCCGATGTAAGGCTGTTCTTTTTGCTTAGTCTTCGAATGATACATTCTGCCTGCTCATAAGCATCCCTTCTTCCTTTCAGCAATTGTGTTGCTGTATCTCGAATAGATCCATCTCTTTTCTGTTTTCCGTTCAGACAGAGAACATCATTTATTTCATGTTCTATTTTATCTTTAGTTTCTTCCGACCAATTTCCAGAACCACGAAAATAAATCTTCCCATCACTATAGTAGCATATTTCTTTCATCATTTGCTCATTATAAGGACTTAACAGAAGCTCATCCTCATCATGTTTGCTTCCGTCACAACAAAGGATTCTTTTTTCTCCTTCTGCGATCCACACATCTGCCCCGCCTTTACATACCGCAGCCATATTTTGATAATCGAGTGATTTTTCTTTATCTCTGCTCAAAGGCGTCAGGTGTTCTATCACTGTATGTGAGCCATTATTCTCGATACGCTTCATACAATATGCACATAAATAATGCTGTTCTTCCAGCAGTTTTTGTCTGATCACATCTTTGGGAAGCTTGTCAAATCCCACCTTCCGAACAGCATCTGCATTACTTTCCGGAACAGATTTCCACTCATTGCTGCTGCGTATCTTTGCTTCCTCCCGAGCCACGGCGGCAGGGGTTCTGTTTTTATAAATCATCAGCATCTTTTACTCCACTTCCAATTCCGCTTTTGCGTTTTTTACTTTCGTATTGTCCTCTCCAAATATATTTTCCATCTGATCTATCACTGCTTTCGCCATTTCATAATTCTCTTCATTTAGTGCCTTTTCAAACATCTGATATTGATTTTTTAATTCCTGTGGAGCTCCAACACTCTCCTGCCGGAGTTCCAGGACATCCTCTACAGAATACGCGTATGCTTCCGGAAGATAGTGTACGTTTTGTTCTTCATCAATCTGGATCAGATTTACATTCCTGCATGAGGAAATAATGATCGGAGAATGTGTCGCCATGATAAACTGTATTTTAGGAAATGTATCTCTCAATGCCTCAATAATCTTCCATTGCCATTTTGGATGCAGGTGCATATCAATCTCGTCGAGCAGAACAACGCCCTTTACATTTCCAAGGTTTTCTTTTCCAGGATTCAGCAGCGCAAGACGAAAAGCCATATTCATAATGATCCACAGTAACGATTGATATCCCGCGCTGAGATAGTGAACCGGAAGCGTTTTCCCATTTTCAGAATATACTATCGTTTCAAATGATCTTGAATAAGAAATCTCCGGTTTCTCGTTCAATTCATTCATTCGCCACATAAAATTTGATACAAGCTTTTTAAAAGCCTCATATTCTGCGATACTTTTTTTCTGTTGAAATGCAGCCATTTCCATCTTTAAGCACCAAGCCTGTATTGCTTTTATATCCAGATTACTCTCAAAGCATCCTATATATCCACATCGCCTGTCGTTCAGCTTATTTTTACTGACTGTCCCAAAATCCTCTCTCTTCGGCGGTGCAAGCCTGGAAGTACTGAAATAGCAAAACAGCGGCAGCTCTGCCTGAATATCATTCACCAGAATATTCGCATATTTTGCCACTTCTTTTCCCAGGAACCTCGTTTTTGAATTACTGGTTTCATCCCTTCTGGTCACCTCTCCTGCCATTGTTTTTTCTCTGCCTTGGAAAATTGTCTTAATTATAACAGGCGTCGAATATACGAATCCCTGGGAGGCGTCTGAGAGAACATGTGTATCAATCCGTGCATCCGAAGATTTAATCCCGTTTTTTGCAATTCCATTTAATCCATTCAGATAGTCCCCCAGTGCAACTGTCATTGCTTCCAGTATGGTTGTCTTACCCACACCATTATCTCCAATCAAAAGATTCACACCTGTACGAAACCGAATATCCATTTCCCGGATCGCTTTATAATTTAATATATATAATTGTTCAAACCGCATTTACACACCTCCGCTGTTTTATTTTCACCAGTTGATCCTGGGATATGAATCAGAGCCGTAAGGAACTATGAAAAACTAACTTTTACATCTGACTTGTCTCTCTGTTCATCTATAAAAATTTTTTTCATAGTTCCTAAAGCAATTCTGTTTTCCAACGTTCTAAACAATAACCATTTTACTATATTTTCATTCCGTTCACAACAAAACATTTCCGCATATTCTTTAAAAATCAGCTTTCCATAAAACTGCCGTTTCCATTTCTTCACAAATCTGGTAGAATATCTGTAACCACACAGAAAGCCTGCCTCTGGCAGCCTTTTTACATACGATGGTATTTAGAGAGAATTACAGTAAAGGAGATTACACCCATGACCCCAACCGTCAGTATTATTGTCCCCATATACAATGCCGAAAAGCATCTTGCCCGCTGCATTGACAGCATCCTGAACCAGGAATATACGGATTTTGAGCTTCTGCTGGTCAATGACGGCAGCACGGATTCCTGCGGCAGCCTCTGTGACAGCTACGCCGAACAGGATTCTCGGATCCGTGTGATCCACAAGGAAAACACCGGAGTATCCGACAGCCGCAACCGGGCCATCGACCAGGCGCGGGGAACTTACTTACAATTTCTCGACAGCGACGACTGGATCACGCCGGATGCCACCAAGCTGTTCGTCCGTGCCGCCGAGGAGCACTGCTGCGATCTGGTGATCGCTGATTTTTACCGGGTTGTGGGGGAACGTCTGTCCCAGAAAGGGGACATCGAAGAAGATGCCGTAATGACACGGGAGGAATTTGCGTCGCATATGATGGAAAATCCCGCGGATTTTTATTACGGCGTGCTCTGGAACAAGCTGTACCGCAGGGAGATCGTGGAGAAATACCGTCTGCGCATGGATGTGACCATCAGCTGGTGCGAAGATTTTATGTTCAATCTGGAATATATCCGTCATGGGGAAACCTTTTACGCCCTGCAGGCCCCCATTTACTACTATGTCAAGACAAAAGGCTCTCTTGCCAGCCAGGGCGCGAGCATCACCAACACCGTAAGGATGAAGCTGATGGTATTTGAATACTACAACAATTTTTATAAGCATGTTTTTGACGAAACAGATTATGAAAAGAAGCGGCTCCAGGTCTACCGTTTTCTTGTGGATGCAGCCGGAGACGGCATGGTTCCTCTGACGATCCTGCCGGGCGCCAAAAAACTGGGGGAAGAACACACAAAGGTCTGCAGCGAAGCGATCGCCGGGGAGGGCATCCTGATGGAGTTCTACCGAAACCGGAAGCTCCTGGAATATTATCTGGAAACTGCGGCCAGAAAGAACAATCTGACCGTGCTTGAGGCCAGCCTGCTCCTGTGTCTGAGCCAGCTCCATCGGATCACCACCCGGACAGAGCTTGCGGATTTTGCGAATCTGTCTCCCAGGATCCTCTCCCTGACACTGCAGAAGCTGTCTTCACGCGGCCTTCTCAAGGTGGAGGAGATCCGGCGGACAGACAGGGCATCCAAGGCAGACCGCGTTTCCCCTGTGGATTCTGTAGAAAGCACCGCCGATTCCCAGACTTCCAGAACGGTTTCAAGATCCCGCCGCAGGCAGATCCGGGTTACGCTTCTGCCCGAAGCCGACCAGATCATCGAAGATCTCGCTGCTGCACAGAGTGACTATGACCATGCCCGTTTTAAAAGCTTCAGCGAAGAGGAACTGGTACAGTATGCCCTTTTATCCGAAAAAATGAAGGAAAACATCCAAACTGTATTAGAGCGGGTTTGAGCGGACATGCCTTCCTGCAATCTGACGAGACCCGCAGATACTTTATGCAATGTCCTTTTCTGCAGCCTGACGCAGACCCGCCGATACTTTATGCAATGTCCTTCCTGCAATACTTCGCATACGCCGCCGCAATCCCCGCTGCCCCATATGCCAGCCCCAGCGCGATCAGCCCCCATTCCAGGCTCACATTGGTCACAATCTCCGAGCCTTCCGCATACCCGAAGGGCGTGATATACCGGAGAAAATCCGCGCTGTCGGTGATATTGGCGATCAGGTTCAGAAAATACAGGACAGCCGCCGCGCCCAATCCGATTCCCATATTTCCGTGCTTTAGAAAGGCAGAGATCCCGAAGCAGACCGCCGCGATCTCGATCTGCAGCAGCAGATAGGCCAGATGCAGAAGCGATACCTCTTTCCATGGAATCTCTTCCCCGATCAGCGCGATGGAGCCAATGGACGCCGCATAAATCACCGCATTCAGGATCAATACCTGCAGCCCTACCGCGACCAGCTTCCCGGTCACGATCCGGGCACGGCTGACCGGATGGGTCAGGAGAAATTCTGCCGTATGGTCTTTTTCCTCTTTTGCCAGTATGGACACCCCGCAGAGCGCCGCGAAAAATGCCCCTCCAAGCCCCAGGATATTTCCGCATTCTACGGCATAGAACCCGGTCAGCGTGCCGAAGCTGATCTTATCCATCCCAAATGCCTCGGTAAAGCTCCCCATGGAGGCAAACATATCGCTGACCCCGTCCATCTCTTCCTTCATCTCCGGAAAGATCAGGATACAGATTACAAGCAGAAAGCCCACTGCCGCCGTCCACGCTGCCAGAGAAATCCTGTTTTGTTTTAACTCATGCCGGATCATGATCATTTTTCCTCACCTCCGTTCCTTTCCCTGTCTCCCGCAGGATCCAGATAATAATGCAGAAAGATTTCCTCCAGATCCGGCTCGGATATGGTCAGGTCTGTGATGTCCTGCCCTGCCAGCATCTGCAGAAGCGTCCGGATATCACCGCCGTACAAAAAGCTGACCCCGCTCCCGGTCTGCTGCAGGTCCCGCACTGTGTTCCATTCAGGCAGAGAGAACTCGCCCTGGACATGGACCCGCTTTGCGCTGGTCCGGGAAAGCGCTTCTACACTGTCGCAGGCGATCAGCTTCCCTTCCCGGATGATCGCTGCCCTGGTACAGTTCCGCTGGATTTCCGAAAGCACATGGGAGGATAAAAAAATGGTCGTCCCCTGGGCGTTGCGTTCCTTTAATATCTCGAAAAACTCCCTCTGCATCAGCGGATCCAGTCCGCTGGTGGGCTCATCCAGGATGCACAGCCTGGGGTGATGCTGGAGGGCGCATACGATGGACACCTTTTTCCGGTTTCCGAAGGACAGCTCGTCCACCTTTTTGGAAACATCCAGCTCCAGCCGGCCGCATAGCTGCTCCGCCTCCTGCGCACAATCCTTTTTCCGCAGCCCGGCAGAAAGCCGGATCACCTCCTTGACCCGCATCCCCGGGTAAAACACAGCTTCCGACGGCATATAGCCTACCCACGCCAGAATGCTGCTTTTTTCTGCCGCAATATCCTTTCCAAAGATCCTGGCGCTGCCGCCGGAGCTTCGGATCAGACCCAGAAGGGTACGGATCGTGGTACTCTTTCCGGCTCCGTTGGGACCGATAAATCCAAAAAATTCTCCCTCCGAAACCGTCAGGTTCAAATCCACGATCCCTCTGGATTTCCCATAGAATTTCGTCAGTCCTTTCATCTCAATCGCGTTCATCTCGCTTCTCCTTTCGAATGAACCTTCTTCCTGATGCAGCCTGTCTGCTGCACGCATTCTTGCACACTGTTTTTGCCGACTCTTCACTCCCTCAGATAAGTTTTCTTCCAGAATTCAAACATTTTCGTAAAATCCGCTTCCATCCGATCTATATCCATTTCCTCATCCTGCATAAATTCCCAGAGATACCCGAGCGATGCCAGATACATCTCCTGATACATCATGGACACATCGATCCCCTCCCGAAACTGCTTCGGATCCAGATTAAGCAGGGTGCTGTTTGCTTTGATGTCTTTAAACCTTTTGTAGCTCTCCTGGATCTCCGTACAGACCTCCGGATCCCGTTCATAGAACACTTTCATCGCGTAATTGCCGATATAGGGATAACGATGCATGAGCCGGATCTTAGCCTGCATCCCACAGTAGAGCATTTCAAAGAGATCTGTCTGTTCGTAACATCCGTATTGCTCCAGATATCGGATCGTCATCTCCCCGCAGTTCTCCCAGAGGAACAGATACAGCTCCTTCTTATTACGGAAATAATGAAACAGCAGGGATTTGCTGATCCCCGCCTCGTCCGCGATCTCACTCATGGGGCTCTTCTTATAAGAATTCTGGGAAAATACCCGGTAGCCGGCATTCAGGATCCGCTGCTGCTTTTCTTCCGGCAGCGCAAAAAATTTTTCATTCATGGCAGCTCCTCCCTTGTACACGATCAACCAATACCACAGATTTAAACTGCGGCAGTCTCTTTCATTGACCACACCGGTTAATATAATTATACCCTATTGACCATTTTTGAGAAGACCCCTTTTTTATTTTTCTGCCTGGTGCTCCGTCCATGCTATAGGTCACTCTTTTACAACCCATCCATTTAGAAACCGAACTCCCGTATATCCGGACGGAGCACTGGCTTATCCGCACCACCACACAATAACCCTCAGAACTGCATATATTGATATAGAACATATCTCAAACAGGGGGAATTATGGTTTATATTAAGGCAATGCAGGAAAATACGGAAAATGACGCGGCAAGGCGTGATCAGATCGAAAGGGGAATGCTGCAGATCAATGTGACCTCGGATGTGGATTCCTACCCCGTGTCCGATGCGGTGGTCTCCGTATCCTACACCGGGGTTCCGGACAGCACACTGGAGGAATTGAACACGGACAGCTCCGGGCAGACAGAAACCGTCGAGCTGAACGCGCCTCCGCTGGAATACAGCCTGGACCCGTCCATCGAAGCCCAGCCTTATGCGGAATATACGCTGGATGTGCGGGCGCCTGGCTTTGAGCCGGTCAGTATCTCCGGAGCCGAGATACTGCCTGATGTCAAAGCAATCCAGAATGTACGGCTCCGTCCGCTGACACCGGCGGATACAGGGGAAGAGGTTTTTGTCATCCCTGCCCATACCCTGTACGGGGAATATCCCCCGAAGATTGCGGAGGATGAGATCAAACCCACCAATGAATCCGGGGAGATCGTATTAAGCAGGGTGGTCGTGCCGGAGTATATCGTGGTGCATGACGGTTCACCCCGGGACACTACGGCACAGAATTATTATGTGAAATACCGCGACTACATCAAAAATGTGGCTTCCTCGGAAATCTACGCCACCTGGCCCGATGCTTCCATCCGGGCAAATGTGCTGGCGATCATGTCCTTTACCCTGAACCGGGTATATACAGAATGGTAGCGTGATCAATACTGATTCATGGTGAAACCTTCCGCCTGCCCGCCTGCCAAAGCATTTCGGCTGAGTTTAAAACGGATCCGGATCTGCTCCCGCGTCACCTCAATTCGTTCTACCAGCCTTTGAACTAACACCCGTTTCGTATCGGAATCCGCTTCCTGAAAAATCTGGTTCCACGCAGGGATTGCCTTCCGGATCGCTTCCCGCCTCTCTGCATTTTCTTCCAGCTTGTTCCGCCGCTCTTTACATTTTTGTACCGCCTGCTCCTGCTCCTGTAATTTTTTTCTCTGGTTCCTGACGGCTTCCGCCAGCTCTTCCGCCGTAAATCCGCACTCGCCCGCGATCGCGTCCGGAATCTTTCCTTCCATCACTTCGATTCCTTTCCGCAGTCTTCGCAGTGCCTCCTCTTCCTTCTTCCATTCTGCTTCCGCGATTTTTTTCCTGGTCTTCTGCTGTTCAAAAACAACAGCGGCTGCATCCTCGTTTTCCAAAAGCCTCTCAATATATTCCCCAAGACATTGGAATACCGCATCTTCCATCCGATCCGCATGAAACAGCGCTGCCGGATGATCTGCTCTCCCTTCCCCATTCCGGCATCGGTACATCGGCGTCCTGCTGGATCTCCTTTCCCCGGTTCCTTTGATCGTCCAGTAATGATACCGGCTACCGTTGATGAGCTTCCCCCCGCAGTACCCACAGTAACCCACATCGATCAGGGGGAGCATCCCGTCGTTCCTTCTGATCACAGAAGCAGCCTGATCCGGCCGCTTCTTTTTGTATCGATCCGACCTTCTCTTTCTTTTTTCCTGCACCCGGTTCCATATGTCCTCCTCAATGATCCGGATCTCCTCATTGGGCTCTTCTGCCCTGATCCAGTCCGACTGGTCCAGACGATGGCAGGTTCCATTGATCCGTTCCCGCCTTTTATATGCCGTATAGCCTGCATACACGGGATTGGTCAGAATACTGGTGATCGTTCCGGCCTTCCATATATCCCGGGGAGCAAGCTGTCTGTAACAGGGATCTTCATTTAAAATGTTTGCGATTTTCACAGAACCGTATTCCTGATTCAAAGACAACGAATAGATGTGCTTTACCGTCTCCGCCTGCCGCGGAACGATCTTTAAGGTGTGCAGGGCACGCCCATGTTTGCTCACTTCTCCGGACAGTACAAGCTCATATCCGTAAGGCGCCGCGCCCCCCATGAATTTGCCCTTCTGCACCAGCTTCTGAGCCGTATCCTTTACCCGCATCCCGGTATCCGAGCTGCTCTTCTGCGCATTTCCATAGCGGAGGGCCAGCATCATCTGGCCCATGATATCATCCGCCTCCGGGCTGATGCATCCATCCTTTACTGTATAAACATCTACCCCGCAGCTTTTTAAAGCCATGATGTAGGCTCCCATCTCCCACATACGCCTTCCCACCCGGTCATCCTTATAAACCGCAAGGATCTCATATTCCCGCTTCCCGGCATCCTCCAGCGCTTCCTGGAGGGTTTCTCTTTTAGACACCGCATTTTTGTAGCCGCTTCTGCTCCCCTCAAAATACTCTTTTTCATCCGCCACCCAGTCCTCGTGCTGCCTGATATAATCCAGCACGAGCTGTCTTTGAACCGACAGGTCCCCGTCTGCTTCCAGCTGCTGATTGGAACTGACCCGCAGCAGCATTCTGACACGCTTCACAGAACGATCTGCTTCCTTTTCCATCACGGTCTGACACCGTAATCCAGTTTCTAATATTCCTATTATCTTCTGGCCTGTCATATTCCTGAAATGCATTGGGGCGGTCGGAAAATCCACATTTTCCGACTGCCCCACCATAAATAGCAACGCAGAGAAATCATAATTTCATTTTTTCCAGCAATACACTGGTCAGGATTTCCCGGATTTCCTGTCTCAACTGCTTCTCATCTCCTGACTGGATTCCCGAGCGTTCTCCTTCCTGCACGGATGGCTGTTCCGCCGGAAATTCCAAAATCACCTTGATGCCCTCCACGTCCATACAAACCTGCCGGCATTCATTTTCAGACATAACCTCTCCTGAATCTCCCGCATATCTCTAACGGTGCTTTTCTACTATAACTATTTCCCAAAGACAGATTCTATTCCCTCTTCTGCAAAGCCAACTGCGGGTTCGATCCTTATGCCGTCTTCTCAAACTGGGAATTATACAGTTCCGCATAGAATCCGTTTCTTGCGATCAATTCCTCATGATTTCCCTGTTCCACGATATCCCCGTCCTTCATGACCAGGATCAGGTCCGCGTCCCGGATGGTAGAGAGCCGATGGGCGATCACGAAGCTGGTCCTGCCCTTC
Organism: uncultured Clostridium sp.; assembly: GCA_964415625.1. Classification (GTDB taxonomy): domain Bacteria; phylum Bacillota; class Clostridia; order Lachnospirales; family Lachnospiraceae; genus Schaedlerella. Next base: position 35,894 of record CAYQBE010000028.1, read on the forward strand.
ATCAGGGTGTCCATGGCCTTCTGGATCTGGATCTCCGTCCGGGTATCCACAGAGCTGGTGGCCTCATCCAGGATCAGGATCTTCGGATCCGCCAGAATGGCCCTGGCAATGGTCAGGAGCTGCTTCTGCCCCTGGGACACATTGCTGGCTTCCTCATTCAATTCCATATCATACCCGCCCGGCAGGGTCTGCACAAACCGGTGCACCCTGGCTGCCTTGGCCGCCGCGATCACTTCCTCGTCGGTGGCATCCAGCTTCCCATACCGGATATTATCCCGGATGCTGCCGTGGAAGAGCCAGGTATCCTGCAGTACCATGCCGAACATCATGCGGAGCTCGCTGCGGTTAAAGTCCCGGACATTGTGGCCGTCAATCAGGATGGCCCCGCTGTTCACATCATAGAACCGCATCAAAAGCTTGATCATGGTGGTCTTTCCGGCTCCGGTGGGGCCTACGATGGCAATCTTCTGCCCTTCCTTGACCTTTGCGGAAAAATCATGGATGATGGTCTTATCCGGATTGTAGCCGAAATGCACATGGGAAAATTCTACATTTCCCAGAAGGCCGTCCACAGATACCGGATCCGGCACGGTCTGGTCCTCCTCCTCTTCCTCCAGAAACGCAAAGACACGCTCCGATGCCGCCGCGGTGGACTGCAGCATGTTCGCCACCTGTGCCACCTGCTGGATGGGCTGGGTGAAATTCCGCACATACTGGGTAAAGGACTGGATATCCCCCACCTCAATGGCCTGTTTGATGGCCAGATAGCCGCCCAGGATGGCCACTCCCACATAGCCCAGATTGCCCACAAACTGCATGATGGGCATCATCATGCCGGACAGGAACTGGGATTTCCACGCAGAATCATAAAGCTGCTGATTCGTCTTTTCAAAGGTTTCTATCGTCTCCTCTTCCTTGTTAAACGCCTTGATGATATTGTGGCCGGAATAGACCTCCTCCACCTGGCCGTTTACATTTCCCAAAAACTCCTGCTGTCCCCGGAAATATTTCTGGGATTTGGACATGATGAGGGAGATCATGGCAACGGAAACCGGCAGCATCAGAAGCGCGACCAGTGTCATCAGCGGGCTGATGGACAGCATCATGATCAATACGCCCACCATCTGGGTCACGGAGGTGATCATCTGCGTGGCGCTCTGATTCAGGCTCTGCCCCAGCGTATCCACGTCATTTGTGACCCTGGAAAGTACTTCCCCGTAGGTCATTTTGTCAAAATAACTCATGGGAAGCCGGTTGATCTTCTCCGAGATCTCCTTCCGGAAACGGTAAGTCGTCTTCTGGGAGATCCCGGTCATGATATATCCCTGGATAAAGGAAAATACCGCGCTCACCCCATAGAGTCCCAGTGTCAGCAGCAGGATCCGTCCGATCCTTTCAAAATCCATACCGCCGGTTCCGGACACCCTGCTGACCAGGCCGTTGAAAATCTCCGTCGTCGCCTTCCCCAGGATCTTCGGCCCCAGGATGTTGAAGATCGTGCCGCCCACCGCGAAGACCAGTACAAACAGCATCTGTATTTTATAAATACTCATATAGCGGACCAGCTTTTTGATGGTGCCCTTAAAATCCTTCGCTTTCTCTCCCGGCCTCATCCCGTGGCCGTGCCCCCGGCCCGCAGGCCCTCTTCTCTGCTCTCTACTCATGGGTCAGTTCCTCCTTTCCGGAATAGATTCCTGTTTCGGCAAGCTCCTGTTCCGACAATTGGGATTCCGCAATCTGCCGGTATACTTCACAATCCCTCAGAAGCTCCCTGTGGGTGCCGATTCCTGCCACCTCTCCGTCGTCCAGTACAATGATCTGCTCCGCATGGAGAATGGTGCTGATCCGCTGCGCCACGATCAGGACCGTGCTGTTTTCTGTCTTTTCCTTCAAAGCCTTCCGCAGTGTCACATCGGTCTTATAGTCCAGGGCGGAAAAGCTGTCGTCAAAAATAAACACATCCGGATGCTTTGCAATCGCTCTCGCGATGGACAGACGCTGCTTCTGCCCGCCGGAAACATTTGCCCCGCCCTGGGAGATGGAACTTTCAAACCGGTCCGGCTTCGTATCAATAAACTCCATGGCCTGGGCAATCTCCGCCGCCTCCTGCATTTCCCCGTCGGATCCCTTGGGATTCCCGAACATAATGTTGGAGCCGATGGTTCCGGAGAACAGCACTCCCTTCTGAGGCACATAGCCCAGCTTTTCCCGCAGGTCATGCTGCCCAAGCTCCCGGATATCCGTACCGTCCAGGGTGATGCAGCCGTCTGTCACATCGTAAAAACGGGGAATCAGGTTCACCAGAGTGGATTTTCCGCTTCCGGTGCTTCCGATGATGGCTGTCGTCTCCCCCGGCTTTGCCGTAAATGTGATATCGTGCAGTACATCCTCATCAGCCCCCGGATACCGGAAGGATACGTGGTCAAAGCGCAGCACCCCTTCTGTTTTTTTCGGAAGCTGTTTTGGCACCTTCGGATCGTGGATCAATGTCTCGCTGGTCAGCACTTCATCCACACGCTCCGCCGCCACAGCCGCCCTGGGCAGCATAATGGAGATCATGCACAGCATCAGGAAGCCCATGATGATCTGCATGGTATACTGGATAAATGCCATCATATCCCCGACCTGCATCTGTCCCTCATTGATCCCGTGTGCCCCGGTCCAGATGATCAGGACCGAGACGCCGTTCATAATGATCATCATCAAAGGCATCATGAATGTCATGGCCCGATTGACAAACAGGTTCGTCCTAGTCAGATCCTGATTCGCCGTATCAAACCGCTTTTCCTCGTGCTTTTCCGTGCTGAATGCCCGGATCACGGACAACCCGGTGAGGATCTCCCTTGTCACCAGGTTCAGCCGGTCTACCAGTTTCTGCATGATCTTAAACTTGGGCATGGCTACCGTAAAGAGCAGCAGGATCACAAGCCCGATCAGGAGGACTGCCAGCCCAATGATCCAGGACATGGACACATTGGTCCGGAATACCTGGTAGATCCCGCCCACCGCCATGATCGGCGCGTACAGTACCATACGCAGCAGCATGACGATCAGCATCTGGATCTGCTGGATGTCGTTGGTGCTCCGGGTGATCAGAGATGCCGTGGAAAACTGGTCAAACTCATTGTTGGAAAAGCCCACCACCTTGCGGAATACCTTTCCCCGCAGGTCCCGCCCGGAGGCTGCTCCCACTCTGGAGGCCAGAAGTCCGACCATGACGCTGGAGAGCATGCCCAGAAAGGCAAGCCCGACCATCTTCGCCCCGGTCTCCATGAGATAGCGGAGCTGAAGCTGATCCATGTCCATCCCCAGCTCCTGATAGGCCGTTTTTACATAAGAAATAGCCGCCTGCTCCAGGATCGTATCCGGCATATCCGCCGTCTGGCTTCGGATCTCTTCCAGCATCTGCTCCACCTGCTCTGCCGGAAGCATTCCAAGGATATCAAATAAATCTCCGTCCTCCGGCAGCATTTCCGCAGGGACTCCGGCCATAAGCTGTGCCTGGATCTGTTCTGTAGTATCGCTTCCGGAGGAAAAGCCCTGAATGAGCATCATAGGCAGGCCCATGATCCCGGCAAGCTCGTCGTAGGCTTCGCCGCCCTCTTCTGCCGCTTCCTGCATGCTGTCCTTTAAGACAAATGCCTCTTTATCATAGACATGGGAATCCTCCTCATAGGCATCCAATACCTTCTCCTGGTCCTCCGCGTCCGGAAGGAAGAGAAGGATCCGCTCCATCCCTTCCCGGGAAACGGCTTTCGGAACCGGCTCGCTGATCCCACCCTGCTGGATGCCTACGTTGACAATGTCCGAGGTGTAGGCCGGCAGGGACAGGTCACAGTATGCCTGCACGATCAGGATCAGGAAAACAAGGACCACGGTTTTCCAGTACATTCCCATATATTGAAATAATTTTCGCATCGTTCGTCTCCTTTCACAAGTTGATCACTTCGCGTCATCACATCGGCGGCCGCAGGGCGGAAGGGTCCCGGCCTTCCATCAGGTTATCCCGGACTTGTACGAGCAGGCGCTTCAGCAGCAGAGTCTCCTCCATACTCATCCCCCGGAACACCATTTCTTCAATCTGCTTCCCAACCCTGCAGATGTCGTCGATCAAAGCCTTCCCTTTTTCCGTAACACAAAGCCGCAGGATCCGCTGATCCTTTTCGTCCGGTTTGCGCCGGATATACTCCAGCTTTTCCATCTTCTGGATGGCTGAGGTGATGGTGGGGGGCGTCAGGTTCATTTTTTTTGCAAGCTCTCTCTGGGACAGCTCCCCTTGCTGATTCAATACAAATAATATTCCCGCATGGCCCGGCTTTAAATCAAACGTTCTGAACATCTCCTTCGCGTGGCAGCTGCTCAGGTGCGTCACCTGAGCCAACACTCCCAGAGTCTGCATATGGTTCATGTCCATATTCATCCTGTCTGACCTCCTTCCTGTTCTTCCGGACATCTCCTGTATTTAAGGAACTGTATGGAAATAACTCATACACCTCGCTTTTCTATTTAGTTAGATGTCTAACGGATATTTTATGGTTATTTACAATATTTGTCAATATATCTTTCCCTATTTCACGATTTTTTTATACTTTTTATCTATAATTTAGTTCGATATCAAATCATGTGACGTAATTTTTTCTTTCCTGCCGGGAGCTGCTTCTCTCACGGATGGCTCTGGAAAGCTCCTTTTTTCTGTACGCTTTCAGCAAAAAAGACGCTGCCATGTTCCGGCCGCGCCTTTTCTTTTGTATTCTATTCCGTTACTTTCTATTCTGTTTTTCCGAGCCGGATCACATTCCAGGATGCCTTTTTCAGCACCGTCTCCGCTCTTAGTCCGTCCATCCTGATATTTGTATCCCGGATGGGAGCCACCTTTTCTTCAAATAAAGAGTTCTCCGCCTTCAGATCCTCTGAAACCAGTTCCAGCTTTTCCAATATCCCATATCCTTCAAAGCTCCGAAGATCTATGTCCATATGCTGGTCCTCCTCCAGATTCCTGTTCACCGCAAAGACTGTAAGCTCCTCTTTTTCCTCCTGATACACCGCCACACTGACTACATCGGTCACTGCCCCGTGTCCGCTGGTCTCATGAAGTGGGGTATCAAGGATCGTCTCAATGACCGTTCCCCTGCCATAGGCGGAAGCATGCAGGAAGGGATAAAAGATCGTCTGCTTCCATACGCCGCCCTGCGCGTCGGTCATGATCGGCGCAATGACATTGACAAGCTGCGCCAGACACGCGATCTTTACCCGGTCCGCATGTTTGAGCAGCGTGATCAGCATCAGCCCCACCACCAGCGCGTCTTCAAAGTTGTAATGATCCTCCAGGAGACGTGGGCCAACCTGCCAGGGATGATTCTGCGTGATATCCATCTCTTCGTCTTTCGAATGATACCACACGTTCCACTCGTCAAAGCTGAGATGGATCTTCCTGCTGCTGCGTTTTTTTGCCTTCACAAAATCGCAGACCGACACCACCGTATGGATGAACTCCTCCATATCATCCGAAAGGGCCAGGAAATCCGCACTGTCCTGGGCTTCATTTCCATAATACTGGTGGAGGGAAATATAATCCACATAGTCATAGTTACATTCCAGCGTGGTGGCCTCCCACTGCGGAAATGTGGGCATTCCCATAAAGGAGCTGCCGCAGGAAACCAGCTCAATGGAAGGATCCATCAGCTTCATGGCTTTGGCCGTTTCCTCCGAGAGCCTTCCATATTCCTGCATATTCTTGTGTCCCAGCTGCCACTCTCCGTCCATCTCATTTCCCAGGCACCACAGCTTGATGCGGTAAGGATCTTCTGCGCCGTGTTTTCTCCGGAGATCACTGTATTTTGTCCCGGAAGGGTGATTGCAGTATTCCAGCAGATTGCAGGCATCCTTTGTCCCCCTGGTTCCCAGGTTTACCGCCATCATCACATCCGAACCAGCCTTGCCAGCCCATTTCACAAATTCTCCCAGCCCGAAGGTGTTCGGCTCCAGGCTCCTCCAGGCCAGATCCAGCCTGGGCTTGCGTTCCTGGACCGGCCCGACGCTGTCCTCCCAGAAAAAATTGGACACATAGTTGCCTCCCGGATAACGCACCACCGGTATGTTCAGCTCTCTCACCAGTTCCAGAACATCCTGCCGGAATCCGTCCCCGTCCGCGCTCGCATGTCCGGGCTGATAGATCCCGCCGTATACGGCTCTGCCCAAATGCTCGATAAATGAGCCGAAAATTCTTGGATCCACCTTTGAAACCCTGTATGCCTTGTCGATCGTCATCTTTGTTTCTCTCATGCTCGTATCCTCCTGTAATTTTATTATAGGAAAAAATATCCTTTTTTTCAAGAATTTTACACACTGCTTTCCGTTCCATACCATGACTGAATGTATAGGAATACTTTGAAGTCACTTTCCGGGCGGTTTATGTTACGTTTATGTTGCGGTATCTTCCCATCGCTTTTGGCAGGGATTTTTTCTATGGTGTTTTGTACTCATTAAAAATATCAGATGTCTCATTTTTACAACCTTCCGCATACATGAACGTTAGTAAAATCATTGCAAGGTGCTGAAAGTGAGACAAGAAAAAGGAGGAGTTATTATGCCAAAACCAAGAACACAGACAGGGGAGAAAAATCTTGTCGGCAAACATCTGATCGAACTTCGTAAGAAAAGCAATTATTCTCAGCGTGACCTGGCCTACCGGCTCCAGCTGGCCGGATATGATATGGATAAAAATGTGATCACAAGAATTGAAACCAATAAACGGTATGTAACAGATCTGGAATTGAAGGCATTAAAGGAGATCTTCCATGTGTCATACGATTATCTGATCGACGGCACGGAAGCTTCTGAGGAAACACGGTAGCTGCCGAAAACAGCAATCTATCTGTAGAATCATCGGTGGTTTCGGGGTACCGAAACCGGGGCTACGATTTCACGATCACCTCTTCTACCGCATTTGACCACAAATGGATTCCGGAGCGGAACTACTTTGATACGATCTCCGCGATCGTGGATGAGCTTTTTGCAAATTATCTCTCCCGGCCCAATGTCCGGCAGCCCATCCTGACCCAATACTGCGACGGCCAAAGGGTATCCTGCCCCAACTGGATGCAGCAGTGGGGATCCATGTCCCTGGGGGAACAGGGCTACTCCGCAATTGAGATCCTGCGGTATTATTATGGGGATAACATGTATATCAATACCGCGCAGGAGATTTCCGGCGTTCCCTCCTCCTGGCCCGGCTATGTGCTGGAAAACGGCTCCAGCGGCGATAAGGTCCGGCAGCTCCAGGAGCAGATTAATGTCATCGCCGGGGCTTATCCTGCCATACCAAGTATCCAGGTGGATGGAAGGTACGGCCCGGCGACTTCGGAAGCCGTCCGGGTATTCCAGTCGGTGTTCGGGCTTCCCCAGACCGGCACGGTAGATTACCGGACCTGGTACAAAATATCGGAAATCTATGTGGGGGTATCCCGGATCGCCGAATTGACCTGAAACAGTTAAATAAAAAAATGCGCAGCCGCTCCCCCGGTTCCCCCCGAAAAGCGCTGCGCAGATTTTTTTCCAGCCGTACAGCTGGATTTTTTTCATCCGGCTCCTGTCAACCGTATCCTGTCTTGAGCCGGAAGGCGTGTTAGTCTGCTAATGCATAAATTTTAAGAGCTTCCTTCCGCTCTTCCAGATCCATTTTCACAAAATCTGTAAATTCGATATCCACATGATACATGGGCTGGCCGCAGCAGACGGCCCGTGCCTGATTGTTCGTGTAGTGATATCTTTTGCATTTTATGCAGTAAAAAACATGCATCATTTGTATCACCTCGCAATAGCTTAAAAATATGAGGATTTGAAGACAGTCCTCCCCCTCAGATTGGGAAACCATCTCATGGATATAGAATATAACCAAAAAATCGGTTTGTCAATATATTATACCGTGATCACCCGGTCAGGGTGTGAACAGTAGTTACATGTCATACCCTGACCAATCACCACGCTGATTGGTCAGGAGGATGC
>CAYQBE010000029.1:0-43489 GCA_964415625.1 uncultured Clostridium sp.
CATTTAATAAGGCTGCGGAGATCGCAGACAGTATTGACTGGAAAAGAGTGCGCAATACGAAGATGCTGACAGACGTCAGCGATATCTATGAAAAGAACGGGGACTATCAGAAAAGCTACGAGGTTTTGAACATTGCTTATCACCGCGCGGAGGGGAGCAGGAAGATCGTATATCGGCTCTGCACGCTTGCGCTGAAGACGAAGAACGTAGATGAAGCGATTGACTATTATGATGATTTTCAGCAGATCGCGCCGAAGGATCCCAACAAGTTCATACTCCGGTATCAGATCCTGCGTGCTCAGAGAGCACCCATCGAGCAGCAGATCGAAGCTCTGGAGTCGTTTAAGAAGGCGGAGTATATCGAAGAGTGGGCATATGAACTGGCAAAACGTTATCAGGAAGCGGGAATGACAGCGGAATGTCTGGAAGAATGTGATGATCTGATCCTTTGGTTCAATGAAGGAAAGTATGTCTATCAGGCCATGGAGCTGAAGATGCAGTACAAGCCGCTGACACCGTCTCAGCAGGAAAAGTATGACAACCGGTATGCCAGGATGTCCAATGAGACAATGGAGATGCCGAATGTTGAAGAATATAAAAATGAAAAGGATGCAGCTGCGAAGGAAGACTCTGTAGATGAGATGCTTGCCGGGGCAGAAGCAAGCCAGACAGATGATACCGATGCGGCGGCTTCTGATACAAAGAAGCGGGAATCAAAAGGAAGAAAAATAGGCAGCACCATGAAACTCGACGAGGCTCTGAAGAGCTTGCTCAATCTGGGTATGGGAGAAGAAGATAAGGTGAAAGATTCTTCCAATGAACCTGTCAGCACGGATGTGGTATTTGAAGAGGATAAGTTTCAGGGAGCCATTGAGGAAATCGAATCCATTGCAGATCTAAAGCTGGTTGATGAGATCTCAAATCAGAAAGGACTGAGGGAACTCAAAGTGGATCCGGATTTGGAGGAGCTGCTTCCGGATGAACTCCTGGAGGATGATTCTGACGGGACACATCATATAGAACCTGTTACCAGAGAGATTGGATACGTGCCCGGCGGGGACACTATTGCGCCGGAATCAGGGCAGAGCGGGGACACAAGAATATTGGATAAAGATACGGTGAGAGCCCTTGCAGAGCTTGACAGCAGTATGAATGAAAGGAACCCGGAGCAGGTCGGGGTGGCTCTTCCAGAGAAGAACAAAGAAAATGCAGAGGTCATTGCGGAATTGAATGAGGATGCCAGAGAAATCATCGCGGAGCTTGACGAGGAAGCAAGAAGGACGATCGAGGAACTGGACGCGGAAGAAGAGCAGCCGATAGAGCAGCGTACCACAGAAGCTGTAAAGACATCAACTGTTGAGCAAAAGAACCAGGTTGAGGGCCAGATGAACCTTTTGGATCTAATGACAGAACTGGACGATGGGTCAGAGGCTTCCAAGGATCAAGAGATCGCATCAGAGGAGCCTATTTTACCGTTGGATATCCAAAGAATGATCGATGAGATAGAAGGTGTCATTCCTGTGGAGGAAGCTGACGAAGAGGCAGTGAAAGAGAAACAGGTACAATCTGTATATGATGAGGAACCACCGGAAAATATGGGAAATGTAGCAGAACGCCTTCGTGTAGATGAATCATCAGAATGGTTTGAGGATTATGATGACGTTCTGGATGAAGAAGAATATGCGGATGATCGGCCGGAAGAAAATGAAGCTCTGGATGGGGAAGAATATACAGAAGATATAGAGATCAGCTTTGGGAGAGACGATGAGGAAATTGCCGAAGAATACGATGGAGAGGCTGAGTTTGAAGGTATCGGCGGACAAGAGGAAGCCGGGGAGCATTTCACAATAGAGTATCAGGAAGCCGGAGAGCTTATTTATGAAGAGGAAGAACTGTACGGGGAAGCCGGAAATGAATATGGAAGAGAGGATGAAGATATAGAGCCTGAGTCTGAAGATGAAGGATATGAAGAAGCAGAATATGCCGGAGAATATGAAGAGATAGATTCGGGGGTTGAGAATAACGAGTATGACGAAGCTGAACCGGAGTACACTGGGGAGTATGAAGGCGAAGAGATGGAATACGAGGAAGACGGATATGAAGAGAGTGAGCCTGAATACGGTGAAGAATATGAAGAGATAGATTCAGGTTATGAGAATAACGAGTATGAAGAATCGGAACCGGAGTACACCGAAGAGTATGAAGGCGAAGAGGCGGAATACGAGGAAGACAGATATGAGGAAGGCGTGCCTGAGTACAGTGAAGAATATGAAGAGATAGATTCAGGCTATGAGAATGACGAATATGAAGAATCGGAACCGGAGTACACTGAAGGATATGAAGGCGAAGATATAGAATACGAGAATGACGGATATGAAGAAGATGAATCCGAATACGGCGAAGAATACGAAGAGATAGATTCAGGCTATGAGAATGATGAGTATGAAGATTCTGAATCGGAGTATCCGGAAGAATACAGCGACGAGCCTGACTTTGAAGGCGGATATGATGAGGAATATGACGGGGAGCCGGAATATGAAGCTGACTACGAAGAAGCTGAGTATGAAGGTGAAGAATACGAAGGCAGCTATGACTACGAGGATGAAGAATACTATGCCGGAGAATATGAAGCGGAAGAGGATGATTACGACGCGGCTTCCGTAGAAGCAAATCTGGAGGAGGAATTCCGTCCCAGGAGAGCTTCCAGGCATCGGTACGATGAGCGCGAGGTTCCGGATGAAGAGGAAGAGATGGACATCCTTTCCGCGACTACGCCTCTCAGCCGGAAGGAAACGGCGAAGCTGATCGCTACCGGGAAGACCTCGCCCCTGCCTGTGGATGAGATTTCAGATGCATTGTCCATGTCAGATACCGGTTTTGTAGTACATGGAAGATATGATCTGAGAACGCAGAGCGGAATCGGTACAAGGGCGGGCCTGACGGAAGAACAGAAGAAGCTTTTCTCCTACTTTGTGCCGGTTCGGGGCATGAGTGAACAGCTTGTGGACGTACTGGAACAGGATAAAAACTGTACGAACCGGAGGGGAACCTCCAACACCGGCAATCTTCTGATCATTGGAAACAAAGGGAACGGTAAGACTGTACTTGCCGTGGATGTGGTAAAAGCAATCCAGAAACAGCGGAATATCCGGCAGGGAAGGGTTGCGATCGTGACCGGAGATTCGCTGAATAAAAAGAAGATCAGCGACATTTTCAGTAAGCTGTACGGAGGAGCGCTGATCATTGAAAAAGCCGGCAAGATGAATGAAAAAACAGTGGCCCGGGTGAATAAAGCGATGGAGCGGGATACTGGAGAGCTTTTGATCGTGCTGGAGGATCAGCGGAAGCCCCTTGACCGTCTCCTGACGTCCAACCGGGAATTCCGGAGAAAGTTTACAAGCCGTCTGGAGGTTCCAATCCTGATCAATGATGAGCTTGTTACATTCGGCCAGACCTATGCACAGGAAAACGGATACCAGATCGATGAGATGGGAATCCTTGCCCTGTACAGCCGGATCGATATGCTGCAGAGGGAAGATCATGCCGTGACCATTGCAGAGGTAAAGGAAGTGATGGATGAGGCTATGGAGCATTCACAGAAGGCATCGGCGAAAAAGCTGGTGAAGCGTGTATTAGGGAAAAACAGGGATGATTCGGATCGTATCATATTGACAGAAAAAGATTTTAATTGATCAACTTGTGTGGTGACCTCCTCATTAGAATGCGGCTTCATGGCGGACCTTGCTAATGAGGAGGTTTCTTATCATGCACCTCATGAAAAGGCCGGATGGAGCTCTGGCTGCAAATCGGGAAGGATAGAAAAATGAGACAGATGGATTTAAAGGCGCTTGCCAAAATAAATTTAGGACTGGACGTACTTGGGAGAAGGGAAAACGGATATCACGATGTACGAATGGTCATGCAGTCTGTTTATCTATATGATAATGTGAGGCTGGAGGCCAGGGAAGAACCGGGGATCGAGCTTTCGTCCAACCTGTACTATCTCCCGGATGATTCGGGGAATATCGCATATAAGGCAGCACAGATGATGATAGAGGAATTTCATCTGGAAGGAGGAGTTCGCATTACATTGGATAAGCACATCCCTGTGGCAGCAGGCATGGCGGGAGGAAGCTCCAATGCAGCGGCAGTGCTGTTCGGTATGAACCGGCTGTTTGGGCTGGAGCTTACCCGGCAGGAACTGATGGATCGGGGCGTTCAGCTGGGAGCGGATGTACCCTACTGTATTCTGCGGGGTACAGTGCTGGCAGAGGGGATCGGCGAAAAGCTGACTGTCCTTCCGTCCATTCCAAAGTGCGCGGTGCTGATCGCCAAACCGCCGGTCAGCGTATCTACGCGTGTGGTTTATGAAGCGCTAGATTCGAAAGAGATCGTGAAGCATCCGGATATTGACGGGCTGATCCGGGCACTGGAGGAGGGAAGCCTGAAAAATGTGGCTGCATGCATGGGAAATGTGCTGGAGGATGTGACGATCCCAAAATATCCTGTAATCCGGGAGATCAAGCAGGAAATGCTGGAGGCAGGAGCTCTGAACGCGATGATGAGCGGGAGCGGGCCGACCGTATTCGGATTGTTTGAAAATAAAATAAAGGCAAGAAATGCCCAGGAAAGGATCAGGAGAAAAGCCTTGGCAAAACAGGTCTACGTGACGAATGTACATAATGCAAGGAGGGAATGAGGGATGGAGCCTGGATTTGAAGTAAATATGAATGATTTTCTGCCTCTTCGGGATGTGGTATTCAATACACTGCGGCAGGCAATCCTGCGGGGGGAATTAAAGCCTGGAGAACGGCTTATGGAAATCAAGCTCGCCAATAAGCTGGGCGTCAGCCGGACTCCGATCCGCGAGGCCATCCGGAAGCTGGAGCTGGAAGGCCTGGTACTCATCATTCCCCGGCGGGGCGCGGAGGTTGCCCAGATCACGGAAAAAAGTCTCCGGGACGTGCTGGAGGTGCGGCGTTCGATGGAAGCGCTGGCAGTCCGGCTTGCATGTGAGCGGATGCAGGCACAGGGGCTGCAGGATCTGAAAAACGCGGAAAAGGATTTTGAGAAGGTTCTGGGAAACAATGATATTACGGTGGTAGCCGAGGCGGATGTGGCATTCCATGATGTCATCTATATGGCAACGGACAACCAGCGGCTGATCCAGCTCCTGAGCAATTTCCGGGAGCAGATGTACCGTTACCGGGTAGAATACCTGAAACGGAAGGAATGCCATCCAAAGCTTTTGGAGGAGCACCAGGGGATCATCCGTGCCATTGAGAACGGCGAAGTGGAGGCAGCCACGCAGATCACCTGCCAGCATATTGACAACCAGGTAGAATGGGTCAGCGATACCCTGCGCGGACAGGAAGAATGACAGGGTACGCTTAGGCCAAGGTGCGGTATCCTGAGAAGTTTTCAGTATACGGTATACTTGCGGGAAAACAGGCAATACTTTCGATATCAAAAATGTTTTCGAAATGCTTATAAGAGTGAGGCGTTCGGGGACAAGAAGATGGAGGAAGTATACATATGAAACGAAATCGCATGAGCCGGAAAAATAGATTCGGTGAATTATACACAACACTTGTACAGCCAGAGCAGATTGCTCCCGGCCTGCAATGCAAAGAGAGATATATGATCTTGCTGCTCTCACTGCTTCTTGCGGCGATGGCCACCTGGTTTCTCATGTGGAGGACTGGTATGGAGGCAAGGGAGAGGATGCAGGAGCACCTGGCCGGAGAGGTCCTTCGGTTCCATATCTTGGCCAACAGCGACAGCGAAGAAGACCAGGCCCTGAAAATCGCGGTGAGGGATCGGATCCTGGATTATCTGGAAGCGGAGATGCCGGAGACAAAGGACGCCCAGGAGACTGCACGCTGGATCCGCAGACATGTGGACGAGCTGGAGGAGGTGGGCAGCAGAACTGTGGAGGAGCAGGGGTATGATTACCCGGTCAATGCCGCGGTCACCACATGCTGGTTTCCGGATCGGACTTACGGAGACATGACATTTCCGTCGGGAAATTATGAAGCGCTGCGGGTCGAGCTTGGAGATGCGGACGGCCATAACTGGTGGTGCGTGCTGTACCCCGGACTCTGCTTTCAGGATGCGTCCAATGCAGTGGTTCCTGAGGAGGGGAAGCAGCAGCTTAAAAATGTGCTGACAGAGGAAGAATATGCCCATATGACCACAGAAGCCGATTTTCAGATCAAGTGGTACTTTTGGGAGCGGTGGAAAGGATAAAAAAATGATATATACATTTGACAGCAGAGTAAGATACAGCGAGGTGGATCATCAGGGGACACTGACCCTGCCGGCGTTGATGAACTATCTGCAGGACTGCAGTACCTTCCAGTCAGAGGACATCGGTGTGGGACTGTCTGTCCTGCGGGAGAGGAAACGGGCATGGCTTCTCTCCTACTGGCAGGTGGAAATCAGACGATACCCAAAGCTGGGAGAGAGGATTACGGTGGGCACGCTGGCTACCGGGTTTAAAGGTTCTTTCGGAAACCGGAATTTTTACATAGATGGTGAAAATGGAGACCGCCTGGCCTGTGCCAATTCCATATGGGTATTCATGGACGCGGAGGCTGGCAGACCGATGAAGCCCGGGGAAGAGGAGACCTCGCCCTACGGCCTGGAAAAGCCGCTGGAAATGGAATACGAAGGCAGGAAGATCCGGCTTCCGGAGGCTGCGCAGGCGTTGGAGCCGTTTCCGGTGAGAAGGGAGCATATCGATACTAACGAACATGTGAATAACAGCCAGTATATCCAGATGGTCATGAACCTGCTCCCAGGAGATTTCCCGGTTCACAGGCTGCGGGTGGATTATAAAAAATCTGCCGTTATGGGGGATACCATTTACCCGAAGCTTTCCCGGGAAGAGGGAAGGACAGTCGTACAGCTTTGCGATGAGACGGGTCAGGCCTATGTGGTGGCGGAACTGAAATGAAAAGCCGGCCGCCGGAAAACCAGATGAGACAATAGATAAAGAGAAGACGATGACAGGATAAAAAAATAAAGGAGCAAAAAAAGATGAAGTATGATGTGATCATTATCGGCGCAGGACCAGGAGGAATCTTTTCTGCGTATGAACTGGTAAAAGGAAACAAAGATCTGAAGATTGCCGTGTTTGAGACCGGCAGCCCGCTGGAAAAGCGGAACTGCCCGATCGACGGGGAGAAGGTCAAAAGCTGTGTGAACTGCAAGACCTGCGCGATCATGAGCGGCTTCGGCGGCGCAGGCGCATTTTCCGATGGAAAATATAATATCACCAACGATTTCGGCGGAACCCTGCATGAGCATATCGGAAAAAAAGAAGCAATCTCCCTCATGGAATATGTGGACGAGATCAATGTATCCCACGGCGGTGCGGGCACAAAAATGTATACCACCGCAGGCTCCAAATTCCGCAAGCTCTGTCTGCAGCACAAGCTGAACCTGCTGAACGCGTCCGTGCGTCATCTGGGAACGGACATCAATTATGTGGTTCTTGAAAATCTGTATGCCGAACTCAAGGACAAGGTGGAGTTCCGTTTCCACCATCAGGTGGACCGCATCGAACTGCTGGAACAGGGCTATCGGGTATACTGCGGGGAGCAGTCCGACGATTGTGATAAATGTATCGTTTCCGTGGGCAGGAGCGGCAGCAAGTGGATGGAAGAGGTCTGTCAGGAGCTGAACATCCCGACCAGCTCCAACCGGGTGGATATCGGCGTGCGTGTGGAGCTTCCGGCAGAGATATTTTCTCATCTGACGGATGAACTGTATGAGAGCAAGATCGTATACCGGACGGAAAAATTTGAGGACAATGTGCGGACCTTCTGCATGAATCCGTACGGGATCGTAGTGAATGAAAATACGAAGGGAATCGTGACTGTGAACGGGCACAGCTATGAGGACCCGAAAAAACGGACAGAGAATACCAATTTCGCCCTTTTGGTGGCAAAGCATTTCTCGGAGCCGTTCAAGGACAGCAACGGATATGGGGAAAGCATCGCAAGATTGTCCAATATGCTGGGCGGCGGAGTGATCGTGCAGCGTTTCGGAGACCTGATCCGGGGGCGCAGAAGCAACTGGAAGCGGATCGAGGAAGGATTGGTGCGCCCGACGCTGGCAGCGACACCTGGCGACCTCAGCCTGGTTCTTCCAAAGAGGATCCTGGACGGCCTGATCGAGATGATCTATGCCCTGGATAAGATCGCCCAGGGGACGGCCAATGATGATACGCTTCTGTACGGCGTAGAGGTCAAATTCTATAATATGGAAGTCAATATTGACGAGAACCTGGAAACGCCGTATAAGGGGCTGTACGTGATCGGAGACGGCAGCGGCGTGACCCATTCCCTGTCCCACGCGTCGGCTAGCGGGGTGCATGTGGCACGGCATATCCTGAATGGAGCGCGTTCTGCGGATTGATGCCGCGGGCATCCAGATTGAGAGAGCAGAGCCGTACTGTGGGCGGAAACAGGAAGGGCAGACGTTTGCAGGTGCGGTTTGGTTTCAAAACAGAAAGGAACGAGAGATGAAGTTAGGAGAAAAGCAGGTACTGACCGTGGTAAAGATAGTCTCCTTCGGTGTATATCTGGGAAATGATGAGCAGAGGGTTCTTCTGCCCAAAAAGCAGGTGCCGGAGGGGATCGAGCCGGGAGACCCGGTGGAAGTATTTTTGTATAAGGATTCGGATGACCGGCTGATCGCCACCACCCGGGAACCCAAGCTGACGTTGGGGAAGCTGGCGGTGCTTCGGGTGGCGGATACCAGCAGGATGGGGGCATTTCTGGACTGGGGACTGGACAAGGACTTGTTCCTGCCCTTTAAGCAGCAGACCGCGAAGGTGCAGAAGGGGGATCAGTGCCTGGTGTCTCTGTATATTGATAAAAGCGAAAGACTGTGCGCCACGATGAAGGTGTACCACCTTCTCCAGACAGATTCCCCTTATCAAAAGGACGATAAGGTCACAGGCATCATTTACGATACCAGTGATAATTTTGGAGTGTTTGTGGCAGTGGATGACAGGTATTCCGCCCTGATCCCGAAAAAAGACGCGGTGGGCAGGCTCCGTGTGGGCGAACGCGTGGAGGCCAGGGTCACTGCGGTAAAGGAGGACGGCAAGCTGGACTTAAATCTGCGGGACAAGATTCCGGAGCAGATGGACAAGGACGCGGAAAGGATCCTGGAAGTGATCCGGGGATACGGCGGGGAGCTGCCTTTTACCGACAAGGCGGACCCGGAAAGGATCCGTCAGGAATTCGGCATGAGCAAGGCGGCCTTCAAGCGCGGGGTCGGAAGGCTTTTGAAGGAAAGAAAAATAGAGATTCTGGATCAGGGGATCCGGATGAGATGAAATATGCGGACAGGCGCCTGACTTTTGGGCGCCTGTCCGCGTTACAGAGAAAACAACGAACCGGGTGACAGCCTGTCTACTGTTTTTTTAAGTTCAAAAGGTCAGAACGTACTTCATGGGGGGCCTCTTGGCGGAATGCTTTTGGCGTTGTACCCATGATGCGTTTGAACAGCCGTGTAAAATAATAGATATCCGGAATGCCGCACTGCTGAGCAATGGACTTGATCGGCAGATCTGTACATAATAAAAGCCTGCCTGCATGTTCGATCCGGTGCCTGTTTACATAATCAGTGAGCGTTATGTCCACTTCTTTTTTAAACAGCATGGACAGATAACTTGCGTTTACATTGAGATGTTCTGCCAGTACATTCAGGGTGAGGTTGTTACAGAGATCTGTATTGATATAGGTCAGTGCTTTCCGTATGATCGGAGAATATTTTTGGAGGCTGTTCTGCCGGATCAGCTCACAGTATTCATGTATCATTTTTTTGTGAAATGCAATACACTGTTTTTCACTTTCAAGAGCTTCTATGCGCGGGATCGTCCCATTGGAATGGCTGTCAATATGGATAGGGTGCACATCCGCGCGTTCGGCCGCTTTCCGCAAAAGTGTATTAAGGGTGATCGTATAATCCTTCATGTCCCGCAGTCTGTCAGGCAGGCGCTGCGGCAGGAGATACGCATGGAATCTTGTGAGCGCTTCCATTGCGGCAGATTCATTGCAGCAGCTGACCGCGTCGATCAGTGCGTTCTCGGTCTCATAACGTGCTTCGATCACGTGGATATTGTGAAATGGTTTTTCCGGTATCCGCAAATAATTCATATAATTATGATGCCATGTATCCAGATCATTACTATCGCGATATTCCAATTTAAAATTGTCTTTTCCATAGATTACATTTCCAAATTCACAGAATATACTTTTCAGAATGTCGATCGAAGCAAACAAAGACATACGTTCATAATAATATTTCAGACTCGCATGGAATTCTTCCGGCAGTTCCAGGTCAGCGACCAGGGCAGACAGCCGTTTTTCGGTGATTTCCTCAAAAAGGACAGGGCCGCAGAAAAGCCATTTTTGTTTTTCGGGCAGAAATAAAATAATATAGGTGCATAAAAAAATATCCCTTTCAAAGTAGATCACGGATGGAACCTTGGAAAAAAGCCATTGGTGAAAGCGTTCGGCACGCTCGGCCACGCCAAGGATATGATAGCGCAGGCCAAGGTCAAAATTCTGGATAAATTCCAGGAAGTCGTCTTCATCTGGAGGTATTGTGAAATAGTGCACAGGGATATGGTTTGATTCTAAGAAATTATGCATGAACTGAACGATATCATTACACATATCCATCCCTCCTCGTACTTCTGATTGTATGACATACTTCCTTCTTTATATATCTATTGCATAGATTTCAAAGAAAATCAAGTTAATCTAAAAATCATACAAAGAATCCTAAAAATTCTCTCTATAAATGAATAATGTAGAAAAATATAATAAAAAATAATACAAAGCAATGTAGATAAACAGAAGATATTTTATATGAAATGCCCAAAAATAACTGAATATATACATTGCGGAAAAAAGGAGGAACGGTATGCGGAACATCATCAATTTAAACCAGGACTGGAGATTCATACAGGAGGATGCAGGACTGCCGAACACACTTCCGTCGGACTGGCAGCAGATCAATCTGCCGCACACATGGAATGCGGTGGACGGCCATGACGGGAACGGGAGTTATGTCCGCGGCAGGTTTTGGTATGCAAAGAGTTTTCGGAAACCTGTCCAGCCATTAGAGGGAGGACGGGTTTATGTAGATATCCCGGCGGCAGGACAGCAGGCCGAGGTCTTTGTGAACGGGACCAGTGTGATCTATCATGAAGGCGGATATTCCACGTTCCGTGCGGATGTTACGGATCTGTGCAGAGAGGATGAGGACAATCTGCTGGTGATCGCGTGCAGCAATGAAAATAAAAGCAGCGTTTATCCACAGTCGGCAGACTTTACATTCTACGGCGGGCTCTACAGGGGCGTGAATCTGATCAGTGTGCCGAAGACGCACTTTGACCTGGATTACTATGGAGGGCCGGGCATCCAGATCACGCCAAAGCCGTGTGAGGACGGAGGAGCGGTGTTTGAGATCGAGTCCTGGGTAGCAGACGGAGATGAAAACTTTACCGTGATGTATTCCATTCTGGATGCACAGGGAAGGGAAGTGGCAGCGGGAGTCCGGCCGGCGGATGATACGAAGCTTACGCTGTATGTTCCAGAAGCACATCTGTGGGAGATCGACAGTCCCTATCTGTATACGGTGACAGCCACGCTGCAGCGGCGCAATGAAGCATATGACGAAGTCTCTGCAAGGGTGGGCGTGAGAAGCTTTTCCTGTGACCCGGAAAAGGGCTTTATCATCAACGGCAAAGAGATCCCCCTGCGCGGTGTGAGCCGTCATCAGGATCAGCTTTATAAAGGAAACGCGCTGACCAGGGAAGACCATTATGCGGATGCTGCGCTCATCAAAGAGCTGGGTGCGAATACGATCCGGCTTGCCCACTACCAGCATTCCCAGGACTTTTACGATGTCTGTGATGAGATGGGATTTGTCGTATGGGCGGAGATCCCGTTTATCAGTGTGATGAATCCGGATCCGGACGCGCATCAGAACTGCATCAGCCAGATGAAGGAGCTGATCATACAGAACTATAACCACCCGTCAATCTGTTTCTGGGGCATCTCCAATGAGATCCTGATCGGCGGGATTTCAGATCAGCTGGTGGAGAACCATAAGGAATTGAATGCGCTGTGCAAGGAATTAGACCCCACCCGTCTGACTACGATCGCACATGTGACTATGACTCCTATAGACAGCCCGGTGCATAATATTACCGATGTGGAGAGCTACAACCATTACTTCGGCTGGTACGGCGGAAGGATGGAGGATAACGGCCCATGGATGGATCATTTCCATGAAGTACATCCGAAGATCTGCCTTGGCCTGTCCGAATACGGCTGTGAAGGGATCATCACCTATCACGGCCCGAATCCGGCCTGCAAGGATTACAGTGAGGAATACCAGGCACTGTATCATGAGCATATGGCAAAGATGCTGGACGAGCGTCCCTGGATCTGGTCCAGCCATGTGTGGAATATGTTTGACTTCGGCTGCGCTGCGCGGGATGAGGGCGGTGTGGCAGGACGGAACAATAAGGGCCTGATGACCATGGACCGGAAGACGAAGAAGGACAGCTATTATATCTACCAGGCATATTGGAGCAAGGAGCCTGTGCTCCATCTGTGCGGCAGACGTTACGCGCAGAGGGCCGGCGACACAACGGAGATCCGGGTGTATTCCAACCAGCCGACAGTGGCCTTATATCTGAACGGGAAGCTGGTGGAAGAAAAATCTGCGGACAAGGTATTTGTATTCCGGGCAGCCTTGGAAGAGGGACAGAATATCGTGACAGCGGTTTCCGGAGACCTGAAGGACAGCATGACACTGGAAAAGGTAGAGAAGGAGCCTGCGATCTATGTACTGCCGGAGGTCAACGAGAGAGCGGAAGGCGTGGCAAACTGGTTTAAGCTTGCCGGCGACCTGGACTTGAAAGCGCCTATGGAATTTCCGGAGGGCAAGTACAGCATCAAGGATACGATGGAGGAAATCTCCAAATGTCCGGAGGCCTTTGCCATCGTGGTGGAGGCTGTAAAGCTGGCCATGAATATGAAGGTGGCTCCCGGAGAGGGCATGTGGGACATGATGAAGAGCATGAGTCCGGAAAAGATAGGAGAGATGGCGGGCTCCATGCTCCCGGAAGGGTTTGTGGAAAGCCTGAACGGGAAGCTGATTCAGTTTGATAAAGTCTGATCCCAGCAGCGAAAAAAAGGAGGATTCCCTCAAATTAGCTTATTTGCATTTTGGGGGAATACTCTATATGAAAAAAGGAGAAAATAGTATGGAAAATACAACAAATTCTGTTCCGGCTTTTGGAATAAAGGACAAACTCGGATATATGTTTGGCGATTTTGGAAATGACTTTACTTTTATATTATCCTCTTCATTTATGCTGAAATTCTATACGGATGTGATGGGAGTCAACGCAGCCGTGGTTGGAATGCTGATGATGGCGGCGCGCTTCGTGGATGCAGTTACGGATGTTACGATGGGACAGATCGTAGACCGTTCAAAACCGACGAAGGACGGAAAATTCAAGCCATGGATCAAGAGGATGTGCGGCCCGGTGGCGATTGCGTCGTTTTTGATCTACCAATCCGGCTTTGCGAATATGTCTATGGGATTTAAAGTATTCTGGATGGTCATTACATATATCCTTTGGGGATCCATCTTCTATACATCCATCAATATTCCTTACGGTTCCATGGCCTCTGCGGTAACCGCAGATCCGAAGGAGCGTGCGGATCTGTCTACCTGGCGTACGATCGGCGCGACCCTGGCAGGGCTTGCGATCGGCGTAGGGACTCCGTTGGTGGCCTATGAGGTGGTGGACGGCAATACGGTCCTTTCCGGTACACGTATGACGATCATCGCAGGCGTGTTCAGTGTGTGCGCGATCATCTGTTATCTGCTTTGCTTCAATCTGGTTCGTGAGCGTATCCCGGTAGAGGCAAATAACCAAAAGCTGGAAGTGGGCAAGCTGCTCAAGAGCCTTGTGACCAACCGTGCGCTGATCGGTATTATCGCGGCGGCAATCCTGCTCCTTCTCGGAATGCTTGGAATGCAGGGAATGGCAGGATACGTATTCCCCAATTACTATGGTTCCGCGTCCGCCCAGTCATTATCCTCGCTTGCAGGAAGCGTAGTCGTGCTGGTGATCTGCGCGCCGTTTGCTTCGAAGCTGGCCGCGAAATTCGGTAAAAAGGAGCTCTCAGTTGTTTCCTGCGCTTTTGGCGCTGCTGTTTACCTGGCATGCCTGATCGTAAGGCCTCAGAACCCGTATGTGTATGTTGTATTTTACACCTTGGCCTATGTAGGGCTTGGATTCTTTAATACCGTGATCTGGGCCATGATCACAGATGTGATCGACGATGCAGAGGTGAGGAACGGAGTCCGGGAGGACGGCACGATCTATTCCGTATATTCCTTTGCGCGGAAGCTGGGTCAGGCATTTTCATCCGGTATGATCGGGGCACTGCTGTCCATGATCGGATATACGACAGAGACCGCGTTTGACCCTGCAGTGACGTCCGGAATCTTCAACCTGTCCTGCATCATTCCGGCAGTCGGATTAGCCGCGGTAGCGCTCGCCCTGCTGTTCATCTATCCGCTGGACAAAAAGCGGGTGGAGGAGAACTGTGCGGAGCTTGCGGCAAGGCGCAGATAAGTGCAGCAGTTCTATGTAACAGGAAAAAGGAGAGGAGCATTTGAGCAGATTATCGAAGTATAAGAAGAAAAAAGAATTTTTGATCTGTGTGGACAGCGACGGCTGTGCCATGGATACGATGGATATCAAGCATATCCGGTGCTTCGGTCCCTGCATGGTGAAGGAGTGGGGGCTGGAGCAGTGGAAATCGGAGATATTGGATCGCTGGAACGAGATCAACCTGTATACTATGACAAGGGGGATCAACCGCTACAAAGGGCTTTCAATCGCGCTTCAGGAGATTGACAGGCTGTATCGTCCGATTGAGGATCTGGATACTCTGGTTCAATGGACCCAGACCAGCCCGGAGCTGTCCAATGCGGCCCTGGAGTCTGCCATTAGCCGCAGTGAGAGCGTAAGCCTGAAAAAAGCATTATCCTGGAGTCAGGCGGTGAATGCTTCCATCAACCATCTGCCGGAGGAGGAAAAACGCCCCTTTGAGGGCGTGAAGGAGGCACTGGCCTGCGCCCATGAGAGGGCGGATGTTGCCATTGTATCCAGCGCAAATCCGGATGCGGTGCTGGAGGAGTGGGAGCGCTTCGGGCTTCTGGAGCATACGGATATCGTCCTGGCTCAGGATGCCGGAAGCAAAGCTTTCTGCATCGGGGAGCTTCTAAAGGCCGGATATGCACAGGAACATGTGTTGATGTGCGGCGACGCGCCGGGGGATCTGGACGCGGCACAGCAGAACGGGGTATTCTACTATCCAATTCTGGTGCGCCGGGAAAAGGAATCCTGGGAGGAATTTCGGGAGACGGCACTGGAGAAGCTGCTGGACGGAAGCTACGGCGGAGCCTACCAGCAGGAAAAGACAGACACATTTCTGGATAACCTTAAATAGAAAGGAGCAATTTGTTTATGGTAGATATGAAAGCGAAGCCCTTTTATTTGTCGGATGAGGACTGTAAATGGGTGGAGGATACGATCGCCGGGATGACACTGGACGAAAAGGTAGGACAGCTGTTTTTCAACATGGGTTCCAGCCGGGACGAAGACTATCTGAAGATGACGGTGGATAAATATCATATCGGAGGGATACGCTATAACCCTGCGTCTGCGGATGAGGTGCATGAGCAGAACCGGATCCTGCAGGAGAACAGCAAGATTCCGCTGATCATAGCCTGCAATACGGAAAACGGAGGAGACGGAGCCTGTATGGACGGGACCACGATCGGCAGCCAGACCAAGATCGGGGCGACACGGAACACCCAGTATGCGTACAATCTGGGATATATGTCCAACAAAGAGGCGGCGGCCATCGGATGTAACCTTTCGTTTGCGCCGGTCAGCGATATTTTGTATAACTGGGAAAATCCAGTGATCGGACTTCGAACCTATGGAAATGATGTGGATCGTGTCATGGAGATGACAAAGGCCTATCTGGACGGCGCCCATGCCAATCCGGGCTTCTGCTGCGCGGCAAAGCATTTCCCTGGGGACGGACTGGACTTCCGTGACCAGCATGTTGCCAACAGTGTCAACGATTTCAGCTGCGAGGAATGGGACGCTACCTTTGGAAAAGTGTATCAGAACCTGATCGATAACGGGCTGGAGGCTATCATGGCAGGCCATATCATGCAGCCCGCCTACACGCGGTATTTTAACCCGGAGATCGCGGATGACGATATCATGCCGGCGACCCTTTCCCCGGAGCTCATTAACGGACTCCTGCGTAAGAAGCTGGGCTTTAACGGTATGGTGCTGACGGATGCTTCCCATATGGTTGGCCTGACGTGCCGGATGAAGCGACAGGATCTGATGCCAGCAGCCATTGCAGCAGGGGTAGATATGTTCCTGTTCTTCAATGAAATGGACGAAGATTTTGAGAGTATGAAGCAGGGAGTCCTGGACGGAAGAATTACAGAGGAGCGCCTGAGCGACGCGCTGCATCGGATCCTTGCGCTGAAAGCGCATATGGGCTTGCATAAAAAAGCAAAGACAGAGCTTGTGCCGCCGAAGTCACAGGTGCATGAGATCGTAGGCTGTGAGGAGCACAAGGCCATGCAGAGGGAAATCTCCGATAAGGCTGTTACGCTGGTCAAATATAAAGACAAGGATGTACTTCCCCTTACCCCGGAGCGTTATAAACGGATCATGATCGTCTATGTGAAGGGGCTGGAAGCGCCGGGACTTGCTTCGCTGATGGGGCGCGGCAAGGTATCCCCTGCCGAAAAGCTGAAGGAAAAGCTGGAGGCGCAGGGCTTTGAAGCATTTATCTATGAAAGCCCGATTCAGAAGATCATGAAGGAGATGGAGAACGGCGGCAAGCCGGACGTGAATGTTTATTTTGCCGGAAAGAGCCCGATCAAGGACTTTGTGGCGAACCAGGACGCGATCATAACCCTGGTAGATATTGCAGGCGGATTCCAGCCGGTGGCAAGACCTGCCTTTGGCATGACGAAGGGCGGAGGAGAGATCCCATGGTATGTGTTCGAGCTTCCGGTGATCGTGGTAGGCACGAAACAACCCTTTGTGCTGGCGGATATCCCTCAGGCACGAACCTATATCAATACCTATGACACGCTGGACTCTACGCTGGACGCGCTGGTCGGAAAGCTGATGAAGGGCGCGGATGCCTTTACGGGACAGGATCCGGTGGATTCTTACTGCGGGATCTGGGATACACGGCTGTAAATTTGCGTCAGGTCAGACAATATCGAATACGGGAATATCCCTGGTGCGAAAGCCGGGACGATGAAATATAAAAAGAAAGCCGGGACTGCCTGCAGACAGACCGGCTTTCTTTTAAGCGTTATAAACCATCTTAACGGTTACTGTGCTTCCCTGGAAGGTATCACAAAGATAAACAGCAGGGAGCTGATGAGCAGCATATAGGGATAGAGCAGGTTCGGGATGATATCAAAGGCCGAGACCTCAAAGCCCAGCTCCGTTGCCGCTGAGATCGCTACCAGCATCTGCGCGCCGTAAGGGATCACCCCTTGGAAGACGCAGGAAAAGGTATCCAGGATCGAAGCGGTCTTCTGCGGGGAAATCTCATATTCCTCCGCCATTTCTTTTGCGATCGGATTGGCCATGACGATGGCAACCGTGTTGTTGGCGGTGGCAATATCCATGGCGCCGACCAGAAGCCCGATTCCAAGCTGTCCGCCCTTTTTCCCTTTGAAGATCTGCTTGATAAATGCCAGCAGCGCCGCAAAGCCTCCGTATTCATGGATCAGTGCGCAGATGGCAGATACCAGGATGGCCACCATGGTCGTCTCGAACATGCCGGACGCGCCGGAGCCCATATTGCCGAGCAGCTCCGTCGCCTGTGTCGCCCCGGTCACGAGCATGATCAGGGAACCGGAGACGATACCGATCAGAAGGACGATGAATACATTGATCCCAAGGATCCCGCCGATCAGAACAAGCACATAGGGGATGATCTGGATCAGGTTATACTCTTTGACGATGGCATCTCCTACCTCTGCATTCAGTGTCTTTAAGAAAAAGATGATCAGTGTCACAAGCGCCGCAGGGAGCGCAATCCCGAAGTTCTGCCGGAACTTGTCCTTCATCTGGCAGCCCTGTCCGTTGCATGCCGCAATGGTGGTATCGGAGATAAACGACAGGTTATCTCCGAACATGGCTCCGCTCATGACAGCGCCGATACAGAGCGCGGTTCCGAATCCGGAGCCGCTTGCCACGGATACCGCGATGGGCGTGATCAGTGTGATCGTGCCCACAGAGGTTCCCATCGCGAGGGATACGAAGCAGCTTACCACGAAAAGCACCAGAACGGAGAACCGTGCCGGGATGATGGAGAGCAGGAAATAAGCCACACTTTCCGCACTGCTCCGTCCAACCACACCTACAAAGATACCGGCAGTCAGAAAGATCAGGATCATGGTCATGATATTCTTGTCCCCCACGCCCTTTGCCATGACCTCCAGCTTGTCGTCAAATTTTAACTCCGGATTCTGGATACAGGCTACCAGGAGCGCTGTCAGAAACGACACTACAATGGGGATATTGTAGAATCCCATGGGGATTTTCAGAACATACTCAAATAAAATCCCCAACCCCAGATACAGTACGAGAAACACTCCGATTGGCAGCAATGCCTTCCCATTTCTTTTTTGCATAATCATTCCTCCAAGATTTGATAAATACAGGATAAAATGATTGTATCATTCTTTGAAGAAAATCTCCACCAGAAAAAGAAGAATAAAGTCATTTAATACATCATTTTCGGCGATCAGGTAAACTGCATTTACAATTTCCTTTTATGTGCTAAAATTAGGTTTGTAATTTTAAGGGAGCGCTCTTGAAAGAAGGAGGGGAAGCGAATGTTCAGAGCCGCGGTCTGTGACGATGATCCATGCGTGAGGGAGGAAGTCAGCCGTATTATAAAGGAATGGAAGCCGGAGGTTCGGGTGGACTGCTTTGTGTCCGGCGAAAGCCTGGCAGAGGAATATGTACCTTACCATGCCGTCTTTCTGGATATTGATATGGAAGGGATGAACGGCATCGAGACCGGAAAATGGATCCGAAAGCGGGACAAAGAGACGAAGATCGTGTATCTCACCGCGTATCAGGATTATGTGTCCGGGGCATTCGGCGTTCACGCGTTCCAGTATCTTTTGAAGCCGGTGAAGGAGGCTGAGATCCGTAAGGTACTGGAAGAGATTTTTTCTTATATGCATACGCCGGGAGAGAAGCCGATGCTGGATTTCCAGACTGTGAACGGGCTTTTGTGCCTGCCGGCAGAGGAGATCTATTATTTCGAATATGTGAACCGCCGGGTGGAGATCGTGACATCGGATGGGGTGTACGCTATGACGGAAAAAATAGGAAAGGTGGCAAAACGGATGGAGAGCTATGGATTTTCCATGTCTCATCAAAGCTTTGCGGTGAATATGCAGCATGTACGGAACGTCCTGTCCGGCAGGATCCTTCTGGACAACGGCATGGAGATCCCGTTGGCGCAGAAGCGGCAGAAAGCATGGAAGCAGGAGCTGATCGCATATCTTTCGGGAAGAATGGGAGGAACGCCATGACAATTGTAGTACAAATATTTTTCGGTTTGCTTGATCTGGTATCACTGGTTGTCTGTGCCTGGATGCTGGTTCATTCCATACCCTCTGACCGGGAGGAAAGCCGCTGGAAAAAGGCCATCGGCTGGATCGGTTATGCCGCGGCCACGATTTTGCTTCCTGCAATCTGGCAGAATGATATGCTGACCATCGGAGTGCTGTGCATTTACTATGTTGTGATGGCAAGGCTGCTGTATTTTCGGAGCAGGCAGGGGATCGTCTATCAGATCATCTTCTGCGTGATCTTACTGGCTACGGAGCTTACAGCCAGCTTCGCGGCACGGTATCTCTGGCTGGTGATGCACCTGGAGGAGATCGTAATATACAGCGTCCTGATCGTGTCACGGGTATTTCTTCTTTTTGCGGGAACGTTCATATTGTGTGAGATCATACGCAGAAGGCTGGCAGATGTACAGTATATCAAGATCCGCGGGATGGTCATCGTCCCTGTGGCCAGTATGGTGCTGTTGTTCCTGTATCTTGTGGCAAGCGATGTTTTTCTTGTCAGGTACGGATATTACTGGATCGTGATCTATGCCGCGCTTTTGCTGGTCATTAACCTGTACTGCATCTATTTCTGGTATGATGTGGCAAAAAGCGGAGAATTGAAGCACCGGCTTTTGATGATGCAGCAGCAGAGGGAACTGACACTGCAGTATTATGAAGAACTGGAGGAGAATTATAACCGTTCCAGGAAGATCATCCACGATATCCGGAACCATCTCCATGTGATCGAGCAGAGCAGCAGGATAGAGGACAGATCGTATATCGAGGATGTCCATGCAATGCTGAATTCTATGGGAATGAAATTTTACACGGAAAACCGGATGCTCAATATCGTATTGAATGACAAGCTGAAGGCCTTTGTCCAGGATCAGGTGCAGTGCAATCTGGGCGGCGTGGGGCTGGATTTTATCGCGGATCTGGATATCACGACAATCTTTGCGAATCTGCTGGACAATGCGGTGGAGGAGGGCAAAGGGAAATCGGATTTCTGGATTCGGATCCGTGGGGAGCAGATTCAGGATTTTATCCTCATTAAGATAGAAAATCCTTATGTGGAATGTCCGGCAAATGGAAAATCTACCAAGCCGGGACATGAAGGGCTGGGACTGCAGAATGTCCGGCAGGCGATAGAAAAATATCAGGGGGATATGGAAATACGGAAGGAAGAAGGGATTTTTTCGGTGACACTGCTGTTTGCAGTGCAGGAGGAGTAAGTGCATTGTTCCTTATAACCGGGCAGACATCGCCCGCTGTTTCGGAATACAGGATGCATGGATCACTGTATTTCAGCTTATACGGGGAGGTCAAAACACAATGAGCGGAATCATAGAAAGAATAATGGATCTGGCAGGGCTGCTGGAACGGATCGCGGGACTGCTGACAGGCCTGTCTATGGTGGTATGCCTGCTGACAGGCTGCCAGTCCTTAGGTACAGAGCTTCCGGAATCCTTTGACGAAGAACGGATGGAGGAGGAAGCGCTGCGCGCCATTGGCTATTTTAATGAGAAGGATTATCAGAGCGTCCTGGATATGGGCTGCACGGAATTTCAGGAGTTTCTTACGGCCGAAGAATTTGCGGAGCAATGCGATCCGATCCTGGATAAGCGGGGAAAGTTCCGGGAGATCGTCAAGACCGTATCCATGGGCTGCAAAAACGAAGAGGGGGAAGTGGAATATGGAGGGCTTGTGCTGGTTGCGGACTATGAGGACGGGAGGATCTGCTTTCATATTACGATCAATGAAAATATGGAATTGATGGAATTTTTAGTCCAATAGAAGAGGAGGAAAATGAGAATGAAATTATCACAGGTTCAAAAGAGGCAACTGGGGATTTATGTGATTATAGCATATGGCATCACATTTTTGATGGGACTGCCGATGGGGCTTGGTTACAATCAGGGAGTGGATGTCAGTGTATTTCCCAATGCGCAGATGATGTATCCGGCAGCAGGAGTTATGCTGGCATATCTGATAACGGAAAAAGGGAAAGCGGAGCTGCCGAAGCGGTTTTTTATTACATATCTGGCAGTTACGGTACTGATGCTGGCCAGTGCTGTCGGAAGTGTGCTCCTGCCGGATATCGCCTGGATGGGAGTCTGCAATCTGATCATGATCGGCGGAAGTGTATTGGCGTGGATCATGCTGCTTACGGAAAAGAAGGAAAAGCAGATCGCTTATGGTTTGAAGGGGAAGAATATAAAAGCATCCGTGTTCTGTGTACTGTTGTTTGCAGGTTTGTATCTGCTGCGGGCGATTCTTTCTTACGCGGTATCCGGTCAGATATCCGCGGTGGGAGAGATCGCGGGGAATCCTATGACCTGGATCATGGCAGGATCTCTGATCATCAATTTCTTCCTGGTATTTATCGCGTTTTTCGGGGAGGAATATGGATGGAGATACTATCTACAGCCGCTGCTGCAGTCCCGTTTTGGAAAGCGGCAGGGCGTGATCCTTCTGGGCGTGGTCTGGGGACTCTGGCATCTGCCGGTGAACTTCTTTTATTACAGCCCGGGAACCGGCCTGATCAGTGCGGTGGGACAGCAGATCACCTGTATCACGCTGGGGATCTTCTTCGCCTACGCCTATATGAAAACGGAAAATATCTGGGTGCCGGTGGTGCTGCATTTCCTGAATAATAACCTGGTGCCGATCATATCCGGGACGTACAGCGCGGACATCATCCAGGGACAGACCATGAGCTGGACGGATCTGATACCGCTGCTTGTGGTAAATGGTGTTTTGTTCGGCGGATTCCTGGCGGCGAAGGAATTTCGGGAGTGATATTTGTTTAGTAGATTTACCGATACACATGCAATTTATGCGAAAAATGCCTTTATGATTTCGGGAAATGCTGTTTGCTCGCGGCGTATTGCGGGTACACAGCTATTTCCCAAATGTACGTTCTGCTTTAGGAACTGTGCAAAAAGGCAAATTATTTTTGCACAGTTCCTTACTTCCATAGCCACTGATATTTCCTGCGCTGCTGTAAAAGGATATCATAGACTCTCTGTCTGACATTCTCAGGATATATCTGTTCCTGATTCAGCAAGTCCTGGATTTCTTTTTCACCGAAGGAAAAAAAGAGCACTTCCCCATACAATTTTTCGGCAGTATCCAATTGCTCTTCAAAGGAACTGCAAAATGTCTTTGCGGCCGCATGGGGGATCAGTTCAATGATATCCAGCTCCAAAGGATAATCCATTGCTGTATCAGCCAGCAAAGCCGCTCCCTGGTCGAAAAACGGGCAGTAATCATACCCGTCCTTCCCGTCCCAGATCACGGCAATATTATGCGTATGGCGGTCTTCGTTTAAAAAGAAAGCATCAATTGTCAGAAGCTTACACATATAGGCTCCGAAATCCGTAAGCCCTGTCATCTGTTCCGTCTGTTCCACTATGAATTTTAAACGATCCTCATAGTCTGGAAAGCGGTAAATATGTTTGTAAAGGCTTTCTCCGCAGAAGTTTTGATACAGCCGTTCCAATGTGATGAGCTGCCGACACCCTTTTCCAGTATCGGACTCATTCTGTAAAAAATCCTGGCTTTTACAGCCTGTATAAAGCTGTCCCTTGTATTGGATCTGTTCCGTATCATACAGCACATATTCGTCTGGCTTCAACGAGGAAAATAAAAGAAGATGTGAAACCATGTACTCCGCAAGGCCTTCGTAACCTGTATAGTCAGCTTTATACCACATATTTCCGCTGTTCCATTTTAATTGGTTCCCTTTGGAAGAACGTGCTGCCGTTTCTGATCTTTCGTGTTCGAATAATTCAATCATACATTACCTCTCAATCCGAATCCAAAAATCGTCCTCCGCCATCCGGCCATCAGTCTTTTCTATGATCAGCATGGGGTCGTAGAATGGAAGATCAAATTCTTTCAGCATCAGTTTCATTTTATCACGCGTCCTTGGGAAACATCTGGATTCGAGGAACTCTTCATACTGCTGGAATGTCGGCTGCTCGATATTGCCGAATGCGCGTTTTAAAAAATAGTCCGCATAGTTTGTGACTTCAATCTTTTGGTTTTTCATATCTACATCAATGATCGTGCAGAGTTCATCCCGGAACATGTAATATAATCTGAGCGGATACTTTTTCTCAGGCAACATAGGCATCCTCCTTCATCAGGTATTGCTGTCGGCAGGTTTTCTATGGAATATAATACACTCTTTGGAAAAGAAATTCAATTTCCAGATTTTATTTCATGTTTTTATTGACATATGTATCTTATGTGATACAGTGTGTGTATCATAAAAGATACAGAAAAATATTGTAAAGAACACCTTTATGTAGAGAAGCACATGAAGGAACGGATCAGACTGGAGAGATAATATGCAGTATGGGAAAGATATGGATTATATTTATTAGGAAATAATCGCAAAGTGACAACAGATGGTTGAGAATCTGAAAATTGCATAAACTGATTGAAAAAAGGGATCTGAGATGATAAGATTGGGAGTAGGAAAACAAGTGTTTTATTGAAGAGGAGGCGATAGAATGGCTACATCCAGTATACTGACCAATGTAAAGATTACTGATCCGAAAAAAATTGAATCCTTTATCAAGGCTCTTGATGCTTCGGCAGATGATCCTAAAAGAGAGCCATCTGCACCGGTGAGTCGCCAGATGGCAAATATAGACGAGATACGGAGATTGATGTCCAAGAGGATTCGATAAAATGAAAGAATACACAGTAGTCAATATATTAGACATGTTGGAAGCAATCGGAGAGGAGAACTTAAGTGCAATTCTCTCCGATTTCTCTTGTCCAATTAATAAAGAAATTGAAAATTTTGTATGGCATAGTGCGATTGAATTTGCAAAAAAGAAAATGTCCATTACATATTTCCTTATGGATGCAGAAGGTGAGATTGCAGCAATCTTTACTTTAACCCATAAAGCGGTAGAAATTGGAAACGCAGATATTTCTTCTACTATGAGAAGAAAACTGTCCAGATATGCACAATTGGATGGAAATGCGAACTCCTACACAGTGTCCGCTTTTTTAATCGCGCAGTTTGGGAAAAATTATGGATTTAAAGGTAATCTGGAATTGTCCGGAAATGCTTTGATGGATGATGTGTTTGAAATATTGGGGCGAGTCCAGAGAGACATAGGCGGGGGAATCGTGTATTTGGAATGCGAGGACCGACCGAAGCTTTTGGAATTTTACCAGAATGACAAAAATCGGTTTAAGATTTTTGGAGAGCGGTATTCGGATGTAGATCAGACAAAGTACGTTCAATTGTTGAAATTGTTTTAGGCAGTAAGGTAGACATATCATGAAAATAAAGCTAGCCGATAGTATTATAAATTTCGTGTATGTTGCAGTAAAAGACATTGATTGAGGTTGATAATGGACAATAAATTTTATACAAGAAAAGATCTTGTAGGATGATTTTAATATCGCGATGACAAAGACATTGGAAAGTGAGATGTCGGTTATGTGTAACCTGAGCAAAGGTGTGGAGGAGAGAGGGAGCGCAATTGGAGTGAAACGTGGTTCAGAAACGACAACATTAAATGCGATTCGGATCAGAGTGATGTTTTAAGGGGTAATATTTAGATTGAGAAAGTGATAGGGAACGATTTGTATGTATTTTTGCTTCCGAATACAGTGTCATATATAAGAATTAAGAAGGGAATCAAATATATTGGGAAATTCAATACAATTGCAAGGTACAGCAGAAATACCAGCTAAATTAAAATGGAATAATAGTGCAAATATTTTGTGTAATTATATGAAAGTATTGGAATATCTGGAAATGATATTAACAAAAAAGGCTATTATTCCTAGATATGTGATAGAACCTTTGCTTTATTTGAAAATTGAAGGATTACATAAAATCGCATTTCCAATGACGTGCTTTTGTGATATCCCATTAGCAAAAGTTGGCGGACATATGTCACATTATGGGAGACAAATGCAGAAAAGGAGCTTTATTATGACCAGAACATTAATTATTGAGAGTGGACAAAAACCTACGGAAGAACAATTGAAAGAGGTTGAAGAGGCGAAAAAAAGCCCAATTAACTTCGATGAGGATTGTGAGGAATTGTCGCCAGCCATGATGAAGGCATTTAAGAGTGCGATTGTGCAAAGAAATCGTAGGAAGAAGGCTTAAAAATTTGGGGGAAGAACCTTACCCCAAAATTCCCCCAAAATAAAATTGGGGGGATACAGTTGAAAAGCCACTGTGTCAGCAATGATTCAGAGCGGTTAAGAAGAACAGACTAATGAACGGCGGGGAATTCCCCGCTGTTTTTGTTTGATTTAAAACTGTCAGAAAATTTTGAAACACAGAAAATATGTAAAAAATATACAAAAAGAAATCTGGAAAACAAATAAAACACGTTTAAACACAGAAAATAAATTGTGATATTTGCTGAAAATCTTTGAAACACAGAAAACAAATTGACAATAACAAAGATTTGGAGTACTATATAGGTACATCAAGAAACAACGTTTCCGGCCGGAAAACGGGAGATGCGAGAAGCTAAGAAACAGCAAAAGTGTAACTTATTTTTTCAGGAAAGAAAAGGAGAAGAACATGAAAGCATTAGCAAGATATGGAAAAGAATTTGGCGGATATCGGATGATCGACGTACCGGAGCCGACATGCGGACCGGAAGACATTATCATTGAGATCAAGGCGGCAGCGATCTGCGGAGCCGATATGAAGCACTACAAGGTGGACAATGGCTCTGACGAATTCAATTCCATCCGCGGTCATGAATTTGCCGGAGAGATCGTAAAGGTAGGCGAGCTGGTGAAGGACTGGAAAGTAGGACAGAGAGTTGTATCTGACAACAGCGCTCATGTATGCGGCGTATGCCCGGCCTGCGAACAGGGAGACTTCCTCTGCTGCGAGAACAAGGTAAATCTTGGACTGGACAACAACACATGGGGCGGCGGATTTTCCAAGTACTGCAAGGTTCCCGGCGAGATCCTGAGAATCCACAAACACGCAATCTGGGAAATCCCGGAGAATGTAAAATACGAAGAAGCCGCAGTGCTCGATCCGATCTGCAACTCCTACAAGGCAATCGCGCAGCAGGCACATCTCCTTCCGGGACAGGATGTAGTCGTATTCGGAACAGGCCCCTTAGGACTCTTCGCAGTACAGGTTGCAAGAATCATGGGCGCTGTGAACATCGTGATGGTAGGTCTGGAAGAAGACACGAAGGTCCGCTTCGGTGTGGCTAAGGAACTGGGTGCTACCCATGTAGTAAACGGCTCCAAGGAAGATGTGGTAAAGAGATGTACCGAGATCTGCGGAAGAGACAATCTTGGCCTGGTTGTAGAGTGCTCCGGCGCAAACATCGCTTTGAAGCAGGCAATCGAGATGCTCCGTCCCAATGGCGAGGTGGTTCGTGTAGGTATGGGCTTCAAGCCGCTGGAATTTTCCATTAACGACATTACTTCATGGAACAAGAGCATCATCGGGCATATGGCATACGACTCCACTTCCTGGAGAAACGCGATCCGTCTCCTGGAATCCGGACAGATCAAGGTTCAGCCGATGATCACACACAGACTTGGGCTGTCCCAGTGGGAAGAAGGATTCGAACTGATGGCAAATAAAGAAGCCATCAAGGTGATCTTCCACTACGATTTTGAGGACTGATATCATGGAAAAAAAGTTATTATTGGCGCCGTCCATGGGATGCTGCGATCTGTACGATTTTGAAAATCAGGTCCGGTTCATTGATGAACATGCGGATTTTCTCCACATTGACATCAAGGACGGCAATTATGTAAAAACTTTCGGCGTAGGCCCTGACTTCATGACAGTCTTGAAAAAGGTCGTGAAAACTCCCATGGATGCCCACCTGATGATCCGGCATCCCCAGGAATACATAGAAGCCTGTGCCGAGGCCGGCGCGGAATATATCACACCCCATACGGACTGTATCGAGAGCGACGCGTTTGTAACACTGAACAAGATCATTTCCCTCGGATGCAAGGCAGGCATCGCCATGAATCCGGCAGCGCCTCTGGAAGGGATCCGCTATTATCTGCCGCTTCTGTCCAAGGTGACGATCATGATCGTGGACGCAGGCTATGCGGGACAGAAGGTGATCACGCAGATGTACGACAAGATCCGTACCCTGGTGCAGTGGAGAGAAGAAATGGGGCTGGATTTCCTGATTGAAGCAGACGGCTCCATGAACGCAGGCGTATACCGCCCGCTGTACGAGGCGGGGGCAGATGTGGTCGTGCTGGGTCCGCCGGCACTGTGGAACAAGGATCCGGATATCCGGACGGCATGGGAGATCATGGAAAAGGAAGTGGAAGCAGAGCTTTCCTCCTGCACCAGATCCTGAAAAATATCGTGCGTACGCAGAAGCCTGGAGAACAGGCTTCGGGTACGCAGGCTGTAAAAATACCATCTGAGAATGCAGTTATAAAAAGGATGAGAAAGAAAGGAAAATGAATTATGGCATCTAAAACAAATTCAAAGAGCGTGAATATCGGTGCAAGACTTGACCGTCTCCCGAATTCAGGCTGGCATATAAAAATGTGGCTGGTATCCGCTTTTGCACTTCTGGTGTGCTGGTCAAACGGAATCGGCGGCGCGGTACAGAATATCCTTCTCAATGAGCTTCACTGGCTGGAGGAAGGAAGCGCGCTTCTGGCAATGTGGGGAACCACTTATACGGCAGGTCAGCTGTTCGGCGCTCTGGTGGGCGGACCGATCGGTGATAAGATCGGACGTAAAAAAAGCATCTTATTATATGAGATCATCCATATCATCGCCATGATCGGCGGCGCGATCTCACCGAATGTCACAGTACTGTATGTATTCAGGCTTGTACAGGGCTTCGGGCTGGGCGCACTTCTGGTTGTATTGTTTGCAGGATTTACAGAATATGTTCCGGGCCGGAACCGCGGGGTATGGTCCAGCCGGAACTCCTTCATCGGAAACTGGGCACACCCGGTCTGCAACGGAATCGCATTTGTGATCGCGTTGACCGGAATCAGCTATAACATGAACTGGAGGGTTCAGTACATGATCCCATCCATCCTTTCCATCGTTGCATCCATCCTGATCGCAAAGAAATTCCCGGAATCTCCGAGATGGCTGGAAGCACAGGGAAGACTTGACGAAGCAGATGAGATCATGACAAGGATCGAAAAAGAGATTGAAGCTTCCACAGGCAAGCCGCTTCCGCCGGTAACAGAAGCTCCGAAGGAAGTAAAGCAGCTTCCATATTCCGCACTGTTCCGCGGAAAGCTGTTGAAGAGAACGATCGTCGGCTCCCTGGTACTGATCGGTATGAATACGATCCAGTATACATTGATGAACTGGATGCCTTCCCTGCTGAGATCTTTGGGATATGATACTTCACAGTCACAGTTCATGACCATGTTCGGACTGTTCGGCGCACCATTCGGAATCTTTATTGCATCCCTGATCATGGATAAGATCCCGCGGCGTGTCATGGGCGTGATCCTGCTGGCAGGCATGGCAGTATTGGGAATCATCACAGGACAGCAGACCGAGATGACGGCGCTGATCGTTTCCACCTTCTGCCTGAACACGATCATTTACATGTATGTATGCTATGCATCCGCGGTGTATGTTCCGGAGATGTGGCCTACATCAGCGAAGCTCTCCGGTTCCGGATTCTGTAATGCAATGGGCCGTGTCAGCAATATCTTCTTCCCGTTCCTTGTAACAAGTGTTGCAAGCTCCATGGGAAGCGGCGGAGTGTTCGTCCTGATCACCATCGTAGCTGTGATCATTGCGGTATGCGTATTCATCTTCGGTGTGGAGACAAGAGGAGAGTCCGTTGAGGATATCGGAAACGTGGAATAAAAAACTACAGTTTGCAGTCACATAAAAATCAACAGTCAGATTCGTCAGGCACAGATCGTGAGAAGATGGCATTGACTGCGAATATCAAAAATAGAAAGGAAGTATCGGATATGAAAAATACAGAGGCAATCCTGGTTGTTCCCGGGACAATGGAAATCAAAGACGCACCCGTGCCGGTGCCGAAGGATGATGAGATCATGCTGAAAGTGGAGTACGTAGGAATCTGCGGCTCCGATGTCCATGGATTTGAATCAGGCCCGTTCATTCCTCCGAAGGATCCGAATCAGAAGATCGGTCTTGGACACGAATGCGCAGGAACCGTCGTACAGGTCGGAAGCAAGGTCACAAAGTTCAAACCGGGCGACCGTGTGAATATCGAACCGGGCGTACCCTGCGGAAAATGTAAATACTGCCTGGAAGGACATTACAACATCTGTCCGGACGTGGATTTTATGGCGACACAGCCGAACTACAGAGGCGCATTGACCAACTATCTGTGCCATCCGGAGAACTTTACCTATAAGCTTCCGGAAAACATGAGCACCATGGAGGGCGCTCTGGTAGAGCCGGCCGCAGTCGGAATGCACGCGGCGATGGAAGGCGGCGCGAGACTGGGCAAGAAGATCGTCATCCTGGGCGCAGGCTGCATCGGCCTGATGACCCTGCAGGGCTGCAAGAGCCTTGGCGCTACTGATATCGTAGTCGTAGACGTGATGCCGAAGCGTCTGGAGATGGCAAAGGAGCTTGGTGCTTCCGCAGTCATCAACGGAATGGAAGAGGACACCGTCAGCAGGTGTAAAGAGCTGGTCGCGGATATCGTATTTGAGACAGCGGGCTCCCAGATCACCGCAAAGCAGGCACCGCAGATCGTCGCAAGGGGCGGCAGGATCATGATCGTAGGAACGATTCCGGGCGAAGTGCCGATCGATTTCCTGAAGATCAACCGCGAGGTGACCATCCAGACCGTATTCCGTTATGCAAACAACTACCCGATGACGATCGACGCCATCGCATCCGGAAAATTCGATGTGAAGTCCATGGTAACGCATATTTATGACTACCAGGATGTACAGAAGGCATTTGAAGAATCCGTACACTGCAAGAAGGATATCATCAAGGGCGTGATCAAGATTGAAGATGCCCAGTGACCGGACGTGCTGCAAAAGCACAGAAGTACATACAGGTTTGACATTTTATAGGGAGGATCATTTCCCAAAGCCGGGAAAATGATGGAAAAGAAACGTATCAGGGGCTTCGCTCACGGCATACCCCTGGTACGGCAGACATAAATCAGACAAGATCAGGAGGAAGAAGAATGTTAGCAGATATCAGATATTGGGAAAAGAAAGCAACAGAAGGAAGATATGCCATCCCGCACTTCAACGTATGGAACGCGGAGATGCTCATGGGAGTCATGGATGCGGCGGAAGAGACCAAAGCGCCGGTGATCATTTCCTTCGGAACCGGATTTGTAGGAAATACTTCTTTTGAAGATTTCTGCCATATGATGGTTTCCATGGCAAAGAAGGCAACCGTACCGGTCATCACACACTGGGATCACGGCCGCAGCATGGAGATCGTGCAGAACGCGTACAATCATGGAATGAATTCCGTGATGAGAGATGCTTCCGCATTCGAATTTGAAGAGAACATCCGCCTTACAAAAGAAGTGGTAGACTATTTCCATCCATTGGGAATCCCGGTAGAGGCAGAGCTTGGCCATGTGGGAAATGAAACCGTTTACGAGGAAGCGCTGGCAAGCTATCAGTACACAGATCCGTCTCAGGCGGCAGAGTTCGTAGAGCGTACAGGCTGTGATTCTCTGGCAGTTGCGATCGGAAATCAGCATGGTGTCTATACCTCGGAACCGAAGCTGAACTTTGAAGTGGTAGAGAAGGTCAGAGATGCCGTAACCGTGCCGCTGGTACTTCACGGAGCATCCGGGATCGGCGATGAGGACATCAAGAAGGCAATCTCTCTTGGAATCGCAAAGATCAACATCCATACAGAGCTGTGCCAGGCGGCAATGACCGCGGTTGCGGCAAATGTTGACAAACCGTTCCTGGAATTAGAAAGAGCCGTAAGGGCAGCAGTAAAACAGCGTGCGATCGAAAAGATCGTGTTATTCGGAGACGACGGAAAGGCGGAATGATCGTGGAGAAAAAATTAGATGCGGTATGTGTCGGCGCTGCGATCGTAGATATTCCTCTGCAGCCGGTCAACCGGGATATGTTTGAGATTGAGTCCTTTCCTCTGCAGCAGATTTCCATGACCATCGGCGGAGACGCGATCAATGAGGCAACGATCATGTCCCGTCTCGGACACCGGATCGGGCTGATGAGCATGGTAGGCAAGGATGCGGTAGGCAATTTTATCATCGAACACTGTGAAAAGAACGGGATTGACTACTCAGGCATCAAGGTGAGGGAAGGCATCGATACTTCCATCAACGTAGGACTTGTCACTGCAGACGGCGAGCGGACCTTCGTGACCAACCGCAACGGAAGCCTCTGGAAAATGACAATCGACGATGTGGATCTGTCCAGGCTCGGAGAGGCAAGGCTTTTATCCCTGGCGAGCATTTTCAACAATCCGCTGCTGGACTGCCAGGCGTTGGTAAAGATTTTTCGGGAAGCAAAGGCGCAGGATATGATCATCTGTGCGGATATGATCAAGGCAAGATTGGGTGAGACCCTGGATGACATCAGGGAAGCGCTTGGCTATGTAGATTATTTCTTCCCCAATTATGATGAAGCCTGTCTCATGACAGAGGAAACGGAGCTGGAAAAGATTGCCGACAAGTTCCTGGGCTGCGGGATACAGCATGTGGTGATCAAGACCGGCAAGAAGGGCTGCTATATCAAGAGCCAGGACGGCAGTGTGCTGGAGGTGCCGGCTATGAAGGGCATCACCGCGATCGATACCATCGGTGCAGGCGATAACTTTGCATCCGGCTTCATCACCGCGATCCTGGAAGGAAAATCATTGAAGGAATGCGCGGAATTTGCAAATGTGACTGCCTCCATCAGCGTACAGAGCATCGGAGCGACCACAGGAGTACAGAAGAGAGAGCAGGTTGACGAGAGACTGAAAGAATATTACGCACAGCAGGCATAGAAAGGAAAATAAAAATCATGAAAAAAATGAAGCTTGGCAGTACAGGTACGGATATCTCAAGAATGGGCCTTGGCACATGGTCCATCGGCGGCGGCCCGGCATGGGGCGGCGACCATGATCTGAAGGTGGTCGTGGATCTGATCCGCGAATGCCCGAAGTTAGGTGTAAACCTGATCGACACCGCGCCTGGATATAACTTTGGAAACAGCGAGAAGATCGTAGGAAAAGCTCTGGAAGGGATGAACCGTGAGGACGTCGTGATCATTACAAAGTGCGGGATCATCTGGAATGACAGGAAGGGAAGCCTGTTCAACAAGGTAGGCGACACACAGCTTTACAAAAACCTTTCCAAAGAATCCATCCTGGAAGAGATCGACCAGAGCCTGGAGCGTCTCGGCACAGACTATATTGATGTATATATGACACACTGGCAGGCAGTGGAGCCGTATTTCACGCCGATCTCAGAGACCATGGAAGTACTGAACGACCTGAAAGCACAGGGCAAGATCCGGGCCATCGGCGCTGCAAATGTGGATGTGAACCACATCAAAGAATACTTAAAGTACGGTTCGCTGGATATCGTGCAGGCGAAATACAGCATTC
Source organism: uncultured Clostridium sp. (assembly GCA_964415625.1). Classification (GTDB taxonomy): domain Bacteria; phylum Bacillota; class Clostridia; order Lachnospirales; family Lachnospiraceae; genus Schaedlerella. The sequence continues at coordinate 33,320 of CAYQBE010000029.1, forward strand.
TGGACCGTGGGATCGAAGAGGATCTGCTTCCGGTCTGCAAGGAAAACAATGTTACGATCCAGGCATATTCACCGCTGGAAATGGGACTCTTGAGCGGAGCGCTTCCGAGAGACTACAAGCCGGTAGGGGCACAGATCCCGAAGAAATGGTTCCAGCCGGACAACATGCAGAAAGCAATGGATATGATGGATCAGTGGAAACCGCTCTGCGAGAAATACGACTGTACCATCGCAAATCTGGCGCTTGCATGGATCCTTGCACAGGGCGAATTCATCAATCTGCTGAGCGGCTCCACCACAACAGCGCAGATCGCGGAAAACATCAAGTCCGCAGAGCTGGAATTAGAGCCGGAGGATGTAGCTTACATGCGCAAGCTGGCAGAGGACATTGATCAATAAAGTTTGAGCAGCCATTCAGAACGGCAGTGAACAGGTCTGTGGCCTGCTGATCTGAACAGTTATGATTTTGATATACTTACGGTCTGGCCTTCTGGCCAGGCCGATTTTAAAAGCGGGCCGTTGTGTTGGATACACAGGCGAACAGGCGGCGGACCGCTTCCTGTCTGTCTTTCAAAGACGGAAAAATGCGCATTTTCGAGCAGGGGGTGTGTATTTCGAAGGAGGTAAAAATGCTTTCAAAGGAAAAAAACCTTGCAAATACTAAAGAGGCTGGTATATTATTAGATAGAGAGGCCTTGGGTATTGAGGACGAGGAAAGGGAAGAAAGCATGTCGAGTAAAGAAAGGCTGATGGTGATCAGGCAGAGTATCCAGAATATGAAGAAGGTTTCGGTTGCGGAGCTGAGCAAGCAGTGCGCTGTGACCGAGGAGACGATACGGAGGGATCTGGATAAGCTGGAGCTGGAAGGGGTTGTGACCAGGATTCACGGCGGTGCGATCTGGAACGCGGATGTTCAGAAGGAAAATGTACATTTTTATAAACGGCTGACAAAGCATCTGAAGGAAAAGCAGAACATTGCGCGCAAGACCGCCGCGCTGTTGGAAGGCAAGAATACGATCATTGCAGACTCCAGTACAACTGTCGTGGAAGCGCTGAAGCTGATACCGGATAACCGGGATGTGACGATTGTGACCAATTCCACGGAAGTATTCCGGGAATTTCAGCAGTCTTCTTTTAATATCATTTCGACAGGCGGAGAATTTAATAAAAAATCGTTGTCGCTGCAGGGGCAGCTGGCAAAAACAAATATAACCAAGTATAATGTGAGCATCGCTCTGATCAGCTGCAAGAGCCTGAACATTGAAAAGGGTGTTCTGGATTCCAATGAGAGCGAGGCTGAGATTAAAAAGCTGATGCTGGAGCAGGCGGAGGAGGTTGCGCTCCTCGCCGACCATTCCAAATTCGACCAGACCGCATTTGTGTGTCTGACAGATCTGGAAAGTGTGAATTATATCATCACGGACAGGCGTCCGGGTGACACATGGATCCGATACTGCGAAGAAAACGGGATCCGGTTGATCTACTGATAGATGGAGTCGCTCCTGAACGGGGCCGCTGTAAACAGAGTATTCTGTGAGCAGCGGCTCCTTTTTTGATGCCATCGTATGCAGAAAGGCCGCCAGTGGCAGGCTTTCTGTATTCCTGTTTTTAAATCACATACCCGCTCTTTCTGTTTCGAAGTAAAATCTGTAATTAATTTCTGTTTGTCTTTGATAAATGCTTTAAAACAAAGATAAAAATACCAAAACAAAAAAATAGTGCATAAAAATCTGTGAATAAAATTAGTTAAAACAACCAAAAATCTTTGAAATAAAGAAAATAGATTGACAAGTATCGAAGGATATTGTAAAATGAGATACATAAATTTAGTGCGTTATTGCCAATGACAAGCGAAAAATATATGGTAAAAGGGGGAAAGAGCACAAAATATTCGAATCAAAAATTATTTTCGGTCAAAAGAAGAATCCTGTATGGAGTAGGATGACGAAACAAAAAAACAAAGAAAAACAGAAATGGGAAGGAGAAGCAGGAGGAAGGCATATGGGAAGCAATGTACAGGCCTTCCGATGATGAACAGAAACAAAGGTGAGGGGCGCAGCCTGATCAGAATTAGGAGGATAGAAAGACTATGGAAAATAAAAAGAAAGAAACTTCAATCGTAAAGAAGATGATATTTGCAGTGGCAGGCGGCTTTATTGTCGGATTCCTGTGCCTGCTTTTGAGAGAAGCATTGAACGGAAGCGGCAATGACGGTGTCTGGAAGGTGATCGATGCGATCCTGTTCCAGGATATCACCGCAACTCAGGGAATTGAAGGCCTGGGGCTCTTTTTCATCATCGGACAGCTGTTTATGCGGGGGCTGCAGATGGCCATCGTACCGCTGGTTATCACATCCCTGACCCTTGCCCTGTGCAGCCTTGCGAATCCGGAGAAGCTGGGACGGATCGCGGGAAAGACATTTATTACATATCTCTGCTTTTATGTGGTTGCCGCGACGCTTGCGGGAACTGCGGCATATTTTGTAAAATCTATGGGATGGTTTGATGTCAACCTGCCAAGCGAGATGGCAACGGAGGCGGTTACCATGGACGGCTACAATCCTCTCGTAACCGTTGTAAATGCAGTGCCCTCCAATATCGTTTCCGCATGCTCCACCAACAACACGATCCTTTCCGTTGTCGTGATTGCGATCATCCTGGGATTATGCATGACCGCAATGGGGGCAAAGGCAGATCCGCTGAAAAAGGTGATTGAAAATCTGAATGACGTAGTACAGATGTTTTTGAATTTCCTTATCAACAAGATCGCGCCAGTGGCAATTTTCTGTATGATCACAAGAACTCTGGCCGTATACGGCGTGGAGTATATCGGACCGACCCTGGTATGGATCGTGACAACGATCGTGGTAAGCCTTGCACTGGTAGCTACGATCTATCCGATCGGTATCTTCCTCACTACACGGCTGAACCCGATCCCGTTTTTGAAAAAGTCTTTCAAGATCGGATTGTTTGCGGCGGCGACCAACTCATCCGCAGCGACGCTTCCGCTGAATACCAAGACATGTACGGAAGAGCTTGGCTGCTCGGAGGAGATCAGCAGCTTCGTCCTGCCTACCGGTATGACGATTAACATGAATGGAACGACAGCCATGCACATGATCGCAGTCACCTTTATCGCTACGGCCGCAGGGATCAACGTGACGCCGGCTACCCTGGCGACAGCGGCTTTCCTGTCCATCTGTACGGCAGTAGGAACCCCGGCGATCCCGGTAGCGGGAACGACCATGGTGTATGTAGTCATGTCCGGCCTGGGGATGAGCTCAGAGCTGTGTATGATCGGATATTCCCTTGTGCTCGCGATGAATTATCTGCCCGGTATGGCCGTGATCACCCTGAACGTGATCGGAGACGCGGCGACCAATGTGATCGTGAACTTTAAAGAGGGCGTGCTGAATAAAGACATCTACAACAAATAGAAAACTCTTCATTTAACCTATTGTTTTATGGGGGCGTCGGGAAATGACTGTATACCTGCAATATGTTGCTGTGATTCACCAGATTACACAACAATATATAGCGGACAAACAGCATTTCCCGACACCTCCATTTTATAGAACAAAAATTTACACTTCTTCCTCCGCATTCATCCGATACCCGACCCCCAGCTCATTATGGATATACCTTGCCGCCCCCGGCCGCTCGCCGAATTTTTTCCGGATATTTGCCATGTTGACCTGCAGCTTTTTCGTGCTCCCGGAGTCGTTCCACCCCCAGATCACCTGGATGATCTCGGCATAGGTCATCACCTTTCCGGCCTGCTTGGACAAGAGAGATACGATATTGTATTCTGTCTGCGTCAGTTTCACCTCCTGCCCATCTACAAAAAGCCTTCTTGCGTCATAGTCGATCTCCAGCGCCCCCATGTGAAATTTTCCCTGCAGGATGCTGCCGCGCTCCAGCCAGCGGTTGCTGTTTCTGAGGGCAGTCCGTATCCGCGCCTCCAGCTCCGCCGTACCGAAAGGCTTCGTCACATAGTCGTTGGCGCCAAGATCCAGGGCTTCGACCTTATCCTTCTCGTTGGATCTGGCAGAGAGTACAAGAACCGGAACAGAAGATTTTTCTCGAACCCTTTTCAGAAATTGGATACCGTCCATGTCCGGCAGTCCCAGGTCAAGGATCACCAGATCCGGGCAATGGGACTCGAAAAGCATCCAGCCGTCAAGCCCGCTCTTTGCGCACAGGACATGGTAGCCGTGGGCTGACAGCACGGTCTTTACAAATTTCAGAATATTCTCTTCGTCTTCCACGATCAGTATTTTATATTTATTTCCACTCATGATTACCAAATCCTTTTCAGTTGAAGGAAATTTTATGAAGCTGCCATCACAGAAAACCGAAACAATGCTCCCCCGCCGGACAGATTTTCCGCATGGATCTCGCCGCCGTGAGCCTTGATGATGGTCGCGCACACGGATAATCCGATTCCCATGCTGCGCTTTTGGTTGTCCACCGGCAGGTCTTTCTTTTCATAGTAACCGGTGAAGATCGTTCCAAGCATCTCGGACGGGATCCCTGCGCCGTCGTCTGCCACTTCAAACAGTACCTTCTCTTCGTTTTTGTATACGGTCAGAAGGATGCGTGTCATTCCTTTTGCGTGGAACACCGCATTCTCCAGGAGATTTCCGAGCACCTGCTGGATCAGGACAGGATCCACCGCGATGCACACGAAGTCATCGGGAAGCGTAACTTGGATGTTCTGATCCGGAAATCGTTTCTGGAATTTGACCAGCACACTGTCGATCAGCTCTTCGAGCACCACGGAGGTTTTGATCAGATTTACATCCGTACTGCCGATGCGGGTGACGGATAGGAGATTTTCGACCATACGGATGAGCCACTGGGCGTCTTCCCGGATCCCCTCCAGCAATTCCATATGCTGTGTGTCTGTCAGCGATTCATAGTTCTCGATCAATGCCTGGCTGGAGCCGTATATCGTCGTTAAGGGAGTGCGCAGGTCATGGGATACGGCGCGGAGCAGGTTGGCCCGCATCCGTTCCCGCTCGATCTCCGCCCGTTCCTTTTCCTGGCGCCGCAATTTGACGGTCAGAGTGCTCGTGATTAGGGTCAGGCTGAGCATCAGTACAGCGGAAAACATATTTTCCGGAATGCTGAAATTGAACCGGAAATAGGGAAAGGTAAATGCATAATTCATGCACAGCGCGCTGCACAGGGATGAGATGATCCCATATACATACCCCTGAGTGAGCAGGGAAACCAGGATGACCGCCAGGGCGAGTATCATGGGAACGAAAAAGGAGGTCTGAAAATAGGCCTGGATCAATAAGCAGCACCCAAATGCCCCCGCCAGCAGCAGGAGCATCCTCAGGATATCAAAACCGCACCGTTTCCATTTCATAGTTGTTCTCCTCATGTTTAGATATTCCTATCATACCACGTCTTCGGTTAAGAAATGGATAAGATTTCGCTCCGTTTCTTGATATGGTTTTTTCGCTCTGCTAAAATACGGTGGAAATCTATAAAAGCATTCCCGAAAATCCAGTACATAAAACAGGAAGTCCGGATCGAGGATTTTCGGGGATGCTTAAAAAAGCAGGAGGACTTATGAACATACTGACGATCATCATACTTGGAATTTATATCATACTCGGCGGCGGCTCGACCATCGCGCTGACCGGATATATGTTTGTTGTAATCGCGCAGAAGATCATTCGGAAGATCAAATACGGAACTTCGCTGTACGCATAAAACACATGGATTCAATTTCTTTGCATTATCTTCCCGCATTTGGCACATAATACTTCTCATGAAGGTGAGGAGGAATCAGAATATGTATCAATATTTACCAATACGTGATGTGTACGCCAGAGAAATACTGGATTCGCGGGGAAATCCGACGATCGAGGTGGAAGTGCTTGCAGGAGAAAGCGTGGTAGGACGCGCGTCAGTCCCGTCCGGTGCTTCCACGGGAAAATATGAAGCAGTGGAACTGCGGGACAAAGAAGCGCGCTACGGCGGCAAGGGTGTCCAGCGTGCCGTGGAGCATGTCAATGACCAGCTTGCGGGCGCGGTGATCGGGATCAATGTATTTGACCAGACGGAGATCGACCGGACGCTGATCAAGACGGACGGCAGCGCAAATAAATCGAATCTGGGGGCGAATGCTCTTCTCGGCGTCTCTCTGGCAGCCGCCCACGCAGCAGCAAGAGCACTGCGCATTCCTTTATACAAATACCTGGGCGGTGTCAATGCGAAAAAACTTCCTGTACCTATGATGAATATTTTAAATGGAGGCGCCCATGCGGACAATACGCTGGATATCCAGGAATTTATGATCATGCCTGTGGGGGCGGAAAATTTCAAAGAGGGACTGCGGATGTGCGCGGAGATCTACCAGTCTCTGAAATCCCTCCTGAAGGAAAAAGCCTTAAGCACCGCAGTTGGCGACGAGGGCGGTTTCGCGCCGGATCTGCCGGATACCAGAGCCGCGCTGAACTGTTTGAGGGAAGCAGTGGAAAAAGCCGGATACCGGATGGGAAGAGACCAGGACATTGCGATCGCGATGGACGTGGCGTCCTCCGAATTATATAACCGGGATTACAAAAAATACGAATTTCCCGGGGAAAGCCGGATGCGTGGACAGAAGGTGGTGCGCTCGGCGGAGGAGCTGATCGACTATTATGCGGAGCTGGCGAGGGAATTTCCTATCTGCTCCATTGAAGACCCGTTGGATGAAGAGGACTGGGAAGGCTGGGAAAAGCTGACGGCCCGCCTGGGAAAGGAAATCCAGTTAGTGGGTGACGACCTGTTTGTGACCAATGTGGAACGGCTGAAAAAAGGAATTGAAAAAAAGGCTGCAAATGCCATCCTGGTCAAGGTGAACCAGATCGGGACGCTGACCGAGGCAATCGAGGCGATCCAGCTGGCGCAAAAATCCGGCTACAACGCGATCGTGTCCCACCGCTCCGGTGAGACCGAGGACACCACCATTGCGGATATCGCGGTGGCATTCAATACCGGACAGATCAAGACCGGGGCACCCTGCCGGACGGAGCGGGTGGCCAAGTATAACCGGCTGCTGCGGATCGAAGAGCAGATTGAGAAATAGGGGCAGGAAAAGATCAGAGAATATCAGCAATTCGATAAAAGAAAAAATAAAAGGCATAGTTCAGAGGTGTCTCGATGAACTATGCCTTTATTATGGAGTATAGGGGATTCGAACCCCTGGCCTCAACAATGCGAATGTTGCGCGCTCCCAACTGCGCTAATACCCCAATCAGGTCGTTTTCTTGCCGACTCGGTTATTATAACACATCTTGTCAAAAAATGAAAGAACAGATTATAATTTTTTAAAAAAATTTCCTGAATTTCCAGAGCGATTTTCCAGAGATGACTCTTTCTTTTTTGTCAACAGGGCTGATAAGGCAGATCAACCGACAGCCCTGTTCTTTTGTTATGCGTAAATACACGCATTTACCGATCCATTATTTGGCATCTTCAACACTCCATGCATACTCATACCCGGTTTTCTGCAAAATTGTCTTTGCCTCCGGAAGTGTTCTTCCGACCAGCGCGGGCATTTCCTCCGGCATCTCAGCATGGATGGAGATGATTCCAAATATTGCCGTAAACAGTCCTGTTAAAAGAAATACTGCACAACATTTTGTTTTTATAGATATTTTTTTCTGATTCATGATTGCATCAATCCTTTCTTGAAGTAATCCGCTTAAAAATCCGGTTCCCAATGTGGCGGACGGAGTCATCCGGCAATAACAGTCCAGCAGAGTATGTGCATATTCTGCATGTTCTTTCTTATTTAATGTCCGGAGCACATCCGCGTCGCAGGCCAATTCCAGATCCCGATTGAAGAGCAGCAGCATCAGCCAGCATGCCGGATTGTACCAGTTCAGTACCGCGGCTGTGATCATAAATACTTTCTTCCATAGATCCAGCCGTTGGATATGCATCCACTCATGCAGCAAAATATATTCGTATTGAGCTGCGCTGTACTGCTGTGCGGGCAGGACGATCTTCGGACAGAACAGCCCATATGCGATTGGCGAGAGGGCCGCGGGCGAAGTATATATAGAGAAATGCGGTCTGTGGGAATGCGATTCTGCCCAGCGGCAGACGGCATCGTTTTGCAGTAATTCTTTTTGCTTCATCCTGCTGTAAAAACAGATACAATCTGACAGAAGAATCAGAAGAGCGATTCCGGTTCCGCCCCGGCGTATCCATACCAGGCAGACCGGCAGACCGGCGGCCGGATTATAGGAATACTGCTCTGGTAAATGCGGGATGCTCAGGATCGGAATACCGATCTCCTGCGGAAGCAGGAGCCGTATGCCGATCAGCATCCACAGCCATTCCAGGATGCGAGGTTCAAAGGAGCGGATGAGGCGCTTCCTTCCGGCGGCAATTCCCAGGATCAGCAGGGCTGTCTTAAACTGTAATACTGCCATATGCCGTCCCCCTATTTCTTTTCGTCAATCATGCTTCGAAGCTGTTCTACTTCCTCTGGAGATAAGCTTTCACGGGTCAGCAGTGATGCGAATAAAAGCCCCACGGAACCCTGGTAAAACTTATCCAACACTTCTGACAATGCAGACTGTCTTGCGGCTTCCTGCCCGATCAGCGGGGTGCAGAAAAAACCAGGCTCCGTGCGCTTGACGGCTCCTTTCTCTACCAGCTTCTTGATGACCGTGTAGGAGGTGTTTTTGTTCCAGCCTATGGACTGCTTCAGCTCATCAGCAATCTGCTTTGCAGACAATTCTCCGCTTCGCCATAATAAATTCATTACCTTTAATTCGGAATCATAAAATTTCATGATACGATACACCCGCTTTCGTACTATTGCAATAGTCTAATCATAGACTACACTAATAGTCTGAAATTGTCAAGCATATTGTGAAAAAAATCAGGAATTTATGCGGACATAAAAAATAGCAGCTGATATAAATACAGAAAGCTTGTCACTGGCAGCCTTTCTGCATACGATGGTATAAAAAAGGACCGCCTGAGCAGTCCCTAAAAATCATTTGCTATACCTGAACCAGGCACGCTGTGTGAATTTAAAACTCAATCCCCTTTCCGCTGCAGTCATTAATATAAGAAACAACTTCCTCCAGCTTGGACACGGCCGCCTGCATATCGTCCCAGTCGTCGCCGCGCAGTTCTTTGGAGACCAGTATACTTTTTACGTCCTTCAGCTTCTGGATCATTTCCCCGTTTCTTTCCATATAATCGCCTCACTTCTATGAAATATTATGTATGTCTTTCCGATTTCTGTGTTGTGGACAGCTGTAAGTTCTTTTTTTACTTTCGGTACTGCGTTTTCTGCGCCGCGTTATGCCTGCTCCCGGAATGTGATGGCACCAGTCTCTGCGTCCATGCTCTCTACGATCGCCAATGACTCCAGCTGGAAGCCGAGATTCCGTATGATCTGTCCGCCCGGCTGGAAGCCTTTTTCAATCGCGATCCCGATCCCGGCTACCGTAGCCCCTGCCATCTGGGTGATCTGGATCAGCCCCTGCAGCGCGCACCCGTTTGCAAGAAAATCATCAATGATCAGGATGTGGTCCCGGGAATCCAGAAACTTTTGCGCCACGATCACATTGTTTTTACATTTATGCGTAAAGGATTCTACCTCTGCCACATACATATCCCCTTCCAGGTTGATGCTCTTTGCCTTTTTCGCAAATATCACTGGTACCTGGAAATGCCGCGCGGCCATGCAGGCGATCCCGATTCCAGAAGCCTCGATGGTCAGGATCTTCGTAACAGGCGTGTCCGCGAAGCGCCGTTTAAATTCCGCCCCCATCTGATCGAACAGCCCGATATCCATCTGGTGATTCAGAAAGCTGTCTACCTTCAGTACATTTCCCTCTTTTACCATGCCGTCGCTTAAAATTCTCTCTTCTAAAAAGTTCATCCTTCGTCTCCTTTCCAAATCCGTTTTCCATATATTCTGAGTTTACCACATTTTTCTCCAAAAGTCCTTGACTTTCTGAAAAAAACGTAATAAACTAGTCTAGCGTGCATGGAGATGCATTCATTTTTATGTACGGAATTACCTTAGATAATGAAAATTATCTGCAACCATTTCCGTATGGTACAAAAGCCTGTATCACATACGGGAAAAACGAAAGAATCATAGGAGGTGAAAAAATGCCAACATTTAACCAGTTAGTTAG
>CAYQBE010000030.1:0-43437 GCA_964415625.1 uncultured Clostridium sp.
AATTTGTAAAAGTACACTTTTTACAGTGACTTAGTAAAAGATTCTATAAAATTATAACTAAATTGATTGTTTTTAAAATTTTATATGGGTAGATTGATAATTAAGCGTAATGATGCGGAGAGCAGAATTGCGCTTGTTAGCGTCGAGTAAAAAGTAAAATCACAAAATGAAAATAAAGAATATCAGGAGGCGTGGAAATGAAAAAATGTGTCTATAAGGTAAAGGGGTACATCTCTTTCGCAGTAGTTATTCTATATATAAACATGAGTATATTGATATCATTTGCAGCAGAAGAATCCAATCTTAACCGCTTTAATGTGGTTTTTGTGCTTGACGCAAGTAATTCTATGAACTATACCGACCCGGGTGGATTACGATATGAAGCAATCAGCCAGTTTACGAATCTTCTTGCAGAAAGTGGGAATTATCTTGGCGGAATTGTATTTTCGAATCATGTGGAAGCATCACAGCCAATAAAGGCAGTATCAGGCAAGGGCGATAAAAAGAAAGTAACAGATACGCTTGCGTCGGTCATGTCCACAGGAGTTACAGCAGAAATGGGATATACCAATATCGGGGAAGGTCTGTCAAAAGCGGTGGACATGCTTGTGTCGAATGGAAGCAGTGACCTGCCATCTGTGATTGTACTTTTAAGCGATGGAAATACAGAGATGCCCACAAACGAGGAGCTGACAAGCTCGTTGGATGAAAAAGCAGATGTAATCCAGACTGCAAGGGAGAGAAACATCAGTATATACACAATCTGCTTGAATGCAAATCAGGATGCGGATGTGAGCGAAATGGAACAGATATCCAATGCGACAGGCGGTAAATTTCAAGAGGTGAGTACTGCAGATGATCTGTCAAAGGTGTTTCATACATTTTACAGCATGATTTATGGGACGTCTTCTATTCCTGTTTTGGAGGATACCTTTCCAAAGGAGGGAGTGCTGAATACGGACTTTAAAGTCCCCGGATTTGGGGTGGAGGAGGTAAATGTCGTAATTAATGGTTTGGTTTCTGACACATCACTTCTTCAGCCGGATGGAAAAACAGCAAAAGCAGAAAAAATTTCATCTGACACATATACACTGTTAAAAATTACGGATGTAGTACCTGGGGAATGGACTTTAACGATGCGCGGAAATCAGGGTGACAGAGTAGAAATCAATATGATATATAATTCTGATCTGAATATTGATATTGAAACAGAACCTGAAGAAAAAATAGTAGCAGAGCAGCCTTTGAAAGTAAAGGCAACTTTAAAGGCCGGGGATGTGTCAGCAACAAAAGATAGTGAATATGACGGATATCATGCCTTGTTCCATTTGATGGATGCTTATGGTAATGAGATTAATACAGAGAAAATGTCCGTAGCAGATGGATATTTTCAAGCAGAATGCGAGATGGAGGAAGGCATTTATTATTTAAAAGTTACGATGGAAGGAAACAGCCTTGAAAGAGAGTCGGAGGAAATAGGGCCATTGCGGGTGACGGCTGAATCAGAAACAGACAGTATAGAAACAGAAAATACGTCTCCAAAGGCGATTGAGTCCGTGATTAGAAAGACGGTATATATCTGGCCCTTTAAAGGCAGCAGTCTCAGTATTGATATGACAGAACTGGCAGAAGATGAGCAGGATAAAGAATTGGTTTATAAGGTGGTGTCCAGTTCCTACATGGAGGGAACGGACTATCATATTGACGGAAATACGATTGAGTTGGAACATTTCAGCCTGTCAAAAGGATCATTTGATATAAAGGCTACGGATTCCGGCGGACTTTCCTGTAATATAGAATTAATTGTGACAGTAAGGAATGTGGGTGTCATGGCATTGATAGGTCTGGGCATTGCCGCATTAGCAGTATTGATTGGTTTCGGCATAACATTGCGGATTGCGTTGACAAGGCCATTTGGGGGAACGATTACAGTTAAATCACGTGTAGATAATGTATATAAAGGAATGGACAAAAATCCAAGAAGGGGGCGCTGTAGATTATCTTCTTTTGGGATTGACCACATTGGGGGCGGTATCAGTTATTCAAAGTCTTACTTCCAGGCAATCGATCAAAAGTCTGAAAAATGCGTAGAACTACATACCAATGTTCCAGTATTTTGCCAGGGAAAGATGACGGATAAGATAAGAATAAAAAGTGGCAATATCAATGAAGTGAAGATATCGTCAAAGGAAGATGGAAAAGATATCATTTCCATAAGATTTCAAAGCCATATGAAAGACAGTGGGAAAAGACTGGCGCGAAACAGCAGGAATCACAGAAATAAGTCAGTTAGGCGGCATACTAAGTTAAGAACAAGGAGGTAAAGGTTATGGCAGTTTATTCAAAATTACTATTAAGTGCAGGTGGTGGAATTATTTCGAACAAGCAACGTGCAAAACAGGAAGACAATATGGCTACATTACTTATCGGGTTAGGGGGTACGGGGGTGAATTGTATTCGTACAATCAAGACACAGGTATATGACCGTTTGGAGCCAGATGACTCAACAGCAGAGATACCAAGATACTCTAGGATTCAATTTCTGGGTGTTGATGCGGATACCAGTCAAAAAGGAGATTCAAAAGACAATTTACATAAAGTAGAAAATTCAGATGAGATTCTGGCTTTAAAAGAGGACGAATTTTTTGGCATCGATAATAAAAATATTGGGCAGATATTTAATAATAAAAATATTGCATCGCTGAAACAAAGAAAGGATGTATCATGGCTTGAATACGAAAAGATTACATTGCCAAATCTAACCAACAGTGGCGCCGGAGGTATACGGCAGGTGGGGCGATTTATGATGATGGATAAATCGCAGGAATTTAAGGCGGAAATAGAAAAAAGAATAATGAATGCAAAGGCGGATATGATTGATCCGGAAGTTAACGTTCATATTTTTTCAGGATTAGGCGGAGGAACTGGTTCAGGTTGTTTTCTGGATGTATGCTATATGGTTAGAGATATTCTGGAGGATAGTGGAAATATATTTGGATATTTTTTTCTGCCGGATGTAAACTTATCTAATATTTCACCAAAAGAGGTGAAAATACGTGATTATATTGCAAAAAATGGTTATGCCGCAATGCAGGAATTGGACTATTGCATGAGACTTCCAACTAACGGCGGAAGTTTTTCTCAAATATATAAAGGAGATAAAAAGATACTCTGGGAGCGACCGCCAGTAGATATGTGTCATTTGATATGCGCGACGGATCAAAGTAATAAGGTGATTTCAGATGCATATACGTATGCAATGAATGTTACGGCAGAGTATGTAATGGATATGCTCACATATTCATTTAAAACTAAAGACAGTGATTGGGGGCTACAGAAGCATCTTTCTAACTTTCGGTCTCATACAGGAGAAACTAACGGTAGTAAAAAAATAGGATGTGAGATGGCATATTGTACAATAGGGGCTTCCTGTACAAGTATACCTCTTCGGGAGATCAATACTTACCTTGCGTCAGAATTGTTTGTAAAGTTTGCAAAGACAAAGAACAAGATCCCTACGCAGAAAGATGTAGAAGCGTTTTTATTCCCGGCATTGGTAACCGGTGCAAAAAACAAAGGAGATGTTTATGAGGCATTGTTGGAAGAAATTCAGACAGGTGTAAAGGAATTTGAACTGTATAATGGTAATTGGAAAGATGTTCAGGATGGAGATGGAAATTTTACTAATTGGTACACGGATCAGACTGCCGCTGATTGGGGAAGTGTGGAGGAAAATGCGAAAAGCATGGTGTCAGACAATAAAAAATCACTGATAAACCGTATCAGATCAAAACTGATTGATGTTATCTGCGATGTAGACCAGGGACCTTTCTATGCATATTGTTTACTTAAGGAGGCGGAGAGCCATAATATATTAGATATTATTGAAGGTTTGATTACGGAAAATAAAGGAAGATGGGAGCAGTGTGTTTATGAGGGAAAGGAAGTTCGAAAAAATTATCTGGAGAACAGGGAAGATTTCCTAAATGGAAACAATCGTGGATGGTTTCCATTTGGCGATAGTGATAAAAAACGATTTGTAGATTATGAGGACAGTTTGCGGAGGCATGAAGAATATAAAGTTTTTCTGGGACTTGAAATGGAGAATGCTCTGGATGATGAGGTCATGGGGATTTACAAGCAATTAGATACTGTTCTGAAAACATTCAAAGAACAGTTAATGAGAGAAGGGGAAAGCTATTATAAAAAATTGCAGAATGTGATGGATACGCTTATTAGCACATTTACCGCAAATAAAAATGATCTGGCAGGAGAAAGGATAAAAAATACTGGAAATGGGTTTAATACACCATTAGTTACCATTCCAGAATTAAAAGAAATATTAGACAGGCAAATTGACAATTTAAATATAAAAGGACTATTCACACAATTTATGCGTCTGTTCCTCCGTAATGAAGATACATGGATTACAGAGAATGAAAATAAGATTTCCCGTTTAGTAACAGACTTTTTTGTGAATAGTGCTTTCAGTAATTTTGCCGGCCACACGATTACGGAATATTTGCAGGATAAGTATAAGACGCAGAATACAGATCAATTGACAAGCTATATATTGGAAGATATTAATGAATTGACAAAGAAGGCAAAACCATTGTTTTATTTCAATGGAAGTATATGTTCAGAGGATGAGACAACGAAAGTAGCTTTTATTTCTTACCCCAATGAGTCTGGACCAATTGCACAGGCAGCACAAGCTAAAGTAGCTTCTGATCAGTCATGGAACCTGAAGCAGAGCGCGCTTACAGATCGTATTTTTGTATTGAGCAGCGCGTGTGGTTTTCCATTAAGCGCATATAATAATTGTGTGGAGTATGAAAGGCTATATTACACTTCAAAAACATCGGGCCGTCATTATTATGAAGGAAAACCTGTAAAAGGGATGGAGTTTACAGATTGGAATAAGCTTCTTCCTATTACCCCGCAAAGTCTGATTGAATTGGAAGATGATGAAGAAACGGATCGCGCATATCTGGTCAGAGAAGCAAGAAGTCTTTTTGAAAAAGCAAAGAAGTTCGGCGTGATTGATGAAGAAGGGGCAGTTTGCAAAGTGAATGAAACTGATATGGCAAGCTTAAAGGATATATGTGATAAATGCGAAAAGAAATTGCTGTCTGTTAGAGAAAAAAAGGAAACAGACGAACTGATAAAAGAGTTGGAATCCCTTCTGCCAGTTAAGCTTGAATTAACAAAATATACATTACCGGAGGACGGAATACGCACTACAGCGGAGGAGGCAGTAAGTATACAGAAAGATTATTTTGTTTCATCGCCGGCTCTCCACACTGCTGTGAGTCAATATACAGAGGATGCAGAGAAAATAACAAACAGAATAGAATCCCTGATAGAAGAGATCAGAAACAGAGAAAATGTCAAAGAAGTCAGAGAAGTCAATATGAGAAATTACTGTAACGCTCTTTTCACGGGTGTCATTAAGATCAGTGGGAATCTGGTCACATATGAGGGAGGCCGTTTCGGAAACGATATATATGAACTGTCTAAAATGGGAGAGGGCTTTACATATGGAGATATTACAGCTTATCAAGGATTTGTCAATTATTGCGAATTGGAGGATGCTGTAAAAAAGGAAATTACAGAAAAAGCAAATCATATTTTAAATCATCAAGAGGATGAGGCCGCTACGTATATTCTAACAATAAAAAAAGAACTTTCCGAAAAGCATATTAAAGTATGGGAAAAATTTGCGCGGAGGGAAGAAAATTATGATGAGATCAGTGGATTTTTATCTGACATGATTGAAAGATTTGAGTTACATTGTACACGCTATGATGAACTGGAGGATTAGGAATGGATATTACTGTGTCTAAAATGATAGAAGATTTCGAAGATAGGATCCGTATCCTTGATCTGCGCCGTAACATCAATCATCCGGGCAGGCAGCCGGAATTTCCTATGATTGTGGTTTTATTGGGCGAGGAAGCGATGAAAGGATATCTGGATATCTCATCCAGATTATTCCAGTTATGGCCTTCCTATCAAAATGTGCTCTGTTTTGTAGGAATTACAGGAACAGCAGAACATATAGAATACTATAACCTATCTCAAAAGAATGGAAAGATGGAATGCGGCAGCCTGCGGGAAGAAGAAGCGCAGACACTGGCGGATTCTCTTACAGATAAAAAAAATAATTTTTATAACCGTACCAGGAAGCTTGCGTATTTTGTCTTAAATACGGCGGAGTTGACGGATGATTCTGACTATGATGCCTGGATTCGGCTGTACTTAAAGGTAAAGGACGTGTTAGATCTGTCATCTGAACCGGAATTATTTGTGTTCATGCTGGATGAAAAAAGCCGTATACGGAAAGAAACAGCAAAAAAGGTGAGAAATTTCATTGCGGATGAAAATTGCGCGGCATCCCAGGCTCTGCTTTTAAGTAACCGTGACAGTGGTAATGCGACAACGGATGACTGGACATCCTGTTATGAAATTATCGCGAATGTAATTGCGTTGACGAATAACCGGGATACCAGAATATCGAATGTCCTGTTCCAGAAAGGAATTTATACAGTAAGCTATGTGAGTGAAAAGAAACCGATAAAAGAAATCGGTTGGGTCGTTGCTACAAAGATGATAGAACATCTGATACAATTGCAGGGTTCCGCAACGGAAAATAATCCGTTTTATGATCCTAATATTCAGAGCAGGCTCGGTATAAGCAGAAACCAGACGCTGAAAATATTGGATTCTTATGCCGAACAGAATCTGTTTCAGAAGTTGCCGGATGAGGAGCAGCTGCATTTGTTTCCAAGAGTAGACGATACCCCTTATGAGGATATCATACCCTGTTCGGCAAAAGAATTTAATGCTGTTACTATGAATACATGGCAGTGTTATCTGGATTGGATTATAAAAGATGCAAAAGAAAAAATAAAAAGCGACCCGTTGCTTATAGAAAAATGGGCAGGGGAATACGAAGAATATCTGAAAGATATGTTTTCCGTTGACGAATTGATTGCGCTTGGAGATAATCTTGAAAAGGTCAGTGCAATGTTCAAAAATCGTAATCAGATCACGATGAGCGGTGATATCATTGAATCTGCGCGGCAGGAAATCAAAGATAGCTTATCTTCGGATCAGATGATCCTGGATACATTTATAAATGTTGTAAAGAAATGCGGTGCTGACGCAAAAAAATCCTTTGATATATGGGAGCAGTTAATTGAATCAATGAGGCAGATTCCTCCGGTCTATGATCAAACCATTACTAATTTTTATGGCCGAAGGATAAAAAATTATTTTGACAGGAAGGAAAAAGAAATAACAAATGAATTAAAAGAGATTACGGATATAGATAAATTACACAGATTTTTGAAAAAAACGATAGGTGGAATTATTGACAGTGATTCTGCGGTGTTTCTTGCCACATTTGATCAAGAACGAGCGGAAAGATTGAAAATGGAAGAAAATTTTGGGGATACCAACAGTGGTATTCAAAAGAATCTGACCGATAATGAAAAAATGCAAAAATACATAAACATTCCGTTTGCGTATAATGCGCCGTTAGTATCAGCAATTATGCTGAAATTCGGTACTTCATTGGAGGATTATCTGAAAAGGAACATGACGGGATCACACTATTATTATAATACTGGAAGCAGCAGTTCGGCAGAGATAATCGAAATATATCAGGTTGAAAGATATACTCTCATAAGTGATTAAACGAGAGACGGAGTTGGAAGGGAGGCACTATGGATTATAAATACTCTCCAGAAAATCAAAAAAAATTCGCGACTGGCATAAGGATAAATAACATTTCAAAAAAGCTGACATGGGATACTTCAAAAGGAGTGGATACACTGGTAGTGCAGACTGCATATAAAGAGGAAGTAAACACAGTCATCCCTTCACTTTGCAAAGAGTTAAGTCAAAAGGATCTAAGAGTGGGTACATATTCCAAAATCATGGATAATGTATGGGCAAGGTATGTTCCGGCAGAAGAAAAAGCGGCAAACGGGGGGTGTGAAATTCATATGAAAGCAAGCAGATATACAGTTCTTGCCTGTCAAAGGACGGAAAATATCTGTGAGGTATATGGACTGTATGAGCGGGGGATGAACATACCATATTTTGATATTCCGTTGGAAATTCATATTGACATAAAAAAACAGATTTCTGAATATGGAAGAGGCAGAAAAAAGAGCAGAAATCTTACAACATTTTATACATTGACATTTCCGAAAGAATTAAAAACAGCTTATATTGAAGGCAGTCTCTGTTATAGAGTGGAAGATCTCGAAATTCCTGTTACATATGAGATGGTAAGTCAGGAAACCGTATATGTTGAAACCAGCGTAGAACCAAGGATTGTTCCTTTAAATCGAGGAATACTGCTGACAGATTAAAATACGTATTGAGTATAAAATGAATAACAGAAGCTAAAAAAGAATCAGGACCAGGGAGGCACGAAGAATGAGCTTTAGATTTAAATGTCCATACTGTTTTAAAGAAATGTCAGACGATGAGGTTTTATTCCGCTCAGAAAAGATTGATTTAAGAGAAAAGGACGATTTCTCAGAAGATGATCTTTTGCCGGGACCTTACGATGATATTGAAATGTTTGAAGACGAATATGTGGGAGAAGATAAAGAAAAGTATTTGAAAAATTATAGGGATTGGAAAGAATGGGAAATGTTTCACCCACGGAAAGATCCCGTATATGAAGAATTCTGGAAAAAATATGGCGGTACGACAGAAAAGAATCTGGCAGATGACCAGTTTGGGGTAGAGGCATATCATCGCCGTATTATAGATCCGAATAGGGATATGTGCCTGGGATTGAAAAAAAAGGACGGCGTCAATTGTGTCTTTGTGGATGCAGACGGTATGGCAGCCTGGATTGAGTATGAATCCGGAGAGAAATCTGAACGTAGAATCTGTCCACACTGTCATAATCCGTTACCAAAGGGCTATGGGAAGAATCCTGTCCGTTTTGTTACGGTAGTTGGTATTGCAAATTCTGGAAAAACCGTTTTTTTGGCACAGCTTTTGAAAAATATAAAGACATACTGTGCAAAGATAGGGGTAAGTGCATTATCTAACAGTCCAAGCGTCCAGACGTTTCTTGCGGATTACAGTATTGCGAAAGGAACACGTCTGCCTAGTCCAACGCCTAAAAACCGTTTTCAACAGCCTCTTTTCTTTCAGATTACGCGAAATGAAGAAAAAAGTGGAGAAGAGAAACGAGTGACAGAAACTTTAGTGCTATATGATGTAGCAGGAGAAGTTTTTGAATCTGATGATACAGTAAGCGGTTTCGCGCCATTTATCGAACATGCGGATGGGCTCATGGTTTTGATTGACCCAATGCAGTTTCCCACGGTTCAGGAGATTTCAGAGAACGATATAAAAGCGGATCCCACCACTGCTCTGGATGCGATACATAATATCATATCACGGGGGAAACAAGAAGAAAAGTGTAAGATTCCGTTAGCAATTTGCATTTCAAAAGCAGACTGTAATGAAATGCAGAAAATATTAGGCAATGAAACGATACAATTGCTTTTGGATGGAGTACAGGGAATTTCTGATGGAAAGGGATACAACAAAGCATTGTTTAATATGGATGGATATCGCCCCTTGGAAAAAAAGTTGAGAACTTTTTTTCAACAGGATAATCTGGGACTGGCTACTTTTATGCACAATAACTATGCGTCTTATAGTTTTTTTGCTTTTTCTTCATTGGGGCAGGAAAGCGAGACCAGACAGGCAGAAAATGGGGAAGAATATTCGACGCCGGTTGGAAATGTCGTGGCAAGACGTATAGAGGAGCCGTTGTTCTGGTTGTTCTATCAATTTGGCTATATTGGAAGGCAGGGACTTCTGGAGGGAGAGTTTGAATGTCCGAACTGTGGATCAATTCATAATCATGAACTTCAGGAAGGGACACTGTTAGAAGAAAAGGAAAAGGGGCTATTTGGATTCATGAAGAAGGTAGTTCCAAGGGAGATAAATCGTGAATGTGATGAATGTGGCTTCCAGTGGAATACGAAGGACATGGATGAGTGATTCATGTATGGAGGGATTATGGATAGTAAAATAATAAATAGCAGGTGGTATCAGTGCTGTTATACCAATGCTTCCCACAGAATAGGAGACACGTTGAGAACAGGATGGCAGGAAGTGTCTGTTTCAGATGATATCCCGCAATCTGCCCACCGGAGATGCAGAGACTGTCAGGTCGCGAATTCAGAGATTTTGCATCCTATGGTGGATGAAGACGGAAATATATTGAATCTGTTGGAACTGATGGGCGATGGTACATATCTGTATATGATTCGGACCCAATATGGATTGGCGGATGCTCATGGGCGCGCGAATATGTTTTCGCATGCATATATATTTCCCTGCGAAGATGCGGATGGTATTGACGACCCGAATACATTTTTGACCATTGCAAATGAAAATTTCACTTCCAGCGAGGCAGAGGCTGATGAAACAAAAAACAGGGAGCTGCTTATTAGAAATCCTGGCTATTCAATCAGAGATGCATTAGAACACTGCGGATTATCTGATGAATTATATCTTACGCTGGTTCGGTGTGTTTATGCACAGCTTTGTGCGGACAGTATCACGAAGCCGTTGTACGTAGAATATGATGGAAGTGAAGAACAAATACGGGAATTGCTGTACCTCATATACAGTGCTTTGCCATTATATGCCAGGAGGCGATTTTCCGCTGTTTCCTGTCCAAAAGATAATCTGAAAGGAATTGATATTGTTTTTTCTAAACATGCAAAACAGCAAAAACGCTATCTTGTTCCGCAGACAGGAGAAAACAGTGTTCTTTCAGAAGCAGAGAAAAGAAGGTTTTTCAGATTGGAATATATGGAGCATGCGGTGGGAATCTGCCGGACAGGAGATATGGGAGAATATTATAAAAGGATTGAAGAGAGGGCGGTTCGTTTAGGAAATCCGTCTGCGTCTGATCCTGATATTTTACGGATTGCATACAAAATATATATTGAGCAAAAACCGGCTTCTCTTGGAAAAAAGGAATTAACAGATTTGCTGAAGGATGTATTACAGATCAATACGATGGATGCAATGGGGATGAATTTTATTGTCCGGGTAGCAAGAGAGTTTGATTCCAGAGGATATGAACTGGAAAACAAAATGAAAGCGCGGCTGATTGCCTTTGCAGATAATAGCAAAGATAAATCACTACAGGAGATTGTAGAGAAATACAGGGTAAAGGAATTGGAGAACGTTCCCTCAGAAGCAGATGAAAACATGGAACAGGAGAGTGACATTATCGATGGTACAGAACCATATGAGAAATTGGAGCTTGATATAAGTGATTCGGAGAATTTATCAGAAGAAAAAACAGGACAGGAGGAAATAGAGAAACAAACAGAACAAGAAAAGGCAATAGAATTTGTAAATAGGTCAGAATTGGAGATTATGCTGCCCCCGGAAGATGCAATAGGATTAGAAAGTATGGAAGAATCGGAGAATATCGCCGCCTCCGAAAATAGAGGCGAACCAGAAGATGCGATGGAACAGCTGAAAGAAGAAAATGGAGATTTAAAACTGCTCATTAAAATTTTTAGTGGCCAACAGCTTATTCTCAATAAATATGTGTATAGCCCGGATGACTTTATACATTTTCTGTCACAGGAATATATTAGAGAACTTTCAGCAGAAATTCCGGAACTGGAATTTATTAGCTATAAAAACATATCAAGTAGTTATAATGCAGAAAAAAAACAGGATTTGTTTAGAAGAATTATTGAAAAGATTGGCATAAAAAAGAGATGATTTATGTCTCATTGTCTGGAGGAAGGTTATGGCAAGCTATATGGATAAAAAAATTGTTTGCAAATGCTGTGGAGAAGGCTATATGGCAAGGATGGTAAGAGGGCTGTCGCAGACTATTGTACCGGATCTTGATATGAATCCGCATGATCCAGCTGTATTTGACCGTATTGTGATGTGTCCGCATTGCGGATATGCCACAGGGAATGTAATGGAAGAAGCAGGCGGGCAGATCATATCAACCGTACGGTCAGAAGAATACAGGAGCATGTTTCTTAATCCGAATACAGACGGTACAGAGAAGAAATTACGGCTGGCAGGCTGGCTAAGCAAAAAGCAGGGACTGGATTACGATGCAGGATATCAGTATTTGATGGCATATTGGTATATGAAGGATCGAGGAGAAGACGCGGAGAAATATTTATCTGAGGTTATCAATTCCTTTTCAAAATATTTGGAAAAACATGCCGACATAGAAACAGCCATCATTCTAACAGACTGCCTGCGTCAGGCATCACGTTTTAAAGAAGCCGGTGAAACGGCTCATTCGCTGATGCCCTATATAAAAAAAGAACTGCACCGGCAGATTGTCTCTTTTGAACTTGGTCTTATAGCACAGAAAAATTCATCATCTCATTGTCAAAATGAGGTGAAGCCATGAAATTGCCATGGGGGCATATAGAAAATAGAGCAGATCATGATAGAAATGTAACGGATTACTCCATTTATTCGGAAAATGCCCTTTTAAATCAATTTGAAAGCAGCACATGGAATAAACTCAGTCAAGAAAATCGGATTGCAGTCATTCAGGAATTGGAGAACCGCAATGCAAAGATGCAAGGACGTGAAGCGGCAGAGGTATTTCCTCTTAGCAATCCTCAATATTATGGAGGATACAGCGATGTGGGGAATAGAATCAGCATAGATGTTGAAAATTTTACGTCTTATGAGGTGTTAGATACCTATGTTCATGAGAGCAATCATGCCTATCAGTCACATTGTATCAAAAACAATCTGGAACAAGGTTATGAAAGGAACACGTATAATCTGCTTCAGGTAGAAATGGCAAGGGATGAACAAGGCAGATTATATAATTATGCTGAAGATTCTCCTATGTATGACATGCAGTATAACGAGTTGGACAGCAACAACAAAGCTGCTTCCTTTATGTTGGAGCAAAGACAACGTTACCAGAGCGATTCCAAATATGCAGATTATATTGGAGAGAGAGCAGGACATTTTAGATATGTGAATGATTCTTTAAAACAAAACAGAGAGGAACGTATTGCTTATCAGAATATGCAGATAAACAATGCGTATATCCGGGGAGATGTTTCTAAAGAGCAATATGCTGATTTGCTCTGCAATGTAAATCAAGGGACTGAAGCTGACGCGGTTGTACTGGAGTCACAGTCCATTGGAGAGGTATTAGATGGTGTTGATATGGAATTAAAACAGGAACAAGGGAACGATATGGACGGGCACTTTGATTATACAGGCGGGATAGAAGTGGGAGAGGCTGAATTAAATGATAGCTTTGACTATACAAGCGGAGCAGGGGATATAGATATGAATACCGGATCCATGATAGAGAATTATGGAAATGACGGTTCAGAAATTCGTTGGTGAAGGAGGAAAGATGGAACGTCAGATTATTTTTGGTACATCTGTATTAGAGAATCACCCTCTGAAGATTGATAATGCTGTTATAAGCTATCCAGGTTTTGCATCTGGAGGATATAAGGGATTTTCGATAGATGAGGATTTGCAGTCACGGCATATTTTGATGCTTGGGGGATCAGGATGCGGAAAAACAAACGCATTTTTGTTTACTTTAGATGCGCTTCGAAAAAATATGCGGCAGAATGATGTGGCTATTATTTTTGATACAAAGGGCGAGTTCTATGATATGTTTTCGAAAGAAGGAGACTATGTCATAGGAAACAGCGAAAAGTTTCGTTCAATTAGCCATACATGGAATCTTTTTGATGAAATATTGGCAGATGGAGAGGATGAGGGCAGTGTTTCGGTAAATGCCCGTGAAATAGCGGCGGCTCTTTTTCATGGAAGAGGTTCCTCTTCGCAACCATTTTTCTGCAATGCGGCAAGAGATATTTTCAGAGGAATTTTGGTTCATTTTATCAGAATGGCGGGAAAGAATCCTACACAATGGAAAAACAGGCTGAATCATGAAGAATTGATGAAAGCAATCGGACAATTTACGGCGCAGGATTATGTCCATATTTTTAGTTCATACCCAGACTTAAAGGGGTTATGTACATATATCGGAGATGGGAATTCGGGACAGGCATTGGGTGTGTTTGGTGAACTGAACAGCATGCTGTCAGAATATTTCTTCGGCATTTTTGCAAAGCATCGGCCGGAAAAATCTGTATCAATGCGCAAGGCTGTGCGGGAAAGGTGCGGCAGGGCAGTTTTTGTAGAATATGATTTATCAGTAGGGGAGACACTGACACCAATATATAGACTTCTGATCGATCAGGCGCTGAAAGAGGCATTAGGGCGGAACAAAGAGCATGGAAATGTTTTTCTTTTAGCAGATGAGTTTAAGCTTTTGCCCAAACTGCAGCATATTGATGATGCCCTGAATTTTGGACGCGGACTTGGAGTAAAGGTCATGGCAGGGATTCAGAGTATTGATCAACTTTATGATATTTATGGTAAAGAGAAAGGCGCAGTAATCGCAGGCGGCTTTGGAAGTCTGTTTGCGTTTCATACAAATGATGCCTCATCAAGAGAGTATATTACAAAAAGATTTGGAAGCAATATCATGGTGTATGAATATGCGGATCGACAGCATAATCGTATAGTAACGAATGAGAGAAACGGAAATACGGTTGAAGACTGGGAGCAGCTGCAATTGGGACTGGGACAGGCTGTTATTGGACTGGGATATGAGCCTCCATTCTTATTTCAGTTTGAACAATTTTTGACAGCCCTCCCGGGAGGGGGAAAAATATGAGTTTTTTTTGGCCGGAAAACAGGAATAAACAGTTACCATATATATATGACAGGGGTACAATGGCAGATATTGTCAAATATCTTTACCAGGATGGGGAACTGTTGAATTTTATGATAAGTGGTTTTGCGGATAAAAAGATGCCGGAATGTTATGAGTTGTTGGATGAAGTTCGCGAATATGCAATAGAAAGGTATCCGGTACTGACTTTATATAGGAATAATGGCGTTGGGACGATTTTAGAATTCGAACCATTTTATGGAATGACGGACATACAGGTCATTACGGCGGTCAGACAGTTAGCGGCAGCGTTAGATTATACGGTTATGCCAAAGCTTGAACAGGTAGTACGTGCTCATATGCAAATTTTAAAAGAATTGGATATGAGTGTAAGCCTGACTGGATTCTGTTATCTAAATATGTATACAGATATGGAGGAATTTTATGACAATATTATGGCATTGCCCTGTGGAGAAAAAAAGGCTGTAAGGATCTGGGCGGATTTGGGAATTGATGATACATCCGAAAATAATCAGTTCTATTTATTCAGATCTGTTATAGATAATTTTGCGCATGAGATGCAGGAAAGCGGATGGGAGCGCACAGGTGACGCTGATGACCATAATTGTCTTATGGCAATTAGGCACAATGAGTCAATTACCCTGTATATAAATGAAATGCGCAGTAATTTATTATTTACTTATTTGGCAGAAGAATTAAAAGCATGTGGAAACAGGGAATATACATTGTTGATTGATGATCTGAAAATAAATAGTGAAAATTTTCTTTCATATCTATGTACGGTAAAGGAAAATTGCCATATAGGAATTGCGTCAAAGAATGTAATCTCCCAGATAGAAAAAGATTATTTTCCCGGATTGTGTGAAAAAATGGAATGCTTTGTTCTTTTTAAGCATAATACGGCCAAAACCGCGGAAATATTTGCGGAGCTGATAGGATGTTCTGACCAGATAAAGGTGGAAGCGACACAGAAGTATACCCGGCGTACATTGGATTTGTTTTATCATGACAGACAGGATGATTTGCGCTATTTTACGGAAAACAGATATCGTGTGATGCCGGAAAACATTATGGAACTGGGATTGGAGCAGGCAATTATTTTTGATACGGTAATTGATGAGATTATTTATTTTAATTAGATATTAACAGAAAACAGGCGGTACAGACGCATAGGTTATTTGAAGTACTTTTGAGAGGAGGAAGCTATGGCATTTGACTTAGACAAGGAAAAGAATACACGAGGTAAGACATCAGGATTCCAGAACCGTCCCGGGCAGAGAAAACATGACAGACATGGGGATTCGCTGCTGTCTGTACATACAGGATCCTTCCAGATGAGAGACAGATCAGACAGTGGGGAGTCAAGAAGGAATTTACCGCGAAGGAGGAGACCGGACAGAAGATTGGATGTCAGGATTCCATGGGAAATTGTGCTGCCGCTTGTTTGTGTTATTGTAGCGGTAACCATGATATGGGTATTCAGGGACGCCATTACTGCGTTTCTGTCACAGCTTTTATCATGGGCAGTCATGATAGTGATTCTTGTTTTTATTATAAAGAAAATGATATTTCCTAAATAGAGATAAAAATCAAAACCGCCAGACTAACAGAAAGAGATAGTAAGATGAAATAAAAGCAGGGAAGGTTTTGGATGTCTAACGATGAAAAGAAAAATTATGCTTTTAATAGGGATATTAACAGCATTTATATTATGTTCATGTGGTAATGAAGAGAGTAAAATAGCGGCTGTTGAAGAACCGGATATAACAGCAGAGATTGGAGAAGAAATATATACAGGAAATGGGTCTGCATGGTGTTCAGATCTGTTTGAATATCCGGCTACAGACTATAATAATGACTTAGCGCTTGTAGCGGCAGAAATGAGTCAACAGGCGGAGGATACAACCGGTGAAGGGATAAAGGGATTATATTCTTTTTATGATATATATGCCTGTGAAACTTATTACTACACATCTAATCCGAAATTTGGAGATTTGGAAATATCGGCTGGAGGGGGAGCCTTTGCAATAGGACAGGATACGTTAAATATTGATGGTGTAGATACAACAATACTGATTATTACTGCACGCGGCACAACAACCTGGGGGGAAACCTTTGGAGATTTGTGGAAAGGATGGTATCTTGATCCAAACAAAATACATAGTTTTCTTGATGAAACTGTTTGGGATAATGTATATGATTTTGAAGAAAAAATATGGGAAGGGATTGATAATTATGTTAACAAGTACCCCGTGATTCAATCAAAGGAAAATTTAAAAATACTGATTACAGGGCATAGCCTTGGCGGCGCGGCAGCTAATATGATTGGAGCCAGATTTACCAATGGAGTCGGAAGTGGTGAATGGTGGGGAGACAAGCTTTCAAAAGACGATATATATACATATACGTTTGGTGCGATTAAGGTTCTTACAAATGAGCCTAACGTATCTGCCGGATATGAGAATATTCATAACATTTATAATTACTATGATTCTTATGGCCCAAATGGGAATCAGAAAGATACAAATGCAAGTTCACTTAATGCAAAATTCGGCCATACGGACTTATATTCTCTGGAAGATGAAGAGGATGGATCAAACGTGTGGAACTCCTGTAACAGTCATTTGATGTCAAATTATAAAAAAGCATTGAATCATGAAAAGGACAATGTCGGTTTTATAGAATTAACATGTTCAGGAGAAGAAGACGAATATCAGGATTTTGCAGCAGAAACACCTTCTGCGGAAATATCTGAGTCTGAAGAAATGATTCATGAGGAATCAACAGTTGCTGTGGATGATTTTTCTATAGAAGGGTCTTGGAAAAGTGTGGGTTCTGATGGCTTTGGACAGGCACAGCCAGGAGCGATTATTGCATTTGATGGAACACACTGCAACTTTTTCAGTCCTTATGATACTTATGCGTTTTATCAAGAGGATGGGCAGTGGAAGTTGGATTGCACGAGTTTTTTATTTGCGGATACACTCACTTTTACCGTTGAAATTGTCGATTTTGATATGATTCATATTTATTTTGACTCTACCTGTACGGAATTGCAGCGTATTCCCTGATTTCAGCAGTATATTTTTATACGGAAGTATGAATGCCTAAAGTGAATGAACGAAGAGATTATGTATGAAAAAAAGAACTTGTCGTAGAAAACAAATGGAAAAAGGAAGAAAGGATACATAAAATAATGGAGAAATATGAATCTGATCCTGCAAATTGGGGGCCAATGCGTGCAGCTTATAGCCACGGTAAGTTACCTCATTATGCCGTCTTTAACTCCATAACAGATCATCCAGAATTTGGTAATGAGTGTCAATTTGTGAAAATCGCTGAAGTGGGACATCCATACACAGATACTATTACATTGGAGATTGGCAAGCAGTATGAAGTCTGTATTTACTACCATAATAACGCGGATAAGGAATATAATTCGAAAGCTAATTATCAAAGAGGAATTGCGCGTAACGTGAAAGTATCAGTCAGCCTGCCGGAAATTTTAAAGTCTGGTGAGAGTGGATTTATCAGAGCCACGATTATGTCAGATACGACAGTCCCAGTTTCGGTTTGGAGTGAGGTGTTACTTAAAGCATCTGGAAATATGGGAATTCAATGTATGGAAAACTCTATTAGGATACAGACATATGAGGAACTATGGAAGGTTAACGGCATGAAACTTCCAAGGGAAGAATTATTTTCGAAGGAAGGTACTTTGCTTGGGGTTACCAAGTTAGATGGAACGATTCGCGGAGGTGAAAAGTATGCCGGAAAACTGCTCTTTACGGTTGAAACACAGGAGTTAGGGACTTTTTTATCTGATATTGATTATCAGAAAAAAGGGATAAATACGTCTGATAAAACAAAAAGTAAGGATGAGATTGATTATGAAGAGGAGGTAGTAGAGTGGAATCAATTGAGTGTGACACAAAAAGAATTTGTCCAGCCCGTTTCCAATTCTTTCAATGTTTTAACACAAAAAGAAAAATTGTACTTGAAACAACAGAAGGATTCTAATAATGACTATGCAATAGAAATGTTTATTAATGGAACAAACTATGAATGTGGAAAAAATGGATTAAAAGTAGATTTACTCAAAGCTGCTGAATATTATTTGAAAGCAGCAGAAGAAGGACATTTTGAAATATGGCCGAGAAAGCTACGGTAAGCAGATGATATGAAAAAGCGACAAGTAAAGGAATGGAATGGCCAAGGGTTGAAAAAAACTGAAGTATTTGAAGCGTAAACGAAATTAGAAGGGAAGTAAAATGATAGGAGAAAAAAAATATCAAGGCGGTGCTGTTTATACTGGCGAGCTGAAAAATGGATTTCCGGAAGGGGAAGGAGAGATTATATTTCCCAATAGCAGCAGATATGTAGGTAAATGGAAAAATGGAATTTATAATGGACAGGGTTCATACTATTCTAATACTGGTTTTGTATATACAGGTGAATGGGAAAATGGAAAATATAGCGGTTATGGTAAACTGTGCCGGGAAAACGGCGAGATACATGAGGGAATGTGGGCAAATAATATTATGGAGGGTCAAGGGACGCTCATAAAAAAAGCAGACTCTAATATAATTTGGGACAATGGTACATATGATATTCGGGAAAAGTTCTCTGGAGTATGGAAAGGCGGAAAAAAGAACGGATCTTTTGTTCATTGGTATTTGGGAATCCCTTATGATGAAGAATATGTGGAGGATAAACAGGTTCTATGCCCTGTGTTATATGAAACAGATAATTCTGTATCTACTGTAACCGGTAAAACAATCAAATGTTGGCATTCAAATCAGAGCAGTTTTATGATTGAAACCCCTTCGGCTGTACTTTTGTTTGACTGGTATAGAAAACAACTTCCCAAGATACCAAAAGAAAAGCCGCTTCATATATTTGTAAGCCATATTCATGAAGATCATTTTAACAAAGGGATTCTTTCATTGGCTGAGAAAATTCCCAATATAAGGATATATCTGGGATATGATGGTTCGAACAGTGTCTTTAATCAGATGCTAAAAAAAATTCCGGATAAAGCAGCAAATAATATTGGCTGTTTCGATGGACGAAAACGTTTGATTACAGATTTTGGCGAAGTAAGATCATTGCCATCAACAGATTTAGGTGTGGCATTTATTGTAAAAATAGATGATATGGTTCTGTATCATGCTGGAGACTTGGCATGGTGGAATCATGCAACACTGGAAAATTATAATGAATTAGTGCGGACAGCAAAGGCATATGATCCACATGCACAGATAGAATCCTACGAATCTTTTTGCAAAAGTTGCAAAAATGATTCTGAGAAAAAGTTTAAAAAGTATGTCAAGCCGTTGAAAGGAATGCATATTGATTATGCAATGCTTCCGCTTGACCCAAGAAATAGTGATTATGGTGAGAAGACGATAAGTTATTATTTGGAGTTAGCAGATATTACATTTTTTACACCGATGCATCTTTGGGAGAATTATGATTATATAGGTGAATTTGCGAAAAAGCATCCGGAGTTTTGCCCTAAAATGTTTGCTATCAATACCCAGAATATTAAGATAAGACAGACGATTCAGCACGGGTATCCTTATATGATCAAATTGTAAATTATTTCTGAAGCAAGCAATCAGAGTTATTTTCCTGTAGCTTAAATAGCACGCCGAGTAATAAATAACCAATACAGCATTATAGAACATAAGACTTCCTAAAGCAAAGAGTGGTTTCGGAAACTATACCCAAGGGCATCCCATTACGGCCATGGGTATAGTCAGAAAAACAAAAAATACGAACGAATTGGAGAAAAGAAGATGAGAGTATATTTTGATTGGACAACATGGACCTGTGATAATTGTGGATACCCCAATTTTAATAAAGATATGTATTGTAAGAGATGTGGAGCCAGAAAGCCTGACCGATATGGGAAAATGATGGCTCGATGCCGTATAATGAAATAGTTATGATATGCAAGGCGAGTCTCGGACTGATATCCTACGACTTTACTGTGGTAGTTTTGAAAAGAAATCTATAGAATAAAAAGGCATGTTGATATGGAGGAAAAATGCAGATAACATTACTTGATTGTGGGGAAAAAAGAGGCGTGGTGATTACAATTATAAGAAGGATGACCGGCTGGCATTTGGACAAGGTTGTAGCGTTCATTGACAATTGCCCAGGGCAGCTCGAAGCAAATGAAGCACAGATTGAGGAATTACGTTCCGCAGGCGCAGAATTGAATATACAGGAAAAAAATACCTATACCGCCAGAACCGAGACTTCCCAGAAAGTGCAGCCTGCGGCCAATCAGAAGCATATGAGAAATAAAGATTTATGGTATAGTTGGAAAAACCTTTCAGCAGGACATGAGCAGGTCATAAAAGTTCTGTCAGATCTGCACAGCTTTACAGAGGAATACAGGGAAGAATTACTGGTCGCAAAGAGCGAGTGGGAAGATACAAAGGTCAGAAACCAGGAAACTTATGATTCTGTCGTATCCAATGCAGAGGAAACGTTTGAAGAAGAACAGAAGCGTTTCCTTAAGGAGTGCGATAACAATATTAATATTACCGCAAAAAGAAAGGATACGGTGAAAGTAATATCTGATGCCTGCAGCACATTTGTCCATAATCTCCGGGGATATACTTCTATTACTTCTATTTCTACATCAGCCAGTGATCTCTGCAATATTAAAGGTATTGCCTGTAAGGCTGCAAGCGATGAGCTTCCTTTTGTAAAAGCGAAAGAAGCAGAAGTGATGGCTGCAATAGACGCAAAAATCCAGGCATACAAAGATTTACGCATTTGCCAAAACGAAGAGTCCGAAAGGGCGCGCAATGACAAAATGGATCAGGCAAGAGCAGATCAGCTTGATAGAGATAAACAGGCAGAACGTGACTTTGAAGCTAAATACAAAAGTATTTGTAAGGATTGCCGAACAGATATCAGCAAAGTATTCAACAAGGCAGCGGTTTGCAACTATCAGCAGGAGATACGGTCTACAAGGTTTAATGCTGATCGTTATGAATGCCCGACAGAGATACCAGCGTATATCATGTTGGGAGACATAGGTATTACAATTCCGAATAAAGATCGAAATGATATGTCAATTGTTCAGGCATTGGAACAGGAATTGCAGTCTACAGGAGCCGGGACGAAACAAGGCGAAAAGTATGTTGTTAAAATTCCTTATGCCCAGAGGCTGTCAGACGGCATCTCTCTTTTGATCAGATACGCTCCGTCTGACAGGAAGGATGTTCAGCAACTGATTCAGCCATTGCTTTTTAAGCTGTTTATGTCGTTTCCGGCCGGAAAACTTGAAGCTACAATGATTGACCCGGTTGAACTTGGTACAAGCTTCCAGGATATTTCCAGACTGGCATCCAGTCCTGATTCTGCTCGTATTATAGATAAAAAAATATGGAGCAAAGAGAAAGATATTGAAAACGCAATCGCGATTTTAAGACAGCAGCTTGAAAATATGGCTCAGTCTTATGCTGGAAACCAGGAAAGCCGGTTAGAGAAAGAGCCGCTAAAAGCGTTGGCCATTACTGACTTTCCTGCTGGATTTACTGACATTGCCCTGAAAGATTTACACGCAATTGTGAGAAAGAGCGCCTTCCTTGGCGTTTGCGTGTTGATTTGCGCAAATGATGCTGAGCTGACAAAGCTTAAACAGAGAAATGGAGCTCTTGTTTCAACACTTACACAGAATATGGTGGAAACAAAAGCTGCCGGAAACAGGCTTAAGATTATTGGAAATCATACAGAGCATATGTTCCTTCAATTGGATGAAATGCGGGATGTAATGGAAAAAAAGGAAGAGATATTATCTTTGATCAGCGACGCGATCGAACACACGCCGGTGAAAGTAGAGCATTTTGAAAGTATGTACAAGGAGGATATCTACGACAGCAATAATTGGTTTACCGGGAAGCATGGAGAGATTGCGCTTCCAATTGGTATCAAGGGCGCTGACATTGTTGTTAAGATGGTATTGGGAAGAGGCGGCGGTAGTACGGAACATCACGCATTGATATGCGGACAGACCGGAGCCGGCAAGTCCACTCTTCTTCATACACTTATTATGAGTACTTTGATCAGCTATTCTCCTGATGAAGTACAGATGTATTTGCTTGATTTTAAAGAAGGTGTTGAATTCAGCGCATACACACGCTATCGTCTCCCTTCTTTGCGCGTAGTGGCTATAAACAGCGAACGTGAATTCGGTTTAAGTATTTTAAAAGAACTGTGCACGGAATTTAAAGAAAGAACCAAGTATTTTAATCGCTATGCTGTGTCAGATATTGACAGTTATGAAAAATTATTAGATGTGCCGAAAGTGTCGAAGCTTATAATGATTTTTGATGAAGTCCAGGAACTGCTTAGAAGCCGGGAAGGAAAAGAGGATTCTATCAGCAGAGAGTGCCTAAACTGTATAGGTCAGCTTGTTATGCAAGGCAGAGCCGCAGGGATTCACGTAATACTTGCAAGTCAGGATTTCCATAATTGTACTGGTCTGGAAACATATTTTAACCAAATGGCAATCCGAATTGCGGTGAAGGGTTCAGAGGAAGGAGCTGCTTCTATCCTCGCTTCGGATAATCCTGGTATCCGTACCCTGCAGGATCGGCCTGCTGGTGCGGCCATTTATAACGGCGGCAATGGAGCAGAGACGGCAAATAATTTTTTCCAGGTAAGTTATATCAGTAAGGAAGAACGTTTCGACCTTCTGTCCCGCCTGGATGCATATTTTACCGATCCAGAGGTTGCGCCTCTTTATGAAGAACAGCAGACCCGGGTTCTTCTGACAAATGCAGAAGATAACATTAATAATTGCTTTAATAAATTAATCCTGGATGGTATCAATAGTGTCACGCCTTTAGGAAGCCATGAGGATGGTTATGGGCTGCTTTTGGGACAAGGGTTTGGCAAAAAAAGTATTTTTGTGCCGGAACTTAGAGCAAAGGCTCAAGATAATCTTCTTATTGTCAGCAAGGATGAAAAAATGGCAATGAGTTTGTTTGAATTATCAGTAATGAGTGTATTGTATGAGAATCTTCATACAAACACATGCAAGACGAGGGCATTGGTTTACATAGCGGATTTGTTCGCGGATGAACTGGATGATGGAGAATGTGGATTTGATTTTTTAGAAACACAATTCCCGAAACAGGTCAGAGTGGCGAAGACGGGCGATATAGAAGAACTCGTTTCCATCCTTTATGAGACAGTCGTGGATCGTATGGAAGGAAGAATCTCTTCTGATGAAAGGATATTCTTTCTGTTCTTCGGCATTCATCGTGCAAGACGGATGCGTATCGGTAGTGTTGATGAAAAAGAGTGCGGGGATGGATTAAGTGCGATTGAAAAGCTGCGGAAGATCATTACTGATGGATCTGAATATGGAGTGAATAGTATGATATGGGGGGAGAGCATCCGGGGTATTGAGCTTATGTTGGGCGGTCGATATGAGGCGATGTTTAATAAATATATTGCTTACGGACTGGATGCGGAATCAATGGAATCACTTGTTCAGGAAAGTGACACAAAATCACTTTGTGGTAAAACCGCAGTGTATATGGATATTGGCGGAGACGCAAAAAAGAATGTACACTTCCGTCCCTATGAAGTTCCGGCAGCAGTTTGGGTGGAACGGTATGCTGAGTGTTATCAGGAGGTAATTGGCGAAGGAGGCTGTTAAAATAATGACACAACAAGAAGCCAGAAAACAAATTGAAACATGTGAAGATCAGATAACATATACTTATGATCAATTGATATCTTGCGCAAAAATATTAGGGCAAAAAGGATATAAGACAGCAGAAACTACAAAAGCAGAGATGGAAAAAGAAGCGTCAGAGAAAAAAATAAAGATATTAGTGTTTTTAATGTTTAGTATTCCCGTCTGTATG
This sequence comes from uncultured Clostridium sp., assembly GCA_964415625.1. Lineage (GTDB taxonomy): Bacteria > Bacillota > Clostridia > Lachnospirales > Lachnospiraceae > Schaedlerella. Next base: position 24,700 of record CAYQBE010000030.1, read on the forward strand.
ATATTTTTTGCGGCATCTATATATGTAGGAATCCTATGTATCTGTTTGGATGTTGTTGTAGCCTTCGCTTTACTAATGTCTGTTGTTAATAAAGAAGGCGAAATGGAGTACTCGGCACACCAGGAATTAGCGAAGTTGGAGACTCAACTTGTTAATTTTAACGAGATATTGGATAACAATCAGAAAACCTAACTGAAATGGTCAACAGGGAAGGCGGCTGGGATGATGACAACACAGGAGGTAAACAAGGAAATCGAAAGATGTGAATGTCAGATCATGGATTCATATGAAAGATTGAGAAATTCCGCAATAGAGTTGGGAGAAAAGGCTTACCAGGCTGCATGCGGAGAAGAATTAAAATTTATCGATGGACTATCCGGCCAAAATAGAAAGTGGGTCTTGGCCTCAATGATTTTATTAGTCCTGGGTTTTATATTTTGTGTATTTATTTCAAGCGTGGGAATTTTTGCTATCTGTATAGGAGTTGGTATGCTATTGCTTAAAGACAATGCTGACAATAAAAAAGCAGATGTAATAAAGTGGGCACATAAGTATCAAGATGATGTAAAACTTATGCAGGAAATATTGTTTGACAAACTGTCCGGGACTATAGATAAGTGATAGATCCAGCTTTTGCATGGAAAAAAATGTTGGTTTCTTGCATTTGCGGGGGACAGGAGAATAGAATGAAAGATATTGGTAATTGTGACAGCTTGACGGCTTTTCAATTAAAAGAATGTTATGAACTGGCAGCCCAATTTGAAAAACTGGATGCTGTAAGAGATATCCTTAGAGAAAAAGCAAAGAAAATAGATTTCCATCAGGACTACATGTCGATAAAGGATACGCGCCATCACGAATCGGAGATGCAGATTATTTCGGAGGCAATGGAAAGAATTGTGTCTGGGAATGCTGCCGCATATGGGAACAATGAGCCTGAATATCTACATAAGGTGAATACTCTTCCGGGTTCTGCGGAGAAGGAGTATCTGTTGGCGCTGTCGGCACTGAGGTATGGCGGAAGTGAAACTCAGAGGCTGGAAGCTATGCACCATATCAGCAAAGCGTTGAGTTATTCGCCGAATGATCCCAGGTATACCGCGTTGGCCAGAATTTTACAGGAAGCAGATGAGTGAGGCGGATCGTATGGATTCTAAAAAAATATTATATTTTTTGGATTTGTTAAACAATGAGACAAAAGGACGGCATAGCGACGTGATTGCTGAAATGTATCAAAGGGCGCTTGATGAAAATGATGATATCATCAAATTGAAATCATTTTTGCAGGATTATACATACAGTCATGAGTTGGGAAAATCTCTGTACCAGGAAGGCGTGGCTCTTCTGGATAAAATATATGCGGTACCATCCAATGCCCTGGAGATACTTCCACAGTTGAAACAAGTGCAGGAATCAATCGAAAACGAGGCAAAAGTGTGTAAAGAATACCTGCATTCGCCCTTGCCGTTCCGGGATGAAATTACAGTATTAAAAAAGATAGACAGGTCTGTATATCGGACTGTAATGGAGAAAACAGCAAGTGCCTGTGTTTATCTTATCGCGATGTACGCAGGGATCGATCCGCTCAGGAATCTTACGTGGGAGGATTCCGCAGAGCTTCAGGAGATGATACATGCTGTAAATGCAAAATTTCTGCCTGCTTTATGCAGTGTCAGAAAGCCGGATTATTTTTGGGTGATCACGAAGAAACGGTCAGAAGGAAGAAATGTCCTTGGCGGAGATGTATTTTATTTATCATATCAAAATATAAGAAATATAGATACATTTTGCGGTACATTTCATAAGGAATCGATAGGTACGCACGCTTTTTGGAATATAGATGCTTATGAAACCGGAAAAAACGATGTCCCATTTTGTTGGGGGATAGGAAACATTGTTTCAGTATCACCGGCGAATGCTATACTGTTTTTACAGAAAGATGTTGTAATTAAACTTAGATCTCCGAAGGACTCTGACTTGACAAGAAAAATGCCGCCGCCCCTGGAGTGTATCAGACATTTATCAGATGGGGGGATGTTTTGCCTTTCTCCGGATGAACTTGTCTTAACGATGAATCAATGGCAGGCTGGTCATGAGATTGAAGAAAGAAAACAGATGCGTAAATGCTTGTTCTGCGGAAAAAATATCTCAGGGAAACGTATGGTTTGTTCTTCCCATTTTACAACGGAGTTATGATGAAGAAAATGGAATTAAAAGTAAGTTTGGCAAGGATATACTATCCGGTCAAAGTCCTGGGACCCGGCGACCGGGTGGGAATCTGGATGAATGGATGCGTAAGAAAATGCAGTGGGTGTATCAGCCCTGAACTACAGAGGTATGACAAACAGAAGGAAGTATCCATTGGCGGGATTATGGATATGATTAGAGAGATTCCCGGTCATATTGACGGTTTTACAATATCCGGAGGCGAGCCGTTCTATTGTCCGGATTCACTCAATGCATTGGTGAAAGCGATTTCAACGATCAATGATGACATATTGATTTTTACCGGATATACATTGGAGGAATTAAGATCTTACGATAAAGACGCAATTAACTCTGTCCTGGGCATGTGTGCGGCAATCGTTGACGGGCCATATATCAGGGAACTGAACGATGGACATGGACTGCGGGGCTCTTCAAATCAAACATGCCGTGTATTTAAATATTCGGAAAAATATTCAGATATAGAGAGTACCCGGAGACAATTACAAACAATTCTATATGGTGAGAAGGTTTTAACAATTGGAATTCCGCAGGGAGGGTGGATATTATGATAAATGCTGCGGAGACACAACCGCCTGGCTTAAGGAGAAACGCAATAAATGCAGGAGAGACAATTCCTCCTGAAAGCTGGGGGCAAGCGGATCAGGGAATAATCCTTCAAACAGGAGAAGCGATTGCGGATCACTATGTAATCCATTCATTTATTAGCAGGCAAGGGAGGCAGTCGGATGTATATCTTACGAAAAAAGAAGGAAAGTCATTCGCTGTTAAATTATATCACGATGGATGGAAGCCTGCTGAACAAGTTCAGAGGTTTCTGTCACAGACCAGCCATCCTAATATTGCGCATGTTGTCAAGTACGGTAATCATGCAGGGCGCTATTATGAGATTTATGAGTATTATCCGGAGGGGACACTGGAAGCTGTGGGTTCACTGAAAAGCATGCAGATTCAAAAGGATATCGTTCCGTCCATTAATGAGGGATTACATGAATTACATAAAAACGGCATTGTCCACTGTGACATTAAGCCGGGCAATCTGTTTTATAGCAGCGGTAAAAAACAAATTGTAATAGGTGACTTCGGCACCAGTGTATGTACAAATACAGCCGGCAGCGTTGTTGTAGAACTTAGAGGTACGCCGGAGTATGCCCCGAGAGTAAAAACATTGGCAGGACGCATGGAAATATCACCGGCTTATGACTATGGCTCGTTTGGATTGGTTCTATGCAGGGTGGTTCTTGGATATTCGCTTTTTCAAGGCATGTCCGTTGAGGAAATATCTGCTGCCTGGAAGGACGGAATAAAGCTTCCCGGACATATGGAGGGAAAATTTATCCGCCTGATCACAGGTTTAATAAATGAAAATGAAGGGCAGCGCTGGGGATATGACGAAGTAAAAAGTTGGTGCAATGGAGAGTTTGTACGGTCTGACAGAAGCCTCTACCAGGTAAGGAAAAAAAATCCCATATCCCCGATGATTTTTGGAACATTTGACGGGAAGACAATTTCAGTATCGTCCCTTCATCAATTAGCCCAGGCTATCCGGGAGCATTGGTCTCATGCCGCGGACATTATGATCAGGAGGATTGATTGGATTCGTTTTGTATCCCAGTTTGACCGATCTTTGTATGACAAAATAAGAAAATTACCCCGGTATCATGACAAAGACGCGGCGGTATATAAGCTGCTTATGTATATTGAAGGGGCCAAGCAGACAATTTGTTATTGTGGAAAAGAATATGGATCACTTGTCGAATATGTTGAACAATTATCTACCGGTGAAGATGAGACCGCCAAAAAATTTTTATTGTCAGGTCTTCTTATTTTTTATCTCAGGCAAAATGATTATGAAGGCGCTCTGGTTGATCAATTGGAGAAACTGATCGAGAGACAGGGGTGTGAGGATATGACATCCATTTCTACGATATGTTTTTCGTTGCAGGGAAAAAGATCAATAAACGTATTTGGCGAGCTTGTAGCAACATTGGACGACCTTGCCCTTGTTTTACGTGAACATTCTATGACAGAAATAAATGACCTTTTGAGTGACAGCTGGTTTATAGCCTGGATGAACAGACTTGGATTTGAAAGAGAAATGTGCAGGATGAAGGAGGAATTTGACTGAAATGAGCAGTTCTTACGCAAACGCAAAACTGGAGGCAGAGCGAAAAAAAAGACTGAAGGAGGAATTGACAAACAGCATTCAAAAATTAAAAGTACAACTCCAGAAAGAGCATGAAAATAGGGCACAGGCAGTTAAGGGAAGTAATATAAAATTGTCCGTTTTTGCAGAGGATGGTTTTAGTGGCGGATATGATAAAAATGCAGTGATAACGGGATCAATGCTTCATATAGGAGAAGGGCCGGAAAAAAGCGAGCGTAAGGAATTGGATTTCACAGAATTGCTGTATGCAGACCATAAAAAACTAGGCAGACTGGAAAAAGAACTTGATTCCTGGATTCGGAAAATAGATGAAAGGCCAATCATTACGGAAAAAGATGAGGAAGCTCAGATCCGGCTATGGAAAGCATTAACTCCGGTCATAAAAAATGAAACAATGGATATAGAAGAGAGATTAGAATTTGTGAAAATGCGGGTCTCAACTTATCTAAAAGGCAAAGTAAATGTGACGTCAGAGGATGCCAAGCGGATGGAATCAGCGTATTTTGAATATTGTGCCTTGTGTGCGCTGCTTGAAGAAAAACCTACGGAGCGTGTTCCAGGACGGATCGAAAAAAAAGTGGAAGAAATGACAATTGCTCTTGAAAAAAGGAAGCAGGAGCAATACATAATGGGCGTGATCGAATCGGCTATGGGACAACTTGGCTGCCCTGTCAGGAATGATGCTGATGTGATCTTGGACGGCATTCCGGGTCAAATGTATTCTATGGATGGGCATTCCCTTTGTGATGTGTTTATTGGCCGTGACGCAAGAGGCGGTATTCTGTTTGAACCTGTCGGGAGTTCAAGGAATGGTTCATTAAACCAAAAAAGGAAAATAAAATCCAGCGCTGACAGCTTTTGCTCCCGGTATTCGCAGTTGGAAGAGTACGCTGCCAAAGAAGGCGTAATTTTGAAAATATGTGGTAAACCTGTGAATGTTGACAACATGTATGATCAATCCGATGTGCGCAGGACAAGCACTGACGAGACAAGCATTATAAAGAAACAAAAGAAGGCGGCCGCCCTGAAACAGCGAGCATTAGATTCGGAGGGATAATGAATGTCATTATGCAAGATATGTCAATGTGGAAGAAAAATAATCCAGGAGAAACGGTCGGCATTTCCAGATAATTGTCCGTCTTGTGGCAGGAGTTTGATTGGTCGGCCTTCTTATAATGAAGCAGATCCAAGGGTAAAGGAAATACTGGGGCAGCAGGAGACAGATCCTGAAAAAATCATAGAATCCAACGGTGAAGAGGAGAAGCAAGGAAAACAGAAATATGTTTTACGTATGAAGAGCGGAAAAAAAATTGATATACCGGATGAAGGCGGAATCATAGGAAGGACAGGAATCGGCGGAGAACTGCTGAGTGAATATCAGTCGGTCAGCAGAGAACATCTTCAGATCACCCCGAGAAGAACGACGGGGGTGATTGTTGAGGACCTCAGTAAATATGGAACTCTGATAGATGGAAAAAGAATGGAAAAAAACTCGCCGGTGATGATAACAGCTGGTACCAGGATTACATTGTGTGGTTTGGATCTGATTTTAGAAGAGAAGGGTTAAGAACATGAGACCGATAGAAAAATGGCAAAAAGATTTAGCGGTATACAGAGACATCAATACCACTTTTATTATTCAGGGAAATGTACATGATCTGCAGCCATATGTATATTATGAAGAAGACAACGAAATCTGTGAACCGGTTGTTTTGTCAGAATATCTGCATCTCTATTTAGCAGAGGTTGGATATCATCCAGTCATATTTTATAATAGAATTGATGGATTTAAAAATCCCTATGCAGCGGAAATGGAAACTGCTTTTTCCGACAGTAATCCGGCAGATGCAAAAATGACAAAATCTATAGAAAATGCTACAGAGACAATCAGAAAAGTAATGAACAATGCAGCATACCCAACGGCAGTCGTGATCGATCTCGCGAACACAATCGTGGGTTCTCCGGATAGCTTGTCTGATGAAGAAACAGAATATTTTACCCGCCTTATGCTTACTTCTAAAAGTCCGGCGCAGGCACAGAGCGTGAGTGATAAACAGATGCTTACAAATTTATTATTTTTTATCGTAGATAAAGTAAACGATCTGCCGGCATGGTTTTATCTAAATAATCCTTATGTACGTACATTGACTATTTCACGTCCGGAAAAAGAGGTCAGGAAAGCAGTTATAACAGTGCGCCTGAACCAGTTGGTGGGTGTATCAGAGTTGGATGAAGCAGAGCGAAAACATGCGGAAGAAGAGTTTGTTTCTTTGACAGACGGCATGACATTAGTGGAACTATTTGGAATTTTATCATTGTGCCATAAAAAAGAATATGGGGTGTACCAGATAAAAGACGCGGTGAAAATGTTCCGGTATGGGGAAACGGAAAGCCACTGGGATAAATTGGATTTTGACAAGATCCGCGGAGCAGAAGAATATTTATCAGGCAGAGTGAAAGGGCAGGCGAATGCCATAAAGAAAGTATCCAGCGTTATAAGCAGGGCCTGCCTTGGAATGTCAGGGATTCAGGGAGGGGCAAATAGCAGGCCAAAAGGAGTCTTGTTTTTTGCAGGACCGACAGGGACAGGAAAAACGGAACTTGCAAAGACAATTGCGGAGTTTATATTTGGAGATGAAGAATTTGTTATACGCTTCGATATGAGTGAGTACCAACAGCCGCATTCTGACCAGAAGCTTTTAGGAGCGCCTCCCGGATATGTTGGGTACAGTGAAGGAGGACAGCTGACAAATGCAGTCAAGGCAAAGCCATTTTGTGTTTTGCTGTTTGATGAAATTGACAAAGCACATCCATCTATCCTCGATAAATTCCTGCAAATATTAGAGGATGGAAGGATAACGGATTCCGCAGGAGAAACAATGTATTTTTCGGAAGCACTGATCATATTTACCAGTAATCTTGGGATGGTCAAAAGAGATTTTGATACCGGAAAGCAATATGAAACGGTAACTCCTGATATGAGTTATGAAGAAATTCAAAAATCATTGATGAAATCAATGGAAGATTTTTTTAAATACCAGATCCAACGTCCGGAGCTGCTTAACAGGATTGGAGACAATTTTGTTATATTTGATTTTATAAGGGAGACAGCCGCAGAAGAGATCATGGAATTGAAGTTGAAGTCTATTGTAGAATATCTGGAAAAAGAGAAAGGTATTCATTTGGTCTTATCCCAGAAATACAGGGAGTATCTTCTGGAATGTGTCACTGACAATTTGAACAACGGAGGACGCGGTATAGGAAACCGGATAGAAACGCTGTTGGTGAATCCTATTTCTTCTTTGTTGATACAGCAGGATTGGGAAAAAGGACAGACCATAAATATTGATATTCCAAAAGCAGGGACGGATGAGACGTTTTCTTATTCGCAGAGTTCGTAATCCGAATTATTTTTAAAGCTCTCTGAAAGAACAAATATTGACTGATAGATGGTGCTTGGATTATCTGATGCACGAACGGAAAGAAAGGTGCTGTGAACAGCGGGCAATATTTACTCGTTTATTCCCGCGAAGCGACGAGCCAAGCAGTCATACGTACATGGATATTTGACTAATGTAATGATGTGCTGGGGATTGGGAAAAGAATGGAAGGGATAGGTAAATAAATATGGCAAACGCAAAAGAGCTGCTTGAAAAATACCGGCATGAACCGGAAGAATATCCGGTACTCATGCAGCAGACACATAAAATCATAAAAAATGGCAGTATGGTCAACGAACGGATCAATATCAATGAGAATCTGATCCACTATGTGCAGGATACCGCCTTACTGATATCTGAAATAGATGGTTCTCTCTCGGGCGGCAGGAAGCAGGCGGTTGACCATGTTGTTTATCTTGACAAGTCTGCCAGGCCGGTGTCATGGCTTGTAAACATGTTCTGGCCGGAGTTTGCTGTGAAAGATGATCAGGGAAAGCCTGTGACACGCCCGCCTCATACATATGTTAATATTGACCGTTCCCCCTGGTTTCGGAAGGTGGGGATCAATGTCAGTGATGATGGAAGGCAAAAGGACAATGGAGAGCTTGCCACCTATAGCGATTTTATAAACAACATTGGAAATCTGACAAAAAGACATCTTGCGGAAGTCCGTGCCTTATTTATCGAAGGCGGAATAGAGGATGAGAATGTGGATGCTGTCATGGATAGTCCAACGATTCTGGATGGGAAGAGGGTTCTTATTGTTGACGAGGTATCAAGAACAGGTTCAACATTAAATATAGCGGCGCATATATTTAGACTTGCTTTCCCAAAAGCGGCGGAGATTAAGAGTTCCTATTTCTGGCATCCTGCGGAACCGCCATTAAAGGTAGGCAATGAAAATGTGCTGACCAGCCTGCCGGTATGGTATGACCCGAATACGCTGACCGGCCGTGGAATCGGAGGACTGAACGAGAAGTATTACAGGCAGCGGTATGAACACTATTCGGAATTGGCTGCCAAAGGTCACAGCATTGATATCAGGAAACTTCGGGCGCAGGCTTTCTCAGCGTCTGTGTTCAGCGCACCGCTTTTAAAAGAAGATGGTTCCATACTAAACCTGAAAGAAGAGAAAAAAACAAGGGAGTTGTGCAGGGATCTGAAGAAACTTGCTGAAGACTATCGGAAAGGAAAAATATTCTTTACCCCGCCCCATGCATGGATTGAACTGGGTAGATATGAACCAATGTTGGAAAAGCAAGGAGTGAAGTTGATTCCGGAAACAGCAACTGAAGCGCAATGTGATGAAATCAGAAAAGATCCTTTGTTTTACCTGAATTTTATACAGATGCTCAAAAGAATATAAGAAAAATAACAATAGCAATGGGGTTTGAGCAAAAAAGGAGAACGGGATGTAAATGCACAGGTTGGAATATTTTTACAAAAACCCCCAATCCCATCTTGCGCTCTGCCCCGCTTTTCCTTATAATGGTATCAGTCATTCCTGCCGCGGAGCATAAGTGTCCGCGGGCAGGAATCAAAATATCATACAAGAACAGGATGAAGATTATGAATGCAGCACAGGTAAATGAGAACAATCAGCCCCAGGCCAATAAAGGCCTGGTTCCGCTCCGGTTTCTTTTTACAGAGGAAGGCTTCTGCCCCGAGGGGCGTCCGGAGCTGCTCTCCCTGGCAGACCAGAAACTTCTGGAGCATTTTGAACAGGACCGCTATGGCGCGCTGTATCACATGGGACTTGCGGAGAAATCGCCGGACCTCAGCCCGTCGGCGGTATTTTTATATCAGGTATCGGATGCATTTTTTAAAACCCTGACCAGCCTGCCGGAGCTGGAGATCTCCAGGGGGGAGACAAGGGCGGAGCTTGGGGAGGATGAAGCAGAACGGCTGATCCGCGCGGTTCCCTTCGTGATCGGCGCGGAGTACATTACAGAAAAGCGGCTTAAGGGGATCTTTGGGAAGTTAAATGAGATCTTTTCCAGAGAGATCGGGGACTACGACGGCACCGTGGAAATGTATCTGACAGAGAAAAACCAGCAGCTCCATGTCCCGGAGAGGATTTTTTTCCACCTGGTAGAGCATAAGGACGATGACTTTCCTTTCGCGTTCCTGGCAACCTACGCCACCAGGGGAGAAGACGGAAAGGTACGCCATGTCCCGCTGAAATATGCCCTGACAGAGTATAAAAATGAGCGGGAAAAGCTGCTGGCCCTGCTGGCCTGTCTGAACCGTGCGGCTGAGGTTTCCGAGCTGATCTCCGGATTCGTGGAAAACGGGGAGATGTTCCATCCGCTCCGGCTGACAGCCGAGGAAGCGTATACCTTTTTAAAACAGGTGGAAGCCATCGAAGGCACCGGCATCCTGTGCCGGATTCCGAACTGGTGGAAGAAGAAAGCGGCACAGGTATCCATGTCTGTGAGCATGGGAGAAGAGAAGCCGTCCATGTTGGGCTTTCATACTCTGGTCAGTATGCAGCCGAAGCTGGTCGTGGACGGAGTGCCGCTGACCCGGGAGGATATCGAAATGCTGTTGGCTCAGACAGACGGGCTGGCATTTTTGAAAGGAAAATGGATTGAGGTCGATCATGAGCGGCTGAAAAAGCTGCTTGAGGAAATGGAGGAGGTTCCGGAGGACCTGACGCTGATGGACGCCCTGCGGCTGGAACTCGGTACGGGAAAAGCCTCCGCGGACGTGGGGCAGCTGGTCACCAATGGAGCATGGCTTTCGTCTCTTCTGATGAATCTGAGAAAGCCGGAATCCATCCGGAAGGCCGTGCTGCCCAAATCCTTCCGCGCCATGTTGCGTCCCTATCAGAGCAGCGGCTTTACCTGGCTCAATTATATGGACAGGCTGGGCTTCGGCGCCTGCCTTGCGGACGATATGGGACTGGGAAAGACCGTGCAGGTTCTTGCCTACCTGGAAAAGCTGCGCAAGACAAATAAGAATGCGCAGGCGCTTCTGGTGGTGCCGGCATCGCTGATCGGAAACTGGCAGAAGGAAGCGGAAAAGTTTGCTCCGTCACTGGATTTTCAGATCCTGCATGGAAAGACAGCGCCGAAGCTGGGCGAGGAATTTCGGGGAAGCAGTACATTTCTCACGATCACAACCTACGGAATGGTCACACGGATCAAGGAGCTGCAGGAGGTACAATGGGAGTGCGTGATCCTGGATGAAGCCCAGGCGATCAAGAACCCGCTGACCCGGCAGACGAAGGAGATCAAAAAGTTATCCTCCCGGATGCGGATCGCCATGACAGGGACTCCCATCGAAAATGAACTGGCCAACCTGTGGTCCTTATTTGACTTCCTGAACAAAGGACTTTTGGGGACCTCGACGGAATTCAAAGAATTCTGCAAAGGGCTGAGCGAACATCCGGAAGGATATGTCCGCCTGAAAACAATGGTGGCGCCTTTCATGCTCCGCCGGGTCAAGACCGATAAAAGCATCATTGCGGACCTGCCGGAAAAGCTGGAGACCATCGATTACGCGAATCTGGCGAAGAAGCAGATCGTCCTTTACCGGAAGGCCGTGTCGGATCTGGAGAAACGGCTGGAGGAGGCGGACGGAATCGAGCGCAGGGGACTGGTCATGTCTACGATCATCCGGCTGAAGCAGATCTGCAACCACCCCGACCAATATCTGGGGCAGCAGACATTTTCCATGGAGGAAAGCGGGAAGTTCGCCATGCTGAAGGAAATCTGCACAACCATTTACGAAAAGCGCGAGCGTGTGCTTGTATTCACCCAGTTCAAGGAGATCACGGAATACCTGGCGGCGTTCCTGACAGAAATCTTTCAGACAGAGGGCTTTGTGCTCCACGGAGGAACTCCGGTGGCAAAGCGCAGCCAGATCGTGGAAGCGTTTCAGGGAGAAAAATACGTGCCCTTTATTGTCCTTTCCGTAAAAGCCGGAGGAACCGGGCTGAATCTGACAAAGGCAAACCATGTGATCCATTTTGACCGCTGGTGGAATCCGGCTGTGGAAAATCAGGCCACGGACCGGGCGTTCCGGATCGGGCAGACGAAGAATGTGATGGTGCATAAGCTGGTCTGCAAAGGTACGATCGAGGAGAAGATCGATGAAATGATCGAGGCGAAAAAGGAACTGGCGGAAAACGTGATCGGTTCCGGCGGCGAGAAGTGGATCACCGAGCTCAGCAATGACGAGCTGATGTCGATGATGCGGTTAGGATAGGGCGAAAAATAACGGATACAGATTGAGCAGGATGTGTCAGTTATTCCCGACAGATTTTAAGGATAAGGAATATAAGGAGTTGTGATATGAGTAAATATTGGGACAGTTCTACCCGCTACAGCCAGCCGACGGCTTCGGAGATCCGGCAGAAATCCGCGGCCAGCCGGAAAAAGGAGCAGGCAAAGGGAAAGGTTCTGGAGCCGGTGACCGTGCAGGGCAGGACGATCGTAAAAAGCTGGTGGGGACAGGCCTGGTGCGAGAACCTGGAACGGTACGCGGATTATGAAAGCCGCCTGGACAGGGGAAAGCGCTATATCCGCACAGGGGCGGTCATTGACCTGAAGATCCAGAAAGGAAAGATTTTGGCCCGGGTGCAGGGGACGCGCAAGACGCCTTACAAGGTGGAGATCCGCATCAGTCCTCTTTCCGAGGAAAAGTGCCAGTCGATCATCAGCAGATGCGGAAAAAAGATTGAAAACCTGGAGCAGCTGCTCGCAGGAAATTTCCCGGAGGAGATGAAGGAGCTGTTCCAGGGAAAGGACGGCCTGTTCCCGACACCGATCGAGATCAGCTTTACCTGCAGCTGCCCGGACTGGGCCCTTTTGTGCAAGCATGTGGCGGCAGCCCTTTACGGCGTGGGGGTCAGGCTGGATGAACAGCCGCTTTTGTTCTTCGAGCTCCGGGGGATCGACGTGGGCCGTTTTATTGACGTGACGCTGGCAAATAAGGTAGAAGCGATGCTTGCAAACGCGGAAAAGCCAAGCAGCAGGATCATGGAAGAGGATGAGGTCAAGGGGCTGTTTGGAGTGCTTTAAGAGGAAGAGAAAAAATGGACACAAAGGATCTGAGATTTTTCCGGCAGGTATACGAGGAACGAAGCATCCATAAGGCGTCAAAGCTGCTTTTCATCACCCCCCAGGGCTTAAGCAAGATTATCCGCCATCTGGAGGAGGAGCTGGGAACCCGCCTGTTTGAACGGCTGGCGAATGGGATGGTTCCCACGGAAAGCGGAACCTATCTCTATGAAAACAGCACACCGCTCCTGGAGCAGTTTGACGAGATCATGATCGGGCTCCGGCAGATCCAGGACCGGGACCAGAGGCTGAAGATTGGCTTTTCCTGCGGCGTGCTCAATGTGTTTCCGTTTCAAAAGCTGGAGGAGTATCAAAAGCAGTACAGCCATATCGGGTTGCAATGGGAGGAGGCGGCGAACCAGGAGATCCTCCGTCAGGTCCGGCAGGGGAGCACAGATATCGGGTTTGTGATCGGACAAATGACAGATTCGGAATTGTGGTCCCGGGAAATGTTCCGCAGGAGGATGAACGTGGTTGTTTACGAGGGGCATCTGTTTTATGGAAAGGAATCTGTTTCTGTGGAGGAACTGCGGGAGGAACCGTTGATCACCCTGAATGAAGCATACTACAGCTATCACAGCCTTCTGCAGCGCTGCCGGGACTTCGGCTTTACGCCGTGTATTGCGGCAAAAACCATGGAAAGCCAGATCATTTACCACTTATGCCGGCAGAAGATCGGGCTGGGGATTGACGCGGATATCCATCAGGACAAGCCGATGCCGGACGGGCTGCGGATGATCGAACTGCGGGATTCGATCCCATGGAAGATCTCCATGATCATCCGGAATGACCGGGTAAAGGAAAGGGCAGTGCGGGGGATGGTGGAATTATTTGGGGAATAAAAATTTACATCTGTACAGGTGGAAATTTTTTGTTGACAGGTGCTCCGATCTGGTTGATAGATGGGAGCATTTTTTTGTGATAATATGAAAAGAAAAAGCCATTACCACAGGAGGAATCAGATCATGGTCAGAAAATTTCCACATCTTTCAAGTCCGATCACCATCGGCAGAGTCACATTCCGCAACCGCATGTTTTCCGCGCCCATGGGAGGGACGGATATCACAAATGACGGCTGCATCGGTCCCAAGTCAACCGCGTTTTATGAACTGAGGGGAAAAGGCGGCGCGGGTGCCGTGACGGTCAGCGAATGTATGGTCCATCCCAAAACGGACGGGTCGCACGCATACCATCTGGATACATCCATTTTAAATTCACTGGCTTCCGCGACTTACACGGCGGATGCGATCCGCAGGCACGGCGCGATCCCCAGCATCGAGCTGTCCCACTCCGGTATGTATGCGGGAACCTATATGACGGATAAGAGCAGGCAGCATGACATGAACCAGTGGGGGCCCAGCGATACGGTCCGTCCGGACGGTGTTCCGGTGAAGGCGCTGACAAAAGAAATGCTTGCGGAGATCACGGCGGCTTACGGCAATGTGGCCGGACTGGCGAAGCGTGCCGGTTTTGAAATGCTGATGATCCACGGCGGCCATGGGTGGCTGTTAAACCAGTTCTTTTCCCTGTATTTTAACAAGCGGACAGATGAATACGGCGGAAGCCTGGAGAACCGGTGCCGCCTGGCCATCGAAGTGCTTAAAGCGGTCCGGGAAGCGGTGGGACCGGGCTTCCCGATCGAATTTCGGCTCAGCGGTTCGGAATTATTTGACGGGGGCTACGGACCTGGAAGAGGGCATCCGCATCGCGCAGCAGATCGAGCCTTATATCGACCTGCTTCATGTGTCTGCGGGTACATACCAGCGAGGCTTTGGCGACACCCACCCGTCCATGTTCAAGGAACATGGCTGTAACGTGTACCTGGCGGCGGAGATCAAAAAGCATGTGTCTGTTCCCGTGGCCACCATCGGCGGACTCAATGACCCGCGGCAGATGGAGGAGATCATTGCCGATGGGAAGGCGGATGTTGTCTACATGGCGCGGGCGCTCTTGGCAGATCCTTTCCTGCCCAGGAAGGTGATGGCAAACCAGGACGAGGACATTGTGAAATGCCTCCGCTGCTTTACCTGCATGGCGGAGCGGGCGGCCACCTCCACAAGGCGCTGTACCGTGAATCCGCTCATCGGGCGTGAAATGGAAGGCTGTGAAGTGCCGAAAGCACCGGAGTCCAAAAAGGTTGTGGTTGTGGGCGGCGGCCCCGGAGGATTAAAGGCGGCGCATACGGCGGCGCTGCGGGGACATCAGGTGATCCTGATGGAGAAAGAATCCGAGCTGGGGGGCATTTTGAAGAGTGAGCAGGCTCTGCTCTTTAAGCGGGAAATGTACGAGCTTTCGTTGACATTTGCAAAGCAATGCCGGGATGCCGGGGTGGAGATCCGGCTGAATACGGAGGCCACAAAGGAGCTGGTAGAAAGCGAGTCTCCGGACGCGGTCATCATCGCCGCGGGCTCCAGGCCGCTGGTGCTCCCGATCCCGGGAATCGACGGGGAAAATGTGACCATCGTGAACAACTATTATCTGGAAAAGGAAAAAGTGGGCGATGAAGTCGTGGTGCTTGGCGGCGGACTGGCAGGCTGTGAGGCGGCCATCCATCTGACCCAGGAAGGAAAGAAGGTCACCATCGTGGAGATGCGGGACGAGCTGGCTCCGGATGCCAATGTAAGGCACCGCCCGCTTCTGCTGAAGCAGATTGACGGCCTGGCGGAGGTGCGTACCGGACTGAAAGGAATGGAAGTGACAGCCCAGGGCGTGGTCTGCGAGGATAGAGAAGGACAGCGGCATCTGGTGAAAGGAAGCTCTGTCATCTGCGCGCTGGGGCAGAGGGCGCGGACGGATGTGGCGGAAGCGCTCAGGGACACTGCACCTTATGTGGCGGTGATCGGGGACTGTGCGAAGGTATCCACCATCACCAATGCGGTTTATCAGGGGTATCATGCGGCGCTGGATATCTGATGCGGGACCCAAGCTTGAGGATCGAGATTGCCGGATAGGGATATGAGGCCGTGAACAGTAAGAGCGGACTGACATTTTTGAAGGACAGGGAATTGAAACCTGTCCTTCTTTGTGATACCATGATAGATACAGATTGGGTGAAGCGGGGCAGTGTAAGCCTATGAAAAAATAATACGGAATCTGCACGCATGAAAGTCTGATTTGTAAATCACCTGCAAAGGGGAAACGGATATGAATGTTCTTCAGAGCTTAACAGAATTATACAACCACCTTTCTTTTGACAGTACATACCGGAATGTCTGCAGAGGGATCCTCGGGAATCTGGAAGAAGCGGCGGACGGCAATATCTATGATATTGCGGAGCTGACAAACTCCTCCCGGACAACGGTGTGGCGGATGGTGCAGAAGCTGGGGTATCAGAATTTTACGGATTTTCATCATGAATTGAAGCGGGCGGTGAAGCAGTATACCTACTACAATCGGCTCCTGCCGCCGGAACAGAGCCGGGATGCCGTCAGTGTGAAGGATGCCATGCTGGCACAGGCCGCGGAAACCTGTGAGATCATGCGGGATCAGATCGATGCGGAGGAGGCGGAACGGATCGCGGAAGAGCTGAGTGAGGCGGATAAGGTGGTGTTCTATACACCTTATAAAAACAGCGCCATCCTCTCGCTGCAGCAGAATCTTGCCATGGACGGGAAGGAGACAGGATATTACTGCCTGCTCCCGGATATGATGGAGGACAGCAGTACATTGACGGAGCAGAGTATTGTCATTGTCAATATGATCGAGCATGTGGAGACCATGGACATGGAGCCGGTATTTGCCAATATCAAGGCAAAAGGGGCGAAGGTGTACGGCGCGTCGAAGCGGTATAAAAAGTATCTGGACAGGGAGCTGTTCCGGGGCGGCAGGGAAAAGGTCGTAACAGGGGTGCTTTTGTTTGACCTGTATTTTCTGATGCTGAGTGAGATATATCGGATGAAGTATATCCGGTGAGCGCGTGATGCGCAAGTACAGTCATCCGGGCGCGGCGGTGAGAAAAAAGATAAAGTAGATAAAGTAAGTGAAAAAAATCTGGTTTCAAATTTGAAACCAGATTTTTTTTTGAGGAAACAGAGTTGCTGAGGAAGAACGCCGATGAAAAAACATTGCCTTATAATGGAGACATAACAAAGAGAGAACAGAAAGGAGTTACTAAAAAATGAAGTACAGTTTATGTGCAGACATTATGTTTGTGGGAGTCGGCGAAAAAGGACCTGTCTGGCCGGATACGGATGGAATCATTGACGGGATGAAGCTGGCAAAAAAGAACGGATTGACAGGAATCGAAATGTTTGACCTGGAGGGAAGAGATCTGGATCGCATTGCCGCGGCGAGCAAGGAACTGGGCATTGAGATCCGCGCATGCGTTTCCGCGGGGGCGCCCTTCCTGGGAGACCCGGCTAAGACGGAGGAGCTGGTTTCGCTTTTCACACAGAGCGTGCCGAAGGCAAAGCAGATCGGGTGCAGTAAGCTGATCCTGAATGCTGCTGATTATGCGAAAGATCTTTCCGCGGAGGAGGTTCTTGCGGCGATGGAGGATGCATTGAAGCGTCTTGCCCCGATTGCTGAGAAAGAGGGAGTGACAGTTCTTGTTGAGCCGTTAACGGGCGGATTTTTTACCAGCTCGAAACAGGCATTTGGCTTAATTAAGAACGTAGGAAGTGAACATGTAAAGCTTCTTTATGACATTTTCCACTTCCAGAATATTGAAGGGCAGATTACAGAGACGATCAAGGCGAACCTGGATCTGATCGGAGATCTTCACGGGGCAGGGGCGCCGATGAGAGCGGAACTGACCGTAGGAGAACTGGATTACGCGTTTATTCTGAATACGGTGAAGGAACTTGGCTATGAAGGAAACTTCTGCCTGGAATTCTTTACATTCGAGAACCGCGATGAGAAGGTAGCTGCATCCTGCAAAGTGCTGCCTGCATAACAGAAGAAACCCTGGTGTACTGCACCATACATATTATAAAAGAAATATCCAGACGTACAGTCGGAAAAATATAAAAAAATCTATGGAGGAAAATGAAATGGCAAAGAAAAGAATTGGTGTGATCGGTATCGGTGAAATTGGAACGACAAAGCATTTGACACAGCTTGTGAAGCATCCGGAAGAAGTAGAGGTTGTCGCGTTGTGTGATATCCTTACGGAGAGATGTGAGAAGGCAAACAAGGATTTCGGCCTGAACGCGAAGGTTTACAAGGATTACAAGGAAATGTGCGCGGCAGAAGATATCGATGTGGTACATGTCTGCACTCCGAACCCGCTTCACTGTGAGATGACGATCTGCGCGTTTGAACACGGAAAAGACGTTTACTGCGAGAAACCGCTTGCATGTACCTATGCGGACGCGCAGAAAATGCTGGAGGCACAGAAGAAGGCTGGCAGGAAGCTCACAAGCGGTACACAGTGGCGTTACAATACGGCTCCGATGGAAATGAAAAGGATGTATGAAGCAGGTGAATTCGGAGATGTATACTATATCCGTTCTTCCCAGCTTCGTCCGAACCGTCTTCCGGCATACGGCGTATACACAAGCAAAGAGCTCAACGGCGGCGGTGTCCTGATGGACGGAGGTCCTCACTCCATCGACCTTCCGATGTGGATGACAAACAACTATGACGTTGCAAGCGTTCGGGGCGTTACCTTTGATAAAATGAAAAACTTCCCGGAGGGAAATCAGCTTGGACCATGGGATCCGGACAACTTCGATGTAGAAGATACCGCAATGGCTATGATCACCATGAAAAACGGCGCGATGTTCTATATTGAGACAGCATGGCGTTCGAATATGCAGCAGGAGGCTCCCGGAATCATCTGCTCCGTAGCCGGAACACTTGCCGGCGCGGATATGGTCGGCCCTGGATTTGAAGACAG
>CAYQBE010000031.1:0-42431 GCA_964415625.1 uncultured Clostridium sp.
GATGCTCAGGATCAATGCAGCGATAAATACGATTTTTGTTGCGGTTGTCATAATAAAATCCTCCTAAATATCCAATAAATTTTTTAATGTGTATTTTTCTTTTTGCTTGTCTTTGTATAGGGATCAAATGCACGGCCGGAACCTTTGTAGAACCGGCTGAACATCTCATAATATTCGAGTCGGAGCACCTGGATCCCGACGATCAGTCCTTCCATGCCGCATACGAACAGGTTGCCCAGGATCACAACGATCCAGTTGGGATTGCCTTTCTCCACGCCTGCCAGCATCAGGACGACCTCCATCATGGCCGCGTGGCTCACTGCAAATGCGCCGATACGCACGAAGGAGAGTGTGTTGGAAAAGTAGCTCAGCATCGTCTCGAACAATTCGAAGAAGCCCTGTACCAGGAACATGGCCTTGCTCTCTTCCATTTTTTCCGCCCGCTTCTCAATCTTTTTGGTCAGCGGCTCCTTGAACAGGATCACAAGCAGCGGCACTCCGAACATCACAGCCATGACGATACCGCCCGGTGTCTTATGTCCGGTCATGAATAATACGATGGTCACAACGACGGACGTGTAAAATACAAGTCCGGCCACGCCGTTCACGTCAAACCAGGCATCGCCCAGATCATGGCACCGGAACGCGTTGATGATATGCAGGATCATGGCCAGTATGATGATCCCCATACCAAAGGCGACGGCGACGACGAATACGGTGTTCAGCTTTCCGACAAAGGGCAGCATGGTCATATGCTCGATGGGCCTCAGCCAGACCGCGTTAATGATATCCTCAAATCCGAAGATGCTTCCGAACATAAAACCGAATATTGTGGAAAAGATACCTGCCGTGGCCACGATACCTGCCAGCGGGATCCTTTTGAACCAGTACAGCAGTCCGCCACCGATGAGCAGCAGAAGCCCCTGTCCCACATCTCCGAACATGGCGCCGAAGATGAAGGAATAGGTCAGGCCCACAAATACCGTCGGATCCATCTCATCATGGGACGGAAGACCATACATCTGAACATACATCTCAAAGGGCTTGAAAAGCTTTGGATTTTTCAGCTTGGTCGGCGGCGCGCCGAAATGGGTCTCACGGTCGTCTACGACCACAACAAAGACCTTGTCGTCGTTTTCGATATCCTTCTGGAACTTTTCCAGATCGCCTTCTGACATCCATCCGCACAGGATATAATAATCCTCCTGATTGTCCTCCATCCGTGCGGCCATCTTGCGGACATCAAAGTTATTGGACAGCTCTTCCAGCCGTTTTTTCGCTGCCACAAGCTGGGGCGCCCGCGCGGAAAGCAGCTGTGCGGCCTCCTTATCCAGCTCTTCGATCTGGTTCATATTTTTGTTGACCTCACGCTGCAGCTTGTGGTAAGCATCCGCCGGAGTCCCCTCAAAGTCGTCCGTCAGCGTGATCCGTTCAAAGTGCAGGGAGCGGAAGATGGCGTCGGACTTCTGCGCGTCTCTGGGAGAAACGAAGTAAGCGCCGTATACATAGCTTTCGTCCCGTTCGCCTTCCACGAAGATGGACTCCAGATCTTCCATCAGATACTTCTGCATCTTATAATAGTATTCTACCGCGATCTTTCCGAATCGGTAGGTAATGTACTTGTAGTTCAGCACCTCGCTCAGATTACAGTCCAACGGCCGGAAAGGAGCGATGACCAGCTGGCGGTTATGAAGCTCTTCGATCTTCTTTTTTAACTTTTCTTTTTTCTCCTGCAGGCTCTGATAATCCGTACTTGTGTTTCGGATCAGTTCGAACATGCCGTCCAGCCCCAGGCTGGTGTCCGGTGTGATCTGGTCCGGGTCTTCCAAAAGGGCGGTAAACTGTTCTGCTTGCCCCAACGCCTCCCGGTACGGATTGATCTCCATAAATGGCCTCAGATTATCGACGGTCTTCAGCTCGGAAAGCGCGGATTCCAGCTGGATCTCGTACTTGGAGAGATAGAGATCGATCACGCGGTCGATATCATCGCGGGGGCCGGAGATATTGATGAATTTCATTTTTACAATCATTGCGTCTTACCTCCAATATAAGCCAGCGTCTCACCGGATGATAAACCGTAGCGGATACATTCCAGGGCGGTCGTCAGCTTTCGTAGTTCTTCCTCTTTCAAAAACAGATAAGTAGTGATCGCGGCGATAGAATACGGGTTCTGCCGCCGTTCCCCCCTGTACAGGTGGTCCAGGCATTCGGAGTACATCTGCTCAATGGTAAGCTTCTGCCCGAAGTCATAATGCCGCGCGTAGGATGTCTTCCGGAGCAATGCCTCATATTCCTCGATGCCGGGGGCCTCGATCATCTCCTTGATCTCCTCGGCCGATACCTTGTAGTGGATCGGGACGAGAAGGGTGTAGATGTTGGCGGGTTCCATATTGTAATACTTTTTGGCCCTGTAAATCCACTGCAGATTCAGCAGGTCGATCTTGGAGCCGCATATTTTTGTATAGAACGCCAGCTCTTTTTTTCGCAATATTTTCTTTCGCTTTTTCCACAGGGTGGAAAGATTGTATTGGTTCAGTGTCAGGTCGTAATCATAAAGCGTGACCGACGGATTGTCCAAAAGCCTGTGCAGAGGTTCATAATACTCGGTATCCTTCAGATTTTCAATCAGCTCATTGGTGGTCCTTGAGGTGATCAGCTTTTCGATGGAGATCTGGGTATACCGGTCAAAGAACTCCTTTTTGTAGTTCAGGTCAAAGGGCTCGGCATAGCGGTTGATCACGATACGCAGGCAGTAGTTGATCAGATCAATCTCGTAGCGCTTTACGTAAAGTGAAAGAAATTCCCGCTGCTTTAACCCACAGAAGCGGTAGATCTTGGAGTATTCGTGGTAAAGCTGCCGGGTCAATATCTTTTCGATATCGCCGCGGTGCAGCCGGCTCTCGTCCAGCAGATCCAATACATAGGCGTAGGAGGAATTATCGCGCAGATAATTGACCACGTCCGGTACGCTCTGCAGTGAGGCGATCTCTTCAAAATTCTCCGTTGTCAGAAGCTTTGCTTCCATGGCTTTCAGCTTGGTTACGATTCCACTGTAGGCTAGTAGATTTCCCATGCTTTTATACCTCTGTGATCCGTTTTAAAATAGTCTGTGCATACCAGGTGTGCCGCTCTTCGTATTCCTTTTCGAGAGCAGCAATGGTATCGTTGCGGCCGCCGATCTGCGCCTTCAACAGTGCGCTGGTCTTTTCGGCAAGGTCATTCTGGATCTCCAGGATCTTTTTGTTCGTCCTCGTTTCCAAATCCGCGTCAAAGCGGTTCCGCTTTTCACGGTACTCGTGGTCGAGGATTTCCTTTTGTGCTTCCGCATGCTCAACAATTGCAGAAGCGGCAGATTCTATCTCAGATAGCTTCTTTACAATAGATTCCATAGTAGCCTCCCCATGTAGTTTGTGAGTGTGAAAAAGTTTATAGTTTCTTTCTTATTTTTTTCAATATTATCATACTCTTTTTTTCGAAAAAAGCAATGTTATTTTTTACAAGGTTAAACAGAATTTTGAATCCTTTTTTGTTTAAAATGCGAAAAGATATTTTAATAGGTAGAAACAGAAGCAGAAAGAATTGTGGTTTTCAGGGGGAGATGATATAATCAATTTGGGCAAAAAGTGATTCGGATCGTGTCAGGATGGCGGCTCGTCCACATCCCAAATTCGCGTTGCTTTGGTGATATTAAATCTGGGAGGAATGATGATGAGACTTCGAAATATCCCCCATGCGGACAGTGTGGTGCAGTCCCATGAGGCTGTGATCATGGATGCAGAGGGCCGGAGGGGCTGCTGGCAGCAGGTGTTTGGAAACGACCGTCCCATCCGGATTGAGATCGGTATGGGAAAAGGGCAGTTTTTGCTGGGAATGGCACAGGCGCATCCGGAGATCAATTATATAGGGATGGAACGGTATTCCAGCGTGCTTCTGCGGGCGCTGGAAAAATATGACAGATACGGACAGGGGGAAGCGGATGAGGATCCGAAAGAGTCTGGCAGAAAAGGAGGCCATGCCCTGGACAATGTACGCTTCCTTTGTATGGATGCCTGCAATCTGGAACAGGTCTTTGCACCCGGGGAGGTAGACAGGATCTATCTGAATTTTTCGGATCCATGGCCCAAGGCGCGGCATGCCCGGCGACGTCTCACCTCATCCGGCTTTCTGGAAAGATACGCCCGGGTGCTTGCGCCCGGCGGAGAGCTGGAATTTAAGACGGATAACAGGGAGCTCTTTGACTTTTCGCTGGATCAGGTGGAAGGGACGGCCGGATGGACACTAAAAATGTATACACGGGATCTGCACCAGGATGAGATGATGAATGCAGGAAATATCATGACGGAGTACGAAGAAAAGTTCTCGGCAATGGGGAATCCAATCTATAAGCTGATCGCTGCTGTATGCTGCTGATGTCGGATGCATAAAGTAAGGGATGGATGCATCGATTCAGTATCAGGAATGAATTTGCAGGGTTACGGATCCGGGCTTTCCTGCATATAATAAAATGGAACGGGACTCCGGCCGATCAGGCCTGCCGCCGCCCGGAGCCTGTTACTATCGGAAAAACTTTATCAGAAGTGGGAAGGGATGTGGATGAAAAGAAGAAAAGGATGGCAGAACTGCATTTGTGAAAAGCTGTACTGCAGGCCGGAGTGGAACCGGAAGCTGATGTGCCTGAAACGCTCGCTTGACGAGGTGTACAGGATTTTGAATATGGACAGCTGCCATGGAAGCTGACAGGAAAAAGCAGGTGATGTCGATGAAAATAAGAGTGACCTCAGAAAACTACCGGCAGGAGGTCCTGGAGTCAGACATACCGGTCCTTGTGGAGTTTTTTGCCGACTGGTGCTCAAAATGTGCCATGATGGAGGATACGGTGGATCTGGCTGCCGCAAACTGCGGAGGCTGCTTCAAGGTCTGCCAGATTGAGATCGAGGATTCGGCGGACTTGGCGGAGCAGTTCCAGGTGGAGATCGTGCCGACCTTTGTCATATTCCGGAACGGAGAGCCGGTGTCGGCCGCGGCCGGGGTTCTGAACCGGGAGGTGGTCCTGGATATGATAAGGGAGGAGATTGGAATGGAAATTTCCGGGTGAGTTGGGAAAATTTTCTGTGATTTTTCCGTGACCTATGTGCAATATGGGTTGACAAATTTTTGTGAAATGTTAAGATGTATTATGGGTTGAGTTTGTTGCGGTCTGCTATATTAACAGCAGACCACAGCAGCTGATGCAGATGTTTTGCTGTCAATCAATTGCAGTCTATATATATGTTATACGACAGAAAGAAGGGGAATAAATATGGGCAAATGGAAAAGCCAGTTTAGGCGCGGGCTGGTTATGATGTTTACTCTTGCTGTGGCAGGAAGCGGTATGTCTTACGCAGTGCAGCGGATGCCATTAGAGAAGATTTCCGCGGAATCTGATTCACTGGTCGGAGTATCTCTGGCGGATATAGAAGAAGCGGTGCAGGGAGAGACTGCCATATCGCAGGACAGCCTGCAGGCTGTTGCCTATGCTTCGGACGGAAAAGGCCTGAAGAGTAATGAAGCGGCGATCTATCAGGCGCTGAAGACTTGTATAGAACAGGTGGCGAGAGGCGAGCGGGTTTCGACAGAATTTACGCTGGGGACGAAGCTCTCGAAAACAGCATTGGAAAACCTGGATGTGAATACGATCGTAGCATATCTCCTGAATGATTGTCCATTTGACCTCTACTGGCATGACAAGACAAGAACATTGGAAGGTGACAAAGAAACAGACGGGGTTTACTGTAAATATTACGATGACGGAAGGATTGTATTCAGCTTCAAGGTTTCCCAGCCTTACCGGCAGGAAGCAGGCGATCTGTATACAGTGAATACCGCTTATATGGATACGGTGAACCGTGCTGCACAAAAAGCAAGGTCCATTGTTGACACGAACCAGAACAGCACAGATTATGACAAGCTGCTGAACTACCGTAATGCGATCTGCGATCTGGTATATTACGATGATGCGACAATTTGGAATGATGTTCCGTACGGAAATTCTTACCAGGTGATCTCTGTGTTTGACGATGACCTGAATTCCAATGTGGTATGTGAAGGCTATGCGAAGGCATTTAAGTATCTGTGTGATATGTCCTCTTTTGACAATCAGATCGAATGCTATACGGTATCCGGAATTACCGATGCAGGTGCGGGCGCAGGGGAACATATGTGGAATATTGTCAGGATCGGCGGGAGAAACGGAGAGAGCTATCTGGTTGATGTGACGAACTGTGATACGGGTACGATCGGGGAACCTACACAGCTGTTCATGACGGATGGACTGGCCGGCAGTGTGGATGCAGGTTACACATTCAGTAACGGTTCAGGATCTATTACATATACGTATGGTGAGGAGACAAAAGAAATATACGGCAACAGAATCTTATCTCTGAACAATGCAGACCGAAATTTGGAGGCACAGACTCATGTAAAGGGGAGCGGCACGAACAATACCAGGATCAGAAGAACGGCACCCGCTCCGAATAACTCCACAACGGTCACACAGCCTTCTGTGCCTGTTGAAGGCGGTACGCCGAACCAAACAACGGGCGGTTCTTCAGATCAGCAGGTTGAAGGCAGCGGTACTACAGGAGACCAGACGTCAGGATTTGCTTTTGGAGTACAAACAGTGGAGAAGGTATATGGGGATGAGACTTTTGAAGAAGTTGTCCTCGGTACAGAAGAAACGAAAAATATCACATATTCGAGCAGCGATGAGACAGTTGCTACAGTAACGAAGAGAGGAAAAGTAAGCATACAGGGAGTCGGCACCACTGTGATCACGGCAGCAGTGATGAATGGAAAAAAAGCTACAGGCGAAAAAGCCTCTTATACGCTGAATGTCAGTCCGAAGGAGTTGGTATGGGATGTAAGCGGGCTGTATGCCGTAGACCGTGCGGAGGTTGTTCAGCAGAGCGCAGATAAGAGAGCAACACTTTATGGCGAGATCAAGCTGGAAGGCATTCTTCCGGGAGAAAAGGATGAAGATTCCCAGTTCAGCTTTGACAGCGATACTTTGATCGGTACATATACGGATGACAGACCGGGAACTCAGGAAGTGACTCTGCGATGGGTAAAAAAAGAAGAAGTCAGTCTGACAGGGGGAAAATCAAAAAACTATAAACTGCCGGAAACGCTGCCGAATCTGACGAACGGTAAGCTTACGACGATCAAGACGCTTCCGAAGCCGGAAACAACAGACGGACTGGATCTTAAGCTGGAGATGGAGGACGGCATTTCTGAGGTGCCCGAAGAATTCTTAAAGGACAGAACTCTGGGACTGGATACGCCGGGAAAGATCGAAGAGAAATTGAAGTCCAAGATCACCGAAGAGAATGATATTCTGGAAGAGGATATCGTGGTCTATGACGTATCACTGTATTGGCGTGACGCGCCGGAGAATACGGGGGACGCGGACGATGCAGAAGATACGGGTGATACAGAGGGTGTGAAACGTATAAGAGACACCAACGGTACAGAGGACACGAAACGTACAAAAGATGCAGACGATACAGAGAATGCTGAAAATGCGGAAAGCGTGGTCAATGTAGAAGGCATTGGGGATGAAGACAGTGCGGGTGTGTGGGAACCGGTTGCTGATGATGAGAAGTTTCCGGAAGGTGGAGTCACAGTTACCCTGCCCTATCCGGACAAGATGCCCAGAAGCGTAAAAGATATTGTTGTATATCATATGTATACGGCGGATATGTCTGGAACTTCACCGGGAGAGATAGAATATCGGGATATCGAGGAAGTGGACGGCGGAATCCAATTTACGGTTTACGGATTATCTCCGATCGCGGTCGGATGGTCAAGAGCATCAGATACGGAGCAGACGCCGGAAACTCAGGATACTACAACACCTACCCAGAATCCGCAGAATACGAATAATTCCGAAACTACGGGTCAGCAGAATAATCAAAACAATCAAAATAATCAGAATAACTCAAACAAGAGTCCTGTAACCGGAGACGCAATGCAGATTCTGATCTATGCAGTATTAGTCGTGCTGTGCGTATTAACGATCAAAGGCATACAGGCTGTACGGCGTACAGGGAAGAAGTAAGAATAAAATATTCCCTGTGGACGATTGAAGAGTAATAAAATGAATACAGAAAGCTTGTCACTGGCAGCCTTTCTGTATACGATGGTATTTAAAAACCCCCGCAGATTGCAGCGGGGGTTTTTAGTGAGCGCCGGATCATAGAGAAGAAACCGGAAAAAAGGCAGTATATGTCCCTTTGCGCATGTCCCAGGACAGGTATTTCAACGTACTATTACAAATATTTTAGAAAAATTTCAAAAAAATAAAAAAAGTACTTGATTTTTTTGTCATCATGGGATATAATAACTTTTGTGCTGTTGAGGAAGTAATAAATAGCATGAAACAAGAAAACTGAATATGCGCGATTAGCTCAGTTGGAAGAGCACCTGACTCTTAATCAGGGTGTCCAGGGTTCGAGCCCCTGATCGCGCAGTAGAAATCACTGTTTTTGCAGACAATAGAAGCTGTGGGGACGGTGGTTTTTTTTGAGTAAAAATCCCTGGGATCTTAAAATTCCGGGATTTCCTGTTTTTATCATAGAAATATACGAATATCAGTTTTCTGAAAATTTTGTGAATATTTCACAAAAAAGAGAGTTCTTTTTTTATACTTAAATAATATAGAAATACTTGCTAAAAACAATAGAAAATGATAAAATTCAATAGAAAGTGAGAATGGTGTTTTGTTAGTTCATTACAATGATATAAATTTTATAGAATGCATACAGGGAGGTGTGTGAATGAATTTAAAAGGTGTATCTACTTCTCCTCAGATCGTTATTGGAGAGGTCATGAAATATATTCCCTTTACATGCGAAGTTGAACCCCGTCAATTGGAGGAGCATAAAGCAGGGGAAGAAATCGGTTTGTACCAGAGGGCGAAAGAAGCGGCTTTCCGGGAACTAAGCGCATTGGGAAAAGTCCTCGAAAAAAAGGATTCTTCTAATACTGACTTTGTCGCGGCTCATCAGGAGATACTGAATGATCCGGTTATGGATCAGGAGATACGGCAGATGATCGAAGGCGGTTCATATTATACAGACTTTGCCGTCGCTTCGGTTTTTGACCGGTATCGGGAATTGTTTGCAGGAAATAAAAATGCTTTGATACAAGAGAGGGCTTCTGATCTGCAGGATGTTAAAATGCGCCTGCTCCGCTGTTATTATGGGGAGCCGGAGAAAAATCTGTCAAAGATCTCAAAACCGTGCGTTATAGTGGCAGAAGAACTGTTCCCATCAGATACGCTGTGTCTGGACGAGGAAAATATCAAAGGGATCATTACAGAAAAAGGCAGCCTGACATCCCATACGGCGATCATTGCAAGGACGCTGGATATCCCGGCGATTCTAGGAGCAGAAGGGATAATGGAAGCAGTGCAGGACGGCGACAGAGTGATCCTGGACGGAACTGCCCAGGAAGTAGTTGTTGGAGCGGATGCTAAAGTGGTTGATATATATCTGGAGAAAGCCGGCAATGTGGAAAAGGATATGGAGATTACCCGCCTTTATTACAAAAAAGAACCGCTGACAGCCGATGATGTAAAAATGGAACTGCGTGTCAACATCGCCTCTCCGGAATTTGACCAGACAGATAAAGTAACTTATCTCGATGGAGTTGGTTTATTTCGAAGTGAATTTCTGTATCTTTCCCGAAAAAATCTCCCATCGGAGGAAGAGCAGTTTTTAGCATATCGGAGGATCGCCGGGATTTTTAAAGAGAAGCCGGTTGTATTGCGTACTCTGGATATCGGCGGAGACAAACAGGTTCCGTATATGGAACTGCCGAAAGAAGATAATCCATTTTTGGGTAACCGGGGGCTTCGTCTCTGTCTGAGCCGGGAAGATGTTTTTCGTACACAGCTGCGGGCAGCGCTCCGGGCATCTGCATTTGGGAACCTTATGCTCATGTTTCCTATGGTTACGTCAATCAATGAATTTTATACTGCGAAAGAAATTGTGAAAGACATTAAAAAAGAATTAGATGAGCAGGAGATCGCTTACGACCAGAGCATCAAAGTTGGAATTATGATCGAGGTACCCTCGATCGCATTGATCGCAGATCAGATCATAGATGAAATTGATTTTGCCAGTGTCGGAACAAACGACCTCTGCCAATATCTCTGTGCAGCAGACCGTATGAACCATGCGGTAAAAGATTATTATCAGGATTATCATCCGGCAGTGTTCCGTGTACTGCGCGATCTGGCTTCAGTGTTTGAAGCATCTGGAAAGTGCCTGAGCATCTGCGGCGAGCTGGCCGGTGATCCGCTTGCGATCCCGCTTCTTGCAGGGATCGGAATCCGTACATTAAGTATGAATGAGACATCTATCGCAAGGGCGAAAAGAGTCATCTGCAATATGACGATGGAGGGGGCAAAAGCGCTGGCGGAAGAAGCATTGAACAAGAAGAGCAATTGGGAGATTGAAAAATTGCTGCGGGAATTTCAGGAAAAAAACAGAGAATAGAAAGGAGACTGATTTTATGTATTCGAAAAAGATCAAAGTAGTGAATCCAACAGGGCTTCATGCAAGACCGGCTTCTCAGCTTACGGCGAAAGCAAATAATTATCATTCTGCGATCACTTTGCAGAGAATCGGAGAAGAGGGGGAATATAATGTAAAATCGATTATTATGCTACTAGCTCTGGGACTTGCCCAGGGGGAGGAAGCAATACTGTCGGCCCAGGGGGACGACGAGGTAGATGCAGTTGATACGCTGGCGGAATTTATTGAAGCTTTAGAAGAATGATCAAAGGTGGTGAGTCAGGTATATGCCGATGCAGATACAATATCAGGTTATTGCGCTGGTGTTATTGATCGGCCTTCTGATTTTCGGATTTCTGGTTCCGGAGCAGATTCAAAAGAGAAAGAAGTCCAAAGAAATAGATTCTATTGTGTCAGGGGACCGGGTCATTACAAAACAGGGAATCTGTGGAACCGTACAGGCTGTAGAACAGGGCTTTTTTGTCATTGCCTGTGAACCTGACGGCACACGCCTGCAGATCGCGCAGTGGGGGATACGATGTAAACAATGATCTCTTAACGTTTTATTAGCGGAACTGTCCGGCAGGTATAAATGCAGGGGGCTCTTATGATTTACACATTGTTATTTTTTTTAATATTGATGCTGGTTATGAATCTGGCGATCATCCGGCCGCACAGAAAGGCGTTTAATAAACGGGCGGTTATGCTGAATAGTGTCCGCACCGGATTGGTGATATATACTGCCGATGGGGTGAGGGCGAAAGTGGATGCGGTGGAAAAGGACAGGGTGTATTTAAGCTGTTTCCCGGATGGCGTCAGGCTGATCATAGATCTGGAATCGATCGAGTTGGTAGAAGATTATGACGAAAAATATGCACGATCGCTGATGGATGAGAAGATCCAAAAAGGACGTGAGGCGCTTGTGAACAGAAGGATCAGCAGACAAAAAAAGGCAGAAAAAAATCAGGATAAAAAGTTATAAAGTATGTAGTGGCTATGTGGTACATGCGATATTACACCAAAAAAATCAGATATAAATTGGAGAAACGATATGGAAGAGCAGCAGAATAAAGATCGGAATCATACTTATTATGCGATAGAGCGGCAGAGCCGTATCTTAGACTATATTAATGAAGCAAAACGAGTAAGCGTGAATGATCTGGCAGAGTATTTTCAGGTGAGCCATTCAACAATACGAAATGACCTCGCGGTATTAAAAAAAAATGGCCAGATTCAGCGAACCCATGGCGGTGCAATGGCCTTATCTATTATGAAGGTAGGACTGGAGACGAATACGGTTGTCCGGCTCTCCAATAACAAGTCTGAAAAGGAAAGCATTGCAAAGGTGGCGAGCGAACAGATTGACGATGGAGATACGATCGCGCTTCTTGCCGGTACAACGATTTTCTCACTTGCCAAATATCTTGTAAACAAAAAGAATCTGACAATTGTTTTGAATGACCTGCAGATCGCATATTGGCTGAATGAGCATACGGACCACAGGCTTTTTATCATAGGAGGATTTGTCCGAAATAAGTTTAACTGTATGAATTTTGATACCTCGGCAGTAGATTTTATCAATATCGATAAAGCCTTTTTCTCATGTACTGCTTTTAGCGCTGAAAAAGGCGCCATGGTGCCGGATCTGGATCTGGCAACGACAGAGAGAAGCGTATTGAAGCGGGCGGGGAGTATTGTCCTGCTCTGCGACAGCTCTAAGTTTGGGGAAGTTTCATTTATCAAGATCGTGGGAGTTGATGATATAGATGTGGTGATCACAGACAGCGATATATCAAAATTCCATAGAGATACACTAGGAGCGATTGAGCAGCTTGAACTGATCATTGCCTCCTGATCCCGGACAGATATTAAAATTATTTTCATTATTGTGTTGTCCAATGATAGAGTTTACTATTATTTTGAAGTTTATCAGTATGGATTTTGGAGGAAGAAACAGTGTATGATATTGTGATCATTGGTGCAGGAGTCAGCGGCTGTGCAGTGGCGAAGGAATTGTCGAAATATCAGATGCGGATCTGTGTGATTGAAAAAGAAACGGACATCTGTGAAGGAACCAGTAAAGCCAACAGCGGAATTGTAAATGCGGGATTTGATCCGGAACCAGGGAAGCTGTGTGCGAAGCTGAATGCGCGTGGAGCTGAGATGCTGTCACAGATTGCTGTGGATCTGGACATACCATACAAGCGCAATGGTACTATGGTGGTCTGCAGCAATCCAGATGATCTTCCGATGCTCAAGGTGCTCTATGACAGAGGCAATACGAATGGGGTCAGAGGACTGAGGATTTTGAATCGGGAAGAAGCATTTCAAATGGAGCCCAATCTTGCAGACGGTGTATGCGGAGCTCTGCTTGCTCCGACAGGCGGGATTATCTGTCCCTTTACGTTAACGCTTGCGTTTGCCGAGGTGGCAGCAGTGAATGGAGTTGAATTTCGGCTTGGCGAAGCGGTTACAGACATTCAAAAAGGGGAAAAGGGCTATCGGCTGACGACAACGCGGGGGCAGCTGGAAACAAAATACGTAATCAATGCTGCCGGCGTATATGCAGACATTTTCCATAATATGGTCAGTGAAGATAAAATACATATCATGCCAAGAAAAGGGGAATATTGCCTGATGGACAAAATTCCGAAGGACTATCTGCATCACACCATATTTCCGGTGCCCTCTGTCATGGGAAAAGGGGTGATCGTCTCACCTACAGTACACGGTAATATGTTGATCGGGCCGACGGCAGTGGACGTGCGGGACAGGGAGGATACTTCTACGACAGCGGAAGGACTTGCCAGAGTCATCAAGATGTCTGCGCTTTCTGTAAAAAATATTCCTTACAGTACGATCATTACATCTTTTGCAGGGCTGCGGGCGCATGAGGACGGGGATGATTTTATTATTGAAGAAATCCCTGATGCGAAAGGATTTATTGATGTTGCCGGGATCAAATCGCCGGGGCTCGCCAGCTCTCCCATGGTCGCACTTTATGTCAGAGATATTTTAAGTAATATCTGTGAATTGAAGGAAAAGAAAACCTATGTCACAAAACGAAAAGGGATCGTCCGGTTTGCGGGGCTTTCTTCACAGGAACAAAAAGCGCTGATCCGAGAAAATCCGGCTTACGGAAGAATCATCTGCCGATGTGAAAAAGTAACAGAAGGAGAGATACTTGATGCAATCCGAAGGCCGCTTGGGGCAGTGACAATGGACGGGATCAAGCGAAGGACCAGGGCAGGTATGGGCCGATGCCAGGCAGGCTTCTGCACCCCGAGGGTGATGGAAATCCTTTCAAAGGAGCTTGCTGTCAGCAGGGAGGAGATCCGAAAAAACCGTGACGGCTCCGTTTTGATCAAAGGCAGGAATAAAGAGAACATTTAGGCGGCGGTATTCGTAATTCTGAGGAGCTCTCTGGCCAGAAGATGATCTATGATGATGACATCGGCCAGACCTCCCCGCAGAATAGCACGGATGCTGTACGCCTTTTTAGCATCAGCAGCGACAACAATCTTGGTTGGGATTTTTTTATATTCTTCAAATCCGATCGACAGGGTTCGGCCTTTCATGGATGTGTCACATTCGCGGCCGTTCGCATCAAAAAAACGCAGAAGCATATCTCCGTATACACCTTCCCTTTTTAGTTCCATAAGTTCATCAGCATTCAGATAGTGATATTCCCGTGCCAAAAGAGGAGAGTCTGTGTCAGGATACAGAGAGCCGCATCCGGACATGGAAACTGTGATCTTAGAAAATAATTTTTTTACAATCTGGTTCTGCGTCTGCGACAATATATACTGAAGCTCATCCGGAGAGGCTGTCAGTGCATCTGATGTAAAATAAAATTTCTTCCCGCCGCATGCCATGGCAATTCTTGAAACGAGATTTTTTACATCAAAGGAATACTGGCAATGTGAAACACTGCCATGAAGCGTGACAAAAGAATTGTTGATCTTCAGGCAGGGATTCAGCATCTGGATCAGATGATTCATAGTTCTTCCCCAGGCAATCCCAAAAATATCGTTATCATTTATGATCCTCTGCAGATAACGGGCCCCTTCTAAGGCAACGGCGCGCCGTGCGGCCGATGCATCGGGCTGCCCATATACAGGTATCACAATGGTTTCCTTGAGATCATAGTGCCTGGTGATCTGGTCTGCGACCTGCAGGCAATCTGCAAAAGGTTCATTCAGGACAAAGGAAATAATCTCCTGATCTCTTGACTTCGTCAAAAGTCTGGAAACAGTGGAGGGGGAAATATTTAAAATGCCGGCGATTTCTTTGCCGGAAAGTCCTTCCAGATAGTATAGTCTGGCAGCTTTCATTGCCATCCAGGTAGATTGAGAGTATACTTCGCTTTTCAAGGCGGCAGATCCTTTCGTTTGTTTTTATAAGTTGCTGATTTGTGTTAAAAACGATTATTTTCTATTATACTTGTTTATAAAATGGTTTGTAAACAGGATTTTATTGAAATTATTTTCTTTATTGCAGTTCTAATTAGGCTGTCATAAAATACATACATAATTTAACAAAATGTATACTGTTGTGCATGACAAAAAATTCATGAAGGAGGAATCAATGATGTTTGTAGATCCTATTATAGTTCAATTCCCCGAAAATCTGGATAGAGAACGCTTTATTATTGCTACGTACTATTGTGCGGCAAAACCGACCACCAATATGCTGAAATTTGCCGCGGCGCTTGCAATAGAACAGACCTGCGGTACATGGCTGAAGGTTCCGGGAGAAACGCCGGAAGTGAGAGAACGGGCGATCGGGCGTGTGGTTGGGGTTTATGAAGCGCCCTCCTATCAGATCGGTATTCCTGAATATGTAACCGAGAGACAGTTTATCATAAGAATTGCCTATCCATGGCAGAATTTTGGGACTCAGTTTTCTATGATGCTCTCGACGGTGATAGGGAACATCTCTTCATCCGGAAAGGTGAAATTGATCGATCTGGAATTTCCCAAAACTTTTTTGGATGAATTTCAAGGACCGAAATTTGGGGTTCAGGGTATCAGGGAGCTTCTTGGAGTATATGACAGGCCGCTTTTAAATAACATGATCAAGCCATGCATCGGCCTGACTCCGGAAAAGACGGCCGAGTTAGCATATGAAGCGGCGGTGGGAGGAGTAGACATTATCAAAGACGACGAGCTGGTATGCGACCCTCCGTTCTGCCGCCTGGAGGATCGGGTGAAATCGGTCATGGAAGCGATTAGAAAAGCAGATGAGGAAAAAGGCGAAAAGACTTTGTATGCATTTAATATTACGGCCCCGGCAATGCAGATGCGGGAAAATGCATATCGGGCAATAGAAGCAGGCGCCAATGCGCTGATGATCAATTATGCGGCGTGCGGATTGGATACGACCCGCATGATCACAGAGGATCCCAATATTCATGTACCTGTTCTGGCGCACAGCGATTATACGGGGGCGCAGTATGAAAGTGAATGGTCCGGCGTGTCCGCATCATTAATTGGCGCGAAGCTGCCCCGTCTGGCGGGTCTGGATATGATCATCAGCCTTTCGCCGTATGGGAAATTCCCCATGCTGATGGATACATTTGTGAATGCGGGATTTAAGATGCTGCAGCCTCTTGGAAATATTAAGCCGGCCTTTCCGATGCCGGGCGGCGGTACAACCCAGGGGCACATTGAGGATGTAATCCATAAATTTGGTAAAGATATTATGATCGCTGCCGGAGGAGCGATCCATGGACATCCGATGGGACCGGCGGCAGGAGCAAAAGCATTCCGCCAGGGAATCGATGCCGTCTGCAGGGGAGAACGTCTTGCAGATGCGGGGAAAGAACATGAAGAGTTAGGGAAAGCATTAGAATTATGGGGGATTTATTCCGAAACCCAGGGAGGGATTTTTGATCTGAAAGGATAAAAATCCTGATGGATATTTCATAATAAGATCAATAGAGCTGCTGCATTGCGGAAAACCAGTTACAGATCATTACATTCTGTGGGAATGGAATGAATCAAAATCTGTACAGGGGGTCAGAATGCGGCAGCTTTTCTTATCGATTTTAGTGTATTGATTTTCACCAAAATCGATTGAAAAAGCAAAAAAGAAGTTGGTGATTGTTGTTTAATTGTAATATTTTGGAAGGAAATATGCTATCGTTTTGTGGTACAATGAAAAACAGGATGGATAAAAATTTGTTTAGAGTACCCAAAATAATATATGGATGTGAATCTGATATAGTAAAAAGAAATATTGAAGGCTATGAAACAATTTGATTCATCTTCAAAAATGGCAAAGAGGGTCAAAAATATTAAGAAAATTGATAGATAAAGGAAAAATTGTGCAACTTATACAAATATCAGGGATGAATTTTGACAATAACAGCATTAGATAATTCTTGCAATAATCACCAACAAATGATAATATATAACATGTAAAGAACGACAACAAACACCAAGAATTGACACGCAAAATGTCAAAACCAGTAAACCGGAGGTACTAATAATGAAGAAAGAGTTTGACGTAGTTGTAATTGGTGGTGGAACAACTGGAACAGGGGTGATCCGTGATCTCGTCTTACGGGGATTTAAAAATTCTCTGCTGCTTGAGCGGGAGGATTTGGCGGCAGGAACATCCGGCGGGTGCCATTCTGCTCTTCATGCAGGATCTCGGTATGTCATATCTGATATAGAGACTGCAAAAGAGTGTGTTCAGGAAAATAGAATCTATCGGGCTATCGTTCCTCAGGTCATTGATCCTACTGATTCTTTATGGGTCTGCAAAACCGACGAGCAGGTTGAGTTTGCACATGAGTGGATGAAGGTGGCCGATGAGATCGGGCTTCACTATGAGATCATGCCTGTAGAGAAGATACTGGAGGAAGAGCCGCTTTTTACCAAGGATCTGAAGCTTGTATTAAAAGCAGATGATACGGGATTTGATCCATTCCGCCTCTGTATCGCACAGGCCTATGATGCCAAGATCAATGGCGCGGAGATCAGGACACACCATGAAGTTCTGGGCGTACTGATGGACGGAAAGAAAGTGGTTGGACTGAAGGTCCTTGATCGGGAAGGGAATCGCATCTACGAAATTAAAACAAAGCTGGTCATCAATGCGGCAGGGCCGTGGAGTTCGCAGATTACGGAGATGGCAGGTTTTACGATTCCGATGAAGCCGAACAGAGGCAGTACCGCGATCTACAGTATGCGTCCTACGAAGCATATGTTCTGTATCTTGCGTTATCCTTCTGATGGTGACGGCCTGGTGAGCCAGGGCTATCAGAATACGGCACTTTTAGGAACCTCTTCTGTTGATGTAGAGGATCCGGATGATAACGAGCCGGGCATGGATGAAATTAAGATCATGGAGGACAGCCTGAAAGAAGTGGTTCCGGGAATCCTTGATGCGAGAGCGATTCGGATGTGTGCCGGTGTACGGCCGCTTTATTCGGAAGGAAATGAAACGGGACGTGCAGTCAGCCGTGGGATTACCCTTTTGGATCATCAGGAGATGGAAGGTGTAGAAGGTCTGATCACGATCACAGGCGGCAAATATGCAACAGCCCGTCTGATGGCAGAGCTGGCAGTGGACATAGCCTGTGAAAAGCTGGTAGGAAAAGTGATTCCGTGTACATCAGATAAACAGATGATCTATGGCGCTTCATCCAAAGAAGAGGCTGAGAAGGACGCAAGAGAGATCCATGAAAAATATCATATTTCTCTCTATGCCGCACATAAGTTTACGGCCCGCTATGGAAAACGCGCGAAGGAGATCCTGGAGGACTATCCGGAGCATGCAGTGATCATTGATGGAGTACAGACGATTGGTTCAGAGGTTCCGGATTGTTTTGAAAAAGAGGAAGTAAAAGACCTGTGTGATGTTCGAAGAAGAACGCGCCTGGGCATGGGACAGGATCAGGGTGTATTTTCCATTTATAAGGCGGGAGGGATCATGCAGGAGCATGGGAAGACCGTAGAAGAGGTGGAAGGCTACATGATGGATTATCTGACGGAGCGCTGGAAGGGTGTTTATTTTTCTAATCAATATGGAGATCAGCTCCCGCTTACGCAATTGATGCAGGATATGTATGTTGGCCTTGGCAGCTTCGATGTATTAAATGTCGGTTAGGAGGATGTGCGATTATGAAAAATACGAAATATGATGTTCTGATAGCAGGAGGAGGAATCGCAGGATGCGCAGCCGCAAAAGCGGCCGCTGACGAGGGGAAATCTGTTGCGGCTATATTTCCGAATGGAGGGGCATCAGAAATTTCATCCGGGACAATGGATATCTGCGGTGTGGTTCCGGGGGTAAAGGCAAAAGCGGTAGATTGCTATGAAGAAGGGATCAGGCAGATCATCCAGGCATATCCCGGACATCCATATCAGCATAGCAAAGATAAAGCAGCAGAAGGCGTTGCCGCTGTCGCAGCCCTGGCCTCGAAGGGAGGATATCAGCTGCAGGGCTTTGAAGGAAAAAATGTGTGGCTGCCGAATATGATGGGAACTTTTTCAATCACCGCATTCGTACCCTTCACGTCAAAAGATGCTGTCTGCAGTCCTCAGGGAGGTACGGCATTGGTTGTGGGTATGGAAGGAAATGTGAATTTTAATGCGGAAGCCGCTGCGCAGTCTTACAATAAATATCAGAAACAGCTGGGATTCAAAGAAACCTATTATTCCGTTGTGCTCCATTTGGACGGCCTGAAAGGGCGTCACAAACTCAGTGATTCAGAGTTGGCAGACTATCTGGACACTCCGGAGGGGGTGCAGGAACTGAGTGAGAAGCTGACAGAGTTTTGTGCAAACAACCGTCAGAAATTTGATAAGATCCTGCTTCCACCTGTTCTTGGATTTGTGAATTATCATGCCGCAGTAGAAAAATTAAAAGAAGATTTGGGGTGCGGTATTGGAGAAGTCATGACATTCGGCAATCCGGTCGTGGGATATAGAATGACGAGGGCAATCTATCGCGGGCTGGAGGACAGCGGTATCACGCTTCTGAGGGGAGGAAGAGTAGACGCGGTTTCTGTCAGTGACGGACAGGTCACCGCAGACTGTACGCTTGGACTTACGGATCAGCTTCATTCAGGAATGAAGGTGAAGCTGCAATGCTCTGCTCTTGTTCTTGCGGCCGGAGGATTCCTCGGCGGCGGTATGGAAGCAAGGCGCAGAGACATGTGGCTGAATCTTCTGGAAGAAAATCTGGGTGAAGTGACAGCGGAGCAGCTGAACAGAAATCCTGTTTATGGAGCAGGGCAAGATGCATTGCGTCTTGGGGCATCTGTTCATGGGGATCTTTCCGTAAAAAACGAGAAGTTCGAAGGGCGTGTATTTGCCTGCGGAGATTTCCTTGCAGGACACAATTCCGCCAGCGAACGAAGCGGCGCTGGGGTGGCTGCTTCCACCGGATGGCTCGCAGGAATAAATGCGGCCCAAAGAGTAAAGAACATGAAGGAGGATATATGAAATGGCAGTAAAACAAGATTTTGAAGCCCTCTATTTCAAGGCTGCGTTCTGTCTGACCAGCGATATTATTTCTGATTTCAATCCGGTGAGCCGAACGCTCGGCGTGGATGTAACGGATGGAATGGGTACAGTCTTTACAGCGCTTGGGACCCGCTATGATATGCGGTATGTCGCGGAGGAAGGCTTTTTGACAACCGACAGCTATGAGACAGATACCAGAAGTATTGATAAAGTACCGGTAGCAGAGGTAATGCGTTATACCCGCGGGCAGACGATCCGTGAAGATGCGGTTCCAGAGAAGTACGGTGAGTTTGTAAAAAAAGTCAGGGAAGGAAGGAGTGTGTTTAAAGACTATAAAGCATATCGATCCGGGGAAGAGGACGCTTCCGTGCTTTATTTGATCAGCCCTGCCGACAAAACGCCGGACTGCAGCGCGGCTGCTTTTTCAAGGCTTGCAGAAAAAGCAGGAAAGAGTGTGTTTGCGACCAATGAATATGGAGACTGCGGTTATCTCAGGCTTCAGCTGGAGTTATTTGATGAGCTGGAAGAAACCAGTGCATCTCTTAAGGCGGTACTGGAGCGTTATGCTGAGATCGTAACAGATGACCAGTTCGTACTGGATGCGCTTCTCGTCCGGTTTGGAGAGTATGCGGACAAGATTCGTTTTGCGGATGAATTTCTTTATGAAAACAGAGCAAAATTGAAAGTATCCTTTTTGGGAAAAACCATTGCGATCCATGAAAGCGGCATTATCAACCGGCTGTATCCTGCGAGAAAAGTGGAATACTCAGAGCTTCTGGAAGGCGCAAGGCTTGTATATCCTGGAAGGAGCGGATATGACGTGAGCGATTCCGGGATTGCCGGAGGTCTTGGGATGGCGGATGAGGATGTGATGAAAGCAGTTGCCGGACGGCGTGCAAAGGATCTTCGTGCATTGAAAGCTGACGTGATTCTTTCGGTGTGCGCGGCGGAAAAAGCAGGACTTGAGGACGGCGGTGCGGAGGAAGCGGAATCCCTGTTATACTATCTGGCTGCCTTTTGATACCATGGTATGCAGAAAGGCTGCCAGTGACAGGCTTTCTGTATGGGAAGCAGCCACCTTTGGATCATGGCTGTGCTGTAGGACTGTCCAGATATACACTACATGAGATCAGGCCTGCAGACAGCAATTTTGAAGCATGGAACATTGTAGAAAGTATTATGAAATTGGAGGAGTAAAAACTATGAAATATGATGAAAATATTTATCAGCTTTATGAATCATTGGATGCGGAGGATGTGATCGTTGCAACCTATTATGTTGCGGGTTATAGTTCTGATCTGCTGAATAAAGCGGGAGCAATGGCAATTGAACAGACAACGGGAACATGGCGTCCGGTTCCTCTGGAGACACCGGAGGTACGCCGGCTTCATGGCGGAAAAGTGATTGGGGTGTATGAGATCCCGAACTATGAATTTGACATGGCAGATCTTCAGGGACAGGAGAGGCATGCTGTTCTGCAGATCGCATTTCCGTTTGAAAATTTTGGCTGTAATCTGGGCCAGCTCCTTTCTTCAGTGATCGGAAATATTTCTTTCGCAGGAAAATGTAAGCTGTTAGATGTTCATCTTCCTAAGAAATTTGTAAACGGCTTTCAGGGACCGCAGTTTGGTATCGAGGGGCTCCGTGAAATGATGAACGTACCAAAACGTCCGATCATTGTCAGCATGATCAAACCATGTACGGGCGCTTCTCCGGACGATGTTTATAAGCTGGTGCATGAGCTTGGAATGGCTGGGATTGATTGGATCAAGGACGATGAACTTTTCAGCGATACCGATTACTGCCATATTGAAGACCGCTGCAAAAAGGCAGTGGAGGCATTAAAAGATGTTTATGAGAAAACAGGAAAGAAAGTAATCTATTCACCGAATATTACTGACCGGCCGGATCTGATGCTTGAAAAGGCAAAAAGAGTACAGGAGCTGGGAGCAGGTGCGCTGATGGTAAATACACTTCCAATCGGATGGACCAGCATGCAGATGCTTGCGGAAAATAAGGATCTTGATCTTCCGATCCTTGCACATCCGTGTTTCTCAGGAGCAATGTATGAGTCGCATTATTCGGGGCTTGCAAGCCATCTGGTACTTGGCAAATTTATGCGTATGTGCGGGGCGGATCTGGTGATCTATCCATGTGCATATGGCAAGGTGGATATCAAGCGGGAGGGCTATATTCGGATCGCACAGACCTTAACCTCCAAGCTTGGCGATATGAAGCGTACATTCCCAGGACCGGCAGCAGGCATCTATCATGGATTGATCCCGGATATCGTAGAGGATATGGGTCTTGACTTCTCCATCAGCGCAGGTGCTGCAATGCACGCTCATCCGAACGGGAGTGGTGCGGGAACACGCAGCCTGATCGCAGCAGCAGAGGCAGTTGCACAGGGGATTCCGCTTCGGGAAGCGGCAAAAGACTGTGAAGACCTGAAGATCGCTTTGGATATTTGGGGAGAAGGAGCTTCAACGGATAATAAGATATTTGATCTGAAGAAATAGGCAAGAAAATGAAAAGGTTTTTTGACTGGAATACATATTTTCTGGTTGATCCGGTTCAGATATTCCAGCCAGAAAGCCTTTCATTTTATATCATGTTAACAATCTGGAGTGCAGTGTCAGAAAGGTGTTAGAACATGGGCAGCAGTTCTTTATATAAAGCAGTGGCGATCGATCTGGACGGGACATTGCTGAATTCTGATCATTATGTAGAGCAGGAATCTCTGGACGCCCTGAATCGGCTGCGTCATGCGGGGATTGAAGTGATCATCATTACCGGGCGGACGATGTATGAAGCAGCGCATGTCGTCAGACCGTTTTTGGATATTACCCGCGATACCATTGTTTTTCAGGCCGGAAGCCAGATCGTCCGGTACAGAGAGAAGAAAATGACGACTGATCTGATGCTGATCAGCAGCAGTGATAAGGAAAAGCTGATCTCCGTAGGACGCAGATACGGTTTTCCGCCGCTGGTGTGCGTGAACAATGAGATGTGTACGGAAAGGCAGGAAAATCCGGCTTTCCCGGTATATGAAGAGATGATGAGCCGCAAGATCGTATATGTGGATGACCTGATGGATCATGCATTGTCCAACCCGGTAGGGAAGATTGCGCTTGTCTGCGAGAACAGTGTGCTCCTGCGGATGGAAGAGGATATGAAACAGATGAATATTGAGAGCAGCTGGGGCTTTTCCTATAAAGACGGAGTCGATGTATGCGCCCGAAATAAAAAGAATGCCCTGGTTGATATTCTACATCAGATGCGGATTGGGCGGGAAGAACTGGTTACGGTCGGGGACAGCAATAATGATCTGGAAATGATCAGGTTTGGAGGACTTGGGGTTGCAATGGAAAATGCGACGCAGGAAATGATCGACGCAGCCGATTATATCACATTGGATCATGATCATAATGGGGTTGCCTATCTGATCGACCATGTGATCTTAGGGGATTACAAGAAGGGAAAAGAATAATATGAGCTTTCAGAAAATGACTACAAATACGAAATTGATTCTTCTCAGACAGGATTTTAAAAGTTCTGCAGAAGTAATCTCTGCTATGGGTAAGCTTGCAAAAGAGCAGGGACTTGTGAATGACGCATACCTTCCGGCGATATTAGAGCGGGAAGAAAAATTCCCTACGGGTCTGGAGCTTCCAATCTGTATTGCGATTCCTCATATTGATACAGGAGTAAACAGATCATTCGTCAGTATTGCAACACTGGAAAATCCGGTTTCATTTTATAACATGGATGGTTCCGGAACACAGGTGAAAGCACAGATTGTATTTGTTTTTGGAATCATGGATCCAAAGGATCAGCTTGCTATTTTACGGAAATTTGCGGCATCGTTCGCCGATAAAGAAAAGATTCAGCCGCTTCTTGACGCGGAAAGAGAATCTGAGCTGATCAGCATTTTGAACGATTTACTGGATGAAATGCTTGTGATAGAGGAAATATAATTTAGAAATTATATTAATAAAAAAGGAGGTAGCAGTATGAGAACAGTAAGGTTGGCAGTGTGTTGCGGAGGAGGGATTTTTACAACTTCAGTAGTAACGGAGCAGATAGAGATTCTTTTGAAAAAAGAAAAGATTCCCTATAAAATCTCGCCTCAGAAGCTGGTGGAAATTCCGTCTCTTTCCGGAGTGGATGTGATCGTAGCTACGGGTAAGACTTCGGCTAAAAACGATGCCGGGGCTCCGGTACTGATCGGACTGCCTATGTTTACGGGCGTCGGAAAAGAAGAGTTTTCCGAATTGCTTTTGAAGACGATCCATGAAGTAGTTGGCGAGTGATCAGGGAAGTGAAGTAGAGAAGGAGGGGTTATTATGTTATATTCCGTAGGTGTTGCTTTTAAGTCGTTTATGGATATTTTCGGCGCTACGATCCTGGTGCCAATTGTTGTATTTTTATTGAGTCTTGCTCTGAAGGTAAAACCGATGCAGGCGTTTCGGGCGGCGATCTACATGGCGATCGGCCTGACTGCATTTAATATCATTCTGGGAATCCTGATGGGGCAGATGGAAAGTGTAATGTCACTTATGAGCGCAAATACCGGAAAAGTATTTGACGTTGTAGATGTGGGATGGCCTGCGGCTGCAACGATCGTATATAATAATTCCATGGGTATGATCTATCTCGTCATCGGGCTGATATGGAATTTCGTCCTGTTTTTCTTAAAGGTTACCGATACATTTGAGCCAACAGATATCTGGAATTATTATTTCTTTGTAACTTATGCAATCTGTGTTCAGTTTGTGACCGGAAGCTTTATTCTGGGCCTGATCTGTGCATTATTCTGTAACCTGTTTGTTCTGCTGGTTTCGGATGCGATCGCTCCGGCTCTGCAGGAATATTATGGGTATGACGGACTGACCTGTACCTGTATCAGCTGTAC
The DNA here is from genome assembly GCA_964415625.1 of uncultured Clostridium sp. GTDB lineage: Bacteria > Bacillota > Clostridia > Lachnospirales > Lachnospiraceae > Schaedlerella. The sequence continues at coordinate 24,951 of CAYQBE010000031.1, forward strand.
CAACATTGCAATTTTCGGCGGGCTCCTTAATATTTTCTTCAAGAAGATCGGATTCGGAAGAGTGAAGGTGGATCCGGATTCTATCAACAAGAAGCTGGGATTCTTCGGAGAACCGGCCATGATCGGTGCCATACTCGGGCTTTTGATGGGAGCTGTGGCTTATATACATGAACTGGAAAATCCGGCTACATGGGCTACGATCCTGACCTTTGCATTTACGCTTTCAGTGATGCTTGTCATTTATCCTACAGTTTCCGGACTGTTTGTCCGCGGCCTGATTCCGATCAGCAATACCATGAATGCAAGAATGCGGACCGGAGAAATTAAGCGTAAGTATTTCTTGATCGGTATTGACCCTGCGGTTTATTTTGGCGAGACCGCAAATATTACGGCCGGTATTCTTCTGATGCCGATCCTGATCCTGATGGCGATCATCCTTCCCGGCAACAGGCTTGTACCGTTAGCTGACATTCCGGCGATCCCGTTTATGGTCATTGGACTGACGGCGGTATTCCAGGGGGACATTCTGAAGTCAACGATATGCGGAACCATATGGGGATCCTTTGCCCATCTGATCGCAACAGATATGGCGGAGCTGTTTACAAATGCCGCAACACAGGCTGGCTTTGCACTGTCCGAAGGGCAGGCATATGTGGGGAGCTGGCTTGTATCCGCACAGCCGCCGTTGTGGCTCTTCTATAAATGCTTCTCTGCAAACGGAGCGATAAAATATATCCTGATCGCAGTCTTATTTGCTGCATATGTACTGGCACTTGTACATTTCAAAAAGCATCGGAAGGGCTGGTATAAATTCTTTGGCGCTTCTGATGAATATGTGGATCAGTTTATGGGGATCGCGGAAGCGGAAGAGGCATGATCAGGGAGGTTATGACCTGCTTATAGAAGGAGCATGTCTGGAACTTGTTAATGTGTGATCCAGATATGCTCTTTTTTGACATATAAAATGAAAGAAAGGGCAGAGAAAAAGAATGACTGAGAAAAAAGGAAATGCATTCAGGCTGGTAGTAGTCGGAGGCGTGACCGGCGGAGCCTCAGTGGCTGCACGTGTGCGTCGTTTAAATGCACAGGCAGAGATCATAGTTTTCGAGAGAGGAGAACATGTATCATTCTCGAACTGCTGTCTGCCTTATTATCTGAGCGGAACGATCGCAGACAGCCAGGAACTGATACTGATGTCCCCTGACACATTTCAATGCCAGCACGATATCGAAGTACGGATAAACAGCGAAGTGACCGCAGTAAACCGTTCAGAAAAGAAAGTGACCGTGAAGAATCTGCTTACGGGAGAAGAATACGAGGAGGCGTATGATAAGCTGGTGCTGTCACCTGGTGCAAATCCAGTGCTTCCACCCGGTATTCAGGGGATCCAAAGAGAAAATGTATTTACGATCCGCAATGTGTCGGATATCCGTAGACTAAAAATGTATGCCGATAAAGAAACAGTGAGGCATGTTGTGGTAGTCGGAGGCGGCTTTATTGGCATAGAGACAGCAGAAAATTTCCGGAAGGCGGGAAAGAAAGTTAGTATCATTGAAGGCAGGGAACAGATCCTGACGCCATTTGATTATGATATGGTTCAGATTCTGCATAAAGAGCTGGATGACCATGGTGTGTCTCTTTATTTAAACTCGTCTGTTACATCCATTGAGGATGGAACTGTAAACGCGGTGAGAGATGGAAAAGGCTTCACGGTTTCGGCGGATTTGGTTGTAATGGCGGCAGGAGCAGCGCCAGAGACAGAGCTGGCAAGAAATGCGGGTCTGGAAATAGGGGAGACTCATGGAATCAAAGTGAACCATAATTATCAGACGAGCGATCCGGATATTTATGCGGTAGGTGACGCGGCAGAACTTTTTCATGCATTGGCGCATAAAAAGGGGAGGCTGGCGCTGGCCGGTCCGGCTCAGAGACAGGCTCGTGCCGCTGCAGATCATATATGCGGAAACACAAATAATAACAGGGGATATATTGGTTCATCCTGCATACGTGTTTTCGGGCAGAATGCGGCATCCACCGGCCTCAGTGAAAAAATGGCGGAAGAATCGGGATATACATATGATTCTGTTTTGATCTTTCCTATGGATAAAGTCGGCATAATGCCGGAAAGTCATTATATGGCGTTTAAACTGGTTTTCGAAGTGCCTACAGGGCAGATACTCGGCGCACAGGCAATCGGACGCGGCGCTGTAGATAAAAGGGTGGATGTTATTGCTTCTGTGATTGCCATGCATGGTTCGTTAGAAGACGTGAAAGATCTGGAACTGTGTTATTCGCCGGTGTTTGGCACGGCCAAGGATGTGGTGAACCTTGCGGCATTGACCGGGTTGAATATTTTATATGGAAGATACCGCCAGGTGCATGTAAACCAGATCCGGGAATTAGTAGAAAATGACGCTTATATTGTAGATGTACGTGAAAAGGGAGAATTTATGACAGGCCATTTAAACGGTGCTCATAATATCCCGCTAAGTCAATTAAGACAGCGAATGGATGAGATTCCGCAAGACGTACCGGTTTATCTGCATTGCCGTTCCGGCCAGCGGAGCTATTATGCATTGTGCTGTCTTCAGGGAAATGGATTTCATAATCTTTTTAATATAAGCGGTTCATTTCTGGGAATCAGCCTGTATGAATATTTCAATGATAAGACGGAGGGGCGTGCACCAATCATGGATCAATACAATTTTAACTAAACAATGTGCGGGATAAAGCGGCGGGTGAAAGCACCAATGGCCGTGCAACAGCGCTTTATAAACATGATCAAAGGATAAAGAACAGGGTAGATATGAAGGAGGTAAGAGAAATGTTGAATGAGAAGGAGGTCCTTCAGGGATTTCAGGATGGTATCTGCTGTGCGATGGCAGTTTTCGGAGAACTTTCACAGGACATTGGAATAGAAAAAGAAACAGCGTATAAAATCGCCGCCGGATTTGGTTCCGGGGTGGGCTATGGATGTACGTGCGGCTGTGTCACAGGAGCCTTGATGGCGCTGGGATATCGGTATGGGAATTGTGAGCCGGGACAGTTGGATCGGAAAGAACTTATAAAAGAAAAAAGAGAGGCGTTTCAAAAAGAATTTTTAAAGCGGTTTGGACATCTGAACTGCGCGGAGCACCTCGGAAATTTAAACCCCACGGTTCCAGAGGAACGGAAGATCATTGATGAACGGGGTCTGATGGAGAAGACCTGTCCGCCCATGGTATGTGCTGCGTGCGAACTGGCCCGTGAGTTTTTGTAGCTCATTACACACTTTTTGAGAAGGAGGTGTATTCTTTATGTTAAATACAATTGCTGTTGTTTTTAAGTCTTTTATGGATATTTTTGGCGCGCAGCTTCTGGTGCCCATGGTTGTATTCCTGCTTAGCCTGGTATTGAAAGTAAAGCCGATGCAGGCATTTCGGGCGGCGGTATATATGGCGATCGGGCTCACAGCATTTAATATTATTTTAGGAATTCTAATGGGACAGATGGATAGTGTAATGACATTGATCAGCTCAAATACCGGAAAAGTGTTCGATGTCGTAGATGTTGGATGGCCTGCCGCGGCAACGATCGTTTATAACAATTCTCTGGGTATGCTGTATCTGGTGATCGGGCTGGTCTGGAATATTGTTCTGTTCTTTTTCAAGGTTACGGATACATTTGAGCCCACAGATATATGGAATTACTATATTTTTGTGACCTTTGCGGTCTGCGTTCAGTTTGTAACAGGCAGCTTCGTATTGGGGCTGATCTGTGCGCTATACAGCAATCTGTTTGTACTGCTGACGGCGGATGCCCTGGCGCCTGCTCTGCAGGAATATTATGGCTATGAAGGACTGACCTGTACTTGTATCAGTAATGTGACAAGCGTGTACATCGGCGGTCTGCTGAATATTCTTTTTAAAAAGATTGGATTCGGAAAGGTTAAAGTCAATCCCGATTCGATCAATAAGAGACTGGGATTTTTTGGGGAGCCTGCCATGATCGGTGCGATCCTGGGGATCATTATGGGAGCAATTGCTTATATACATGACTTAGGGAAGCTTACTACATGGTCTGCGATCCTGACATTTGCTTTTACAATTTCCGTGATGCTGGTCATTTATCCCACGATTTCCGGTCTGTTTGTACGCGGCTTGATCCCGATCAGCAATACGATGAATGCCAGGATGCGTACCGGAGAAATTAAACGGAAATATTTTCTGATCGCAATTGATCCTGCAGTTTACTTTGGAGAGACTGCAAATATGACGGCTGGTATCATACTGATACCAATTTTGATCCTGGCTGCAATTATCCTTCCTGGCAACCGGTTAGTTCCCTTGGCAGATCTTCCCGCGATCCCATTCATGGTGATCGGACTGACGGCAGCGTTTCAGGGAGATATTTTAAAATCCGTGATCGGCGGAACGATCTGGGGATCTATCGCGCATTTGATCGCGACAGATATGGCAGAAGTCTTTACACAGGCAGCAACAACGGCTGGTTTTGCGCTTTCTGAGGGACAGACATATGTAGGAAGCTGGCTTGTATCGGCCAACCCGTTTTCCTGGATATTCTATAAATGCTATTGTGTAAACGGCGGCTTGAAATATATTTTGATCGGTGCATTGGTTGTTATTTATATAGCTGCGGTTGTACATTTCAAGAAGCATCGAAAGGGCTGGTACAAGTTTTTTGGAGCCTCCGACGGATATATTGATAAATATATGGGGATCGCTGCAGAAGAAGCATAAAATGAACGGAATGGGAAAGGATTGTTATGAGCTGGAATACGATTATTTTTGACCTGGACGGAACATTATTAAATTCTCTGGAGGATATCAGGGACAGTGCAAATTATACGATGCGGAAGATGGGATTTCCTGAAAAGAACCGTGAAGAAATCAAAGGGGCAGTCGGTAATGGGGTGAGATACCTGCTTACAAGCTGCATCCCGCAGGAGCAGAAGGCAGATGAAAAAATATTAGAGCAGGCGCTTCAGATATTCAGGCAATATTATTTTCTCCATTCTCAGGATAAGACTTTCCCTTATGAGGGCGCCTGCGGACATCTGGAGCGTCTTGATGAGCAGGGGCTCAAAATGGCTGTCATATCGAATAAGCCGGATGAGGCCGCACAGAAGGTAGTACGCCACTTTTTTGGTGATTACATCACGTATATTTCCGGAGAAAAGGATGGGGTGCGTAGAAAACCTGCTCCGGATCTGATCAAAGAAGCGCTGCATTTTTTCAGCAGCGATGCTGCCTGCGCCGTATATGTCGGTGACAGTGAAGTGGATGTGTTAACAGCCAGAAACGCAGGGATCCCTGTGATCCTCGTAAGCTGGGGCTTTCGAAGCAGAGAAGCATTAGAAGCACTGGAACCGGATTATTTAGTAGATAATTTTGACGAGCTGACCACACTGATATTGGAGCAGATGTGAGACAGACAGTTTAAAGAATAAAGCAATGATCTGTATGCAGTAAATGTAAATTGACTATGGGGGTGATAAGGATGAATTTGAGTGATCTTTATAAAGGGTGCCGTTCATACCGGCGTTTTCTGCAGGACCCGGTGCCAAGGGAGCTGCTTTGCCAGATGCTTGAAAATGCAAGAATATCAAGCAGCGCACATAATGCACAGTCGATTCGGTATGTGGTAGTTGACAGTAAGGAAATGGTTTCGGCAATGCAGCCGCTTGTGACTTTCGCAAGCTCTCTCCCAAGAGAGCTTGGAACGCCAAAGGAAGGAGAGCAGCCAACAGCATTTGTTGTGGTATCAAAAACTGCCGATGCAGGATCCTTCTGCGACATGGATATCGGGCTTGCGGTGGACGCAATGGTAATGACGGCATGGGAGTCGGGAATCGGAAGCTGTCTCCTGGGTGCGATCAATATACCGGAGATTGGGAGGCTGCTTTCTGTTCCGGAGGAGGAGACCATACGCCTGGTTGTCGCTTTTGGAAAACCAGGACATAAGAGTACTCTTGTCGGGCCGAGAGAAAATGGAGGTTTAAAATACTATCTCGATGAGGCAAAAAATTATTATGTTCCCAAAAGAAGCTTTGAAGAGATCGTAAGATTTGTATGAGAGCCATCCGGGAACACCAGCCTGCATCATGTCCTATTTTTTTCGTAGATTAACTTTGCCTGTTCCGCTGCCGCTTCTTTCAGATGGGCAGGTGAAAGGATATCCACCTGGGTTCCGAAGGACAGCAGAAACCCGATCAGCCACGGATCCTCCGGCATGTTCGCGGAGACGATCAAATCCCCGTTCTCCTGCCGCTGGATCTGTGTTTTATCGAACTCATCATAAACGCGGTATGACATTTCTTTCGGAAAACGAAGCGTGACCTTCGGATATTCCCCTTCGAAGGTCTCGATCGGCCCTGGAGGATTCCGCTGCGAAAACCCTTCCTCCAACACCTCCAGTTCTAAAATACGGTTTAATTTGAAGACGCGCCAGTCCTGCTTTTCCGTGCAAAATGCCTGCAGATACCATGCCTTTGCTTTGTAGACAAGCTTATAGGGCTGTACGGTTCTTTCACGGATCTCCTCGTAAGAGCCTGCGTAACGGAGCTTCACATTTCTGCGGCGGATCACGGCAGATTTCAGAAGCTCGAAGGTTTCATTGTCATATCCGGGATTTCCCCATCTGGAAAAATCTACTTCAAGCCAATTCTCTGAATGGAGCTGAAACAATGCGGACAGCTTCTGTAAGGTCCGGCTGCCGTTCATGTTCCGGGTGATATGGATGCTCCGCAATGCCGCAAGGATTTCCTGCTTTTCAGCCTCGGACAGAACGGCCTTGTCCAGGACAAAATCATTCAGTAAATGAATCCCGCCGTTTCTGCCTGCTTCCGTATAAACGGGAATGCCTGCTCCGCTCAGGGCATCGATATCTCTGTAGATCGTTCGGACCGATACCTCGAATTTTTTCGCCAATTCCGGGGCGGTAGCCTGGCCCTTATCAAGTAAATGGTATAGGATCTTAAATAACCTGCTTTCCTGCATCTGTGTTACCTCTTATTTTTCCTCAGGGGAAGTTTTTGTTCAGATTTCGGAAAGCAGACTAAAACAAATCGCTGTGTGTTCCGGTTCTGGTTAATGTCAAAGTTAATATATTCTGTTCAACTTTATATATGAGCAGCCAGTCAGGAGTGATGTGGCATTCCCTGTGTCCCTCATAACAGCCGGATAGACTGTGATCCTTATACCTTAACGGGAGTGGCTGCTCGCTGCTTAAAATACTCAGTACATCTTGCAGTAATTGCGGATTATATCCGCGTTTGATGATTGTCTTATAATCTTTTTTAAATTTAGTAGAATACCGTATGTCAAGCATTTAAGTCCTCCATCAATTCATCCACACTGTGAAATGACTTGCTGAGATTTCTTCCGTGGTTTACATCGTCAATGGCTGCGCGGGTTTCTGCATTAGGTACATCAAGGGCTATTTCAAAAGGGATTTTCTGCTGGCGGACCATTGTCTTAGCAAAAATATTGAAAGCAGTTGACATATTCAATCCTAATTCATTGCAAAGCCGGTCAAATTGATGCTTTAATGTTTCATCCATTCTTATATTTACATTTGTCTGAGCCATAATTTTTACCTCACTTTTTCTAAAACGAACAATTGACTCCAGGAAATAAATATTATAGTTATTTACTGCAGGGGTTTGTGTGCACATTGTATCAAATATTATTTATAATGTCAATAATATGCTTCGACTTCGCCGCCTTGAAAGGACGTCGTATATCTGCCGGTTTACATGGCGCCATTATTATGATTGTATAAAGCCCGCCGTTATGTCATAATAGAGGCAGAGGTGAACATACCATGCACATTTTAATCGTAGAAGATGAACCCGCCATCCGTCAGGAGTTGAAACTCCTTCTTGAAAATGCCCTGTACCAGGTGACTGTCCTGGATAATTTTACAGACGTGCCGGAACAGGTGCTGTCCTGCGGCCCGGACCTGGTGCTGCTGGATCTGAACCTGCCGGGAGAATCCGGATTTGACATCTGTACCAGGATCCGCGCTTCATCGGAGGTTCCCATCATCTTTGTGACCAGCAGGACCGATTCTATGGATGAACTGACCGGGCTGATGAAGGGCGGGGACGACTATATTACCAAGCCCTTCCAGGCGCCGATCCTGCTGGCGCATATCGCGGCGGTTTTAAAGCGCACCGCGCGGGAGGGTACAGAAGTGACAAAGCTTACCCACAAAGGGGCAGAGCTGGATATCGCGCGGGGCAGCCTTTCTTTCTGCGGGCAGGTGGTAGAATTGACAAAAAATGAATTAAAGATCATGCATTATCTGTTCTTGAACAAAGAAAAAATCGTTTCCCGGGCGAACCTGATCGAGTACCTCTGGGATAACCAGGTCTTTATTGATGATAATACCTTGAGCGTCAATATGACCCGGATCCGCGCAAAACTGGAGCAGGCCGGGAGGCACGACTTTATCAGGACGAAGAGAGGAATGGGGTATTCGATATGATCCGCGGGGCAATGAAAAAGGAACTGCATAGGGAAGAGGGCTCTCTGTCTTTCGGCGCTTTCCTGAAGGATAAGCTCCTTCTTTTTCTCCTGCACATCACCTGCATGCTGGTGCTCACCGGCTATCTCCTTCTCACAGGATACCCATGGGATTCCTGTGCCCTCATTCTGATCTGCTGGATTCTGATCCTTACCGCCTGGACGCTGTATGCTTATCATGACCGAAAAATATATTTCTTGAAGATAGGGCATATATTGGACAAGGTAGACCAGAGATTCCTGCTGGGTGAACTGATGCCGGAATCTCCGCGTATCGAGGACAGGCTGTACCGGGAGATGATCCGCCGGTCCAACAAGTCCGTCATCGAACGGATCCGCCGGGTGGAGGATGAACAGCGGGAATATCGGGAGTACATCGAAAGCTGGGTTCATGAGATCAAGGCCCCGATCACCAGTATATCCCTGATATGTGAGAACCGAAGAGAGGAACGGAGATATCCAGAGTCCTTCGGCGAAAAAGCGGGCAAGGCTGACAGAATGAACGAAAGCGATGCAGACCGGGCACAGGAGGTCTGCCAGGAGACGGGTGCGCCGGAAAGCCAGAACGCAGCAAATCAGCAGATTACGTCGGAAAGCCAGAATGCAGCAATTCAGCAGATTACGTCGGAAAGCCAGAATGCAGCAATCCGGCAGATCGCACTGGAAAATCAGAAGGTAGAGAATTATGTAGATATGGCGCTCTACTATGCCCGTTCGGATGAGGTATACAAGGATTATGTGATCCGGGAGACCGATCTGCAGACAGCCGCGGAGGAGGCAGTGCTGAAAAATAAATATTACCTGATCCAGAACCAGATCCAGGTAGAAGTCCGGTGTGGAGAGCAAAAAGTTTATACAGACCGGAAATGGATCCTGTTTATCCTGAATCAGCTGATCCTGAACTGTACAAAATATAAAGCAAAAGAAAACGCACGTATCCGGATCACTGCGGAAGCCTTTCCGAATGGTGTCCATCTGCTTGTAGAGGATAACGGCGCAGGGATCAAAAAGGAAGAACTGCCGCGTATCTTTGAAAAAGGCTTTACCGGGACCAACGGACGTAAGAATGACCGGGCTACGGGGATGGGACTGTACCTCTGCCGGAAGCTGTGCGGAAAATTAGGGATAGAGATTAATGCGCGGTCAGAGTATGGAAGCGGCACGTGCATTGTGCTGGAATTTCCTATCAGTACGTATGTTATAAACGAAGCATAGAAGAAAAGAACATGCCGTATTGCTTCGGCATAACGGCACGAAATTTTCATAAACTTATTTGGCAGTGAGATTGGATGTTTGACGATTGAATTATGAGTCTGTTTAGAAGGGATGATATCAATGGTATTGGAAAATAAACTTGGAATCACAAATTCAGCAGAGCTGGCACGGGAAGAGGAGAAAATCAGCAAGAAAAAAGCCCTGGAATTGTTCGAGTCAGGTATGCTTGACGAGCTTGATGCCGGAACTTTTGCGACCCTTGCCGAGATTCACAGATACTTATTTGATGAGATTTACGATTTCGCGGGAAAAGTGAGAACTGTAAATCTTGCGAAAGGAAACTTCCGTTTTGCGCCCTTGATGTATCTGCAGGCTGCATTGGAAAATATAGATAAAATGCCCCAGTCTACATTTGACGAGATCATCGAAAAATATGTGGAAATGAATATCGCGCATCCTTTCCGGGAAGGAAATGGCCGGAGCGCCAGGATCTGGCTGGATCAGATCTTGAAAAAGGAACTTCGTCAGGTGATCGACTGGAGCAGAGTGGACAAGGAGGACTACCTTCTCGCCATGGAACGAAGCCCGATCCGGGATATCGAGATCAAGCATGTATTGAAGGCTGCGTTGACATCTGAGATCCATGACAGGGATATCTATATGAAGGGGATCGATACCAGCTATTACTATGAAGGATATACCACATTTAAGATGGTGGAATTGGAAGACTGACCGCCATTTCACAGAAAATTTCCCACCTGTACGGTTGGAAATCTTTCGAAAATGTAAGATAATTGTAAGCGAACCTGATACAATCCATCCCCAGAATCTGTTACGATCAAGTTATATTCACGGCCGATGAAATCTGCCGTGAGTTTTGAAGGGAGAGTGACAGACTATGAAAGACTACATCCGAATCTGCGATGTGGAAAAGTATTATGGAAACGGCGCAAATGTGACAAAAGCGGTAGACCGTGTCAGCTTCACGGTGGACAAAGGCGAATTTGTCGGCGTGATGGGGGCCTCCGGCAGCGGAAAAACAACCCTGCTCAACATGCTGTCCACCATTGACAACGTAACGGCCGGGCATATCTATTACGGGGATACCGACATTACGGAACTGAAAGAGGACCAGCTGGCGGATTTCCGCAAGGAGAATCTGGGCTTTGTATTCCAGGACTACAACCTCCTGGATACGCTGACCATCGAGGAAAATATCATGCTGGCCATGACGCTCCAGCACAAAGGCCGCCGGGAGATCCAGGAAGAGTGTGAGAACATGCTGAACCTTCTGGGCATTGCGGATGTCCGCGGACAGTTCCCTTATCAGGTGTCCGGCGGGCAGAAGCAGCGGTGCGCCTGCGCCAGGGCGCTGATCAACCATCCCCGGCTCCTGCTGGCGGATGAGCCGACGGGGGCGCTGGATTCCAGGTCGTCCCAGACTCTTTTGGAGACCTTTACGGAGATGAACCGGACGCTCTCGGCCACCATTTTCATGGTGACTCACGACGCGTTTTCCGCCAGCTACTGTTCCCGGATCTTATTCTTGAAGGACGGGCGCATTTTCCATGAGCTGGTCCGGGGGGAGCAGAACCGGCGCGGCTTCCTGAACCAGATCCTGGATGTGCTGTCTCTGACAGGAGGTGAGTTTTCCGATGCTCGCTAAGCTGGCCTTCCGAAATGTCAAACGTTCCGCCAGGGACTACCTGGTCTATTTTCTGACTATGACCTTTGTGACCGCGCTGATGTTCGCTTTCAATACGGTTATCTTTTCCACGGACCTGCAGGGCCGGGTCAGTGATGTGGATATGATGCAGGCGCTGATCATCATGGCGACGGTATTTGTGGTGATCATCATTGCTTGGCTGATCAACTATATGGTGCGGTTCATGCTCGGCAAAAGGAGCCGGGAGTTTGGAACCTATCTGCTGCTGGGCATGCGCAAAAAGACGATCGCCCGCCTGTACATGCGGGAAAATGCGGCTCTCGGCATGGGGGCGTTTTTGTGCGGCCTGGTGCTGGGGATCCTTCTGCAGCAGATCTTATTGTCCATCCTGTACGGTATGCTACAGGAAACGTATCACCTGCGGATTGTTCTGGACTTCCGCTGCCTCCTGATGACGGTATCCTGCTATGGCGGCTGTTATATCCTGGCATTGTTCCGCTGCTCCAGAAAATTCCGGAAGATGAACATCCGGGAGCTGATGTACGCGGGGCAGCAGAATGAAGAGATCAAGGAATCCCATGAAGCGCTGAAAAAATGGCTGCTTCCGGCCTCCGTCCTGCTATTATGTTTCCTGGGATTCAGGCTGTTTTTCAAAGAAACCTGGAGCACGGGGGATATTCTGCTGTTCCTGGTGTCCCTGGTTCTCGCAATCTATCTGTTTTATATGGGGCTGTCCTCCTGGATCGTCTGCTATGTAAGAAAAAAAGGCAATGCCATTTATAAGGGGGAAAATCTGTTTCTCCTGCGGCAGTTTTCCTCCAAGGTCAAGACCATGCAGTTTACGATGGGGACGCTGACCGCGTTGTTTGCCATCGCGCTTATCGGCTGTGCGTTTGCCATGATGTTTTCAGATTACCAGAACCAGATGCTGGAACAGAAATTCCCCTTTGATGTGCAGGTATTCAGTGAGAGGACAGATGAGGATTTTGCGAAGGAGCTGGAAGTGCTGGAGCAGGAAACCCGGATCCATGACGCATACCCATATCCGATCTACCAGAACGGAAGCGTAGAAATGAATACATGGCTGTACAGTCATCTGCGTGTCTTTGATGATTCCTTCCGCAAGGCAGACGGAACGCCGGATCTGAAAAAGATCGAGGAAGAAGCCGGCGGCTTTTACGGAACCTATGATACCTACATCAGCCTTTCGGCATACAACCATCTGCGCGGGATGCTGGGCTATCCTGCGGTTTCATTAAAAGAAGGGGAATACCTGATCCACCTCAAGGAACGGATCTGGCAGGAGACGGGAGATTTTTCCGGGGAGCTTTCTGTCAGAGGAAAAGACGGGGAGCTTTGCTGCGCCGGATACCGGACGGAGCCATTTTCCCAGGACGGGCACAATGGGGCGGATTATCTGATCGTGGTTCCGGACAGCGAGACGGAGGCAATGGATGTATTTTACAGGGAACTTGCCGTGGACATTGAGGGGGAGGCTCCGAAGGATCTGGAAAAACGTCTGGATGATCTGGTGGAATTGTCCGAGGATGAGATTCAGGACATGATGGGGCATGTGTACCTGGATGAAACAGACGCGGGATACGGAACGGATTCGGTGGTGGTCTACTATGCAAAATATCTGGTCCGCGACAACCTGATCCCGGAAGTGAAGTATATGCTTTCCTCCATCATCTTCCCGCTGTTTTATATCGGCCTGGTGTTCCTGTGCGTGGCTCTGACCGTGCTGTCCGTACAGCAGCTCAGCGACTCCGCCAAATACCGGTTCCGGTACGGGGTGCTGCAGAAGATCGGGCTCAAGAAAAAGAAGCTTGCGGCCGTGGTGTGGAAACAGCTGTTCATGTATTTCCTGTGCCCGGCGCTGTTTGCCGCGGTGCTCAGCGGGGTCGTCATCATCTTCGTGAGTGCGATGTTTGTCGCTGCTACTGGGCTGCATACCTTTGTGCTGCGGTATTTCATGACGGCATTTCTGCTGTTCTTCGGGATCTATGCGGTCTACTTTACGGCGACCTATGTGGGATTTCTGCGGAATGTGGAATAAGGAATTGCCAGGAAAGGCAGGGGGTCCACAGGATATTGCAATGCGGCATGATAAATCACAGCAATATCTTGCGGCCATGCCGCCATTTCCTGACAACTCCTCAGGCACTTACGAACAATTTCTTGCGCAAAATGTCAAAATTCTCGTATCGTGTTTTTCTGGTTTATCCAGGTTAGGCACTGTCACAAATACCGACTTCTACTCAAAAGATATATCTCTCTCCGGGAGCAAACATGTGGAAGGCCTGTCCGGGGCTGAACCGGTATACGCAGTCTACGAAGTGAGCCGGGCTGAGTCCGTTGCCTGCGTACAGATCAAAATGCATGGGCACAAGCAGCCGGGCACGAACCTCCTGTGCCAGCAGTACGGCCTCTTCCGCATTCATATTTCCAATAATGTTATTTTGCAGCTTATAGTAGTCTCTTCCGTTGACCGGAACCATCAGGATATCAACCCCGTCGATCTGCTCTGCAAGGCCGTCATAGATACAGCAGTCTCCGGAATGGAACAGGGTGGTGCTGCCGAAGGTCATCCGGTAACCCAGTTCTTTATAATTCCCATTTTCATCGGTATGCAGTTCTTCGTGCGCCGCCGCAACAGGTGTGACACCGCAGGGGCCGAGAGACAGCTTCTGCCCGGCGGCAGCGCCCATGATACGGGAAGCGTCTACCCCGTAGGAGCAGATATTTTCACGAATCGGTGCCGGGACGATGAATACGGCCTTGGTATTGTGGGCGGCAAGAGCGCGCAGCGTATCCGGATCCGCGTGATCCGTATGGTCATGGGTACAAAATACATAGTCTACAAAATCCAGCTCCTCCGGCAGGATGGGGATGTCATACCTGCGCGTCCAATCCGCGTCCCGCATCCCGTGATGGCGGTCGATGGAATCCGACAGATAGGGGTCGATGAGATAAAAGTGATCCCGGTATCGGATCAAAAATCCTTCCTGCCCCAGATAAAACAATGCGATCTGCTCATCCGTCAGGCGGGTGTTTAAAATCTGTTCTTTCGTCATATGGAAACCTCCTGAATGTATCTTAAAATGTTTGTTGCTTATTATATTACAGCGTGATAAAATCGGCAATAAGTAAAAGAAAAAGGATGTGAAAAAATGAAAGCAATCGTGATCAGAGAACCCGGCTGTGTCGTTCTGGAGGAAAAAGCTATTCCCGAACCCCAGCCCGGATTTGTGCGGGTACGGGTGAAGGCGGCGGCAATCTGCGCCACGGATCTGGAGGTGATCGACGGGAACATTCCGGCCAATTATCCCATTACGCCTGGGCATGAGTGGAGCGGCATTGTAGATGCCGCCGGAAGCAGGGAAGATGAGGCATGGATCGGAAAAAGAGTGGTGGGAAGCAACGATGTGGTCTGCCTGAAATGTGACGCCTGCCGAAGCGGCAACTGGCGGTACTGCAGTGAATTTGAGGAGATCGGCTTCCGTCGGGACGGGGCCTATGCGGAGTACGTGATCGTTCCGGCTTATGGTCTCTGTGAGCTGCCGGAGCAGGTTTCTTTTGTTCACGGGGCGCTGTGCGAACCCCTGGGAGTTGCCCTGGGAACGCTGGAAAAGGCGGGGGCCAGGCTGGGGGATACGCTTACGATCATCGGGGCTGGTTCCATCGGCCTGTGCATCCTTGCGGCGGCCAAGGCCATGGGGATGCGGGAGATCGTTGTTGCGGCTTCCACCCGGAGACGGCTTGCCATCGCGGAACGGATGGGAGCGGCATACACGATCGTGACGGCGGAACAGGATCTGCTGGAGGAGATGAAGAAGCTCCGCCCGGCCGGAACCGATGTGGTGATCGACGCCACCGGGATAGAAAGCTGTATCCAGCAGAGCTTAAAGCTGGCGAGAAAAGGCGGTACAGTGGCGCTTGCAGGCTATGGCAGGGGGAAGGTCATGCATATCCGCGTGGATGATATCCACATCAACAACCTGCGCCTGATCGGGGCCGGCAACAACTGGAACCAGCATGGAAAAGCCGTCGCCATGATGGCCGGCGGCCTGGTGGATATCGAGCATTTCGCGACCGACCGGATCCGGCTGGAGGAGTTTGCCCACGGTCTGGAGCTGGCAAGAAAGCGCCCGGAAGGCTTTTTGAAGGCGGTGTTTGTAGATGAATAGGGAGGGCGGCATCCATAGAGAGGGCGGCATCCTAGGAATCGATCTGGGAACCTCTTCCGTGAAAATGCTCCTGAAATCCCGCGGCGGAGGAACCGTCAAGGTGAAGGAGGCGTATCAGGAGCCTGCCCCCTCCGGCTGGTGGAACGCGGTCAAAAAGGCGCTGGCACGCCTGGATCTGCGGGGGCTGGCGGCGATCGGCCTGTCCTCCCAGGTGGGAACCTATCTGGTGAACGGGGAGGTGGTCATCCCATGGAGCGGCAGGGAAGGAGCGGAGGAACTGGCGGAGATCAAAGAAACCTTCGGCAGAGAGCTGTTTCTCCGGGAGATCAATATGCCTCACCCCAACATCATTTCCTATCCGCTTCCCCGTCTGCTGTATATCAAAAGGCACTATCCGCAAGTGGAAAGTGTCTGCCAGCCCAAGGACTTCCTGTGCGAAATGCTGACAGGGAGACGATTTACGGACCCATATTCCTGGCGGGGGCTGGCAAGGCTTTCGGAAGGCCGGTACAGCCAGGTGCTTTTAGAATGGATCGGGTTTCCCGTACAAAAGCTGCCGGAGATGCTTCCGGTGACCGGCAGGGTCGGAGATACCCGGGAGATTTTGCTGGAAGGGAACCTGCTTCCGGCCGGAGTCCCGGTTTTTATCGGTATGAATGATTTTTACGCATCCCTTTTGGGGATGGGCGTATATGGGATCGGAGATTTCTTTGACATTACAGGGACCAGCGAGCATCTGGGCGTAGTGGAATCTGGTCCGGCTCCGGATACGAATCTGGTCAGCAGCCCGTATTTCTGCGGTAATGTACATTATGGTGTGACTGCCTCGGCCGGAGCCTCCCTGGACTATGGGATGCGTCTGTTCGGATTCGGGGATGTGGAGCCGATGGAGAGCCTGAGCAGGAAACCGCCGGTGTTTCTTCCTTATCTCAATGGGGAACGCGCGCCTGTCTGGGACGCCGACGCACGGGGGATGTTCTTCGGCATTGACGGAGCCTGTGAGAAAAGGGATATGGCCTATGCGGTGATGGAAGGCGTGGTATTCAGCTTATATCACATCTATGAATGCATGGGAAAGCCCCGGGGAAAGGTGATGCGGGTGTCCGGCGGCGCGGCGGCGAACCGGGTGCTCTGCGAGATGAAGGCGGAGCTTTTCGGTGTCCCGGTGATCGTGCCGGAGGAGACCGACACCTCGGCTCTGGGCGCTTATATAACCGCTGCGGTGGGCACGGGCCGGTATGCGGATTTTGAGGAAGCGATAGAACACAACTGCAGGAGCAGGGAGCACATCAGGCCCGGGGGTCTGTATCAGGAGCGTTTGAAGCAGCGCTTTTCCATCTATAGAGAACTCTATCCTGCCATAAAACATATAAGGAGGGACAGCTTATGAGCTGTGTAATATTCGGCGCCGGAAAGATCGCCAGAGGATTTATCGGACATTTATTGTATCTGAGCGGGATTCCGTTTACGTTCATCGAACGGGCGGAATCGCTTGCAGACCTGATCAACACACGCGGGCGTTACATGGTCAACATTCTGGGGCACAGTGAAAAAAACTGCGAGGTCACAGGCGTTCATGCGTGGAGCTTCGAGGAGGAGGAGCAGGCGGCAGAAGCCATTTCCCAGGCTGACACCGTGTTTACCGCTGTGGGAGGTAAAAATCTTCCGTCCTTGATCCCAATTCTGTTAAAAGGGATTGAAAAGAAGTCAAAAACGGGCGGGAATCTGAATATCGTGACCTGTGAAAACTGGAAGCTTCCGGCATCTGTCTTAAGAAGCGGGATCGAAGAGCAGCTTGGGGAAGAGACAAAAGCCTATTTCGAGTCACATGTGGGAATCACAGAGGCGGTCATCATGCGCTCCGCCATTGAGCCGGATGCGG
>CAYQBE010000032.1:0-42114 GCA_964415625.1 uncultured Clostridium sp.
AACGTTTGTATTCAAGTCAAATGTTGAAACCAACACTTTTTTTGACTAACACCAAGAATTTACATCCACATTCACTTTCCCGTCAAATTCGTGAAGCTGCTTTACGTAATCCTTCAGATCCATCCCTACAGAATTTCCGTTCTCATCAATTTTTGTAGCAATCGTTCCTCCCAGTAAATATACTCTGACGTTTCGCATGGTAATCTTCCTCCTCTGATTACAATTTTCTCTGTCCTGTTTTAAATACTGCCCTCCCTTTCATCGAATTTTTTTCATTGAATATCTTTCATTGAATTGTTTTCATAATATAGCAATAACGCATAATTGTCAAGATGTTTTTTATATTTTTTAATACATTTTTACCATATCCAATTTTCACATTACTGATTTTCTCTTTTTCTTAATGTCTTCCATTATTGACAGAATAATCATAAGATTCTATAATAATAGGAGTATTTTTTTACCATACTGATTATATTCAATGTGATTTAAAACACTGGAATGGAGACATATTTTGGAACAGAAACTGACGACCAGACAGCTGCAGGCAATCCAGACAAAAGAAAAAATTTTAACGGCGGGACGTAAGCTGATCGAACAAAAGCCCATATCCGAAATCAATATCCCGGATATTACAAAAGCATGCGGCATCGCAACCGGAACCTTTTATCACTATTTTTCTTCGAAAGAAGATTTATTCGCACAGCTCACGTGGAATTCACATTTAAAAGAATCCTACGGGGATAAAGACACTCCTTTTATGACACGCCTCCGCCGATACTTTCTTATGCGGGCGCGTCATGCAGAGGAAGACGGGCTTTCTCTGACAAGGATCTTTACCCAGCTGCGCCTAACCCCAGCGTATCGTGATATTCGGGATGGACTTTTTGATCAGAAGCATTATGACTATGAAATCTGCAATACTATTTTTCATGATGCAATGGAGAACCATGAATTGAAAAAAGATTTTCCTATAGATTTTTTCTCGAATCTGCTTGTTTATTCTATTCACGGGATCATTTTTAATCAATGTCTCTTTGATGAACCTCTGCAGATTGTACCATGGTTTTCAGAATTTCTGGACTATTTTGAACATGAATCTTTAAAGCCCTATATACTTAACGGTGAAGCATCTGAATAGCCGACCGAAAGAAAACATCGGCCATTTCTAACCGATGCCACTCAAATATATGTAATACATACGCTTGCTTTCAGCATACAATAGTGCTATAATAATCACAATCCGAATACGAAAGGAGAGATATCTATGGCACTGGCAACCTTAACCGCAAGGGTAGACGAAAAAGACAAGGCCAGCTTTGACACCTTCTGCTCCAATGTTGGCCTGAATACTTCTACCGCAATCAATCTTTTTGTGAAAGCAGTTTTACGCGAAAACCGCATCCCATTTGAGATTATCCAGACCACCGACCCATTCTTCTCCGAGGCAAACATGGCCTATGTGAAGAAATCCGTCCAGGAACTGAGAGCTGGGAAAGGCACCGCCCATGAGCTGATCGAGGTGGACGATGAGTGAAAAAATATGGTCAGACGATGCCTGGGAGGACTACCTCTACTGGCAGACGCAGGATAAAAAAACACTAAAGCGGATCAACCAGCTCATTCAGGATATTGAGCGGAACGGCTGCGTGAAAGGAATCGGAAAGCCCGAACCCCTTTCCGGCGACCTGCAGGGCGAATACAGCCGCCGCATCAACGAAAAAGACCGCCTCGTCTACCATATGGAAAACGGGCGGCTCTACATTGCCCACTGCAGAGGCCACTATGGAGATAAATAACCCAACCCAAGGGGCTGTCGGGAAATAGATAGCCCCTTCTTAAAGCTCCCCACTATTTCTGCTCATCCACAGGCGGAACCATCTCCACATATCTTTGCAGGAGTTCCGGCGTGCTGGTATAATACCTCTTGTCCTTGTTCAGCGCGGCAATCTCCGCCATCTCCCCTTCTGTCAGCGCAAAGTCAAAAATATCTGCATTCGCGCGGATATGATCCGGATTCTTAGATCCCGGAATCACGACAATGCCGGACTGCACATGCCAGCGCAGGATGATCTGTGCGTTGGTTTTTCCGTATTTTTCGGCCAGCTTTGCAAATACGCCCTCCTCGATCAGATTCTTGTCCCCGTGTCCAAGCGGATACCATGCCTGGATCACAATCTTGTTTTGATCCAGAAATTCTTTCAGCTCCTTTTCCTGGGAATAAGGATGCACCTCTGTCTGGAGAACCGTGGGCGCCACCTCGCAGGTGTCCAGTATTTCCTGAATCTGTTCCCTGTTAAAATTAGAAAGTCCGATCGCCTTTACCTTGCCCTCCCTGTACGCCTTTTCCATGAGCCTGTAGCCTGCAATATAATTACCGGCCGGCTGATGGATGAGAAGAAGGTCAATATAGTCCGTATCCAGCCGCTCCAGCGTCTTTTCGACGGCATCCTCATTTTCATAAAAGGAAGGCCAGATTTTTGTCTCAAGGAAAATGTCTTCCCGCTTCAGCCCGGATTTCTTCATCGCGCGGCCGACTGCTTTTTCGTTGACATATGCGTTGGCGGTGTCGATCAGGCGGTAGCCGCCCTCCAGCGCGCTGAGCACAGCCGCTTCCGCTTCATCCGGTGTCATAAGAAAAGTCCCGATTCCCGCCATAGGCATTTTTACACCATTGTTTAAAGTTACTTCATTCATTGTAATCTCCTCCTTCATATTTTTGTGTCTTTGCTTCTTTCCGATTTTATACAACATTTTCACATTGCGCCAGTCTCCTGTTTCAGACAATCAAGTTTATGGCCAATTGTGTCAGAATCCCTCTGAATGCCCCGGCAATCGTCTGTCTCAGACAATCAAGTTTGTGATCAATCCTGTCGCAAGAGAAAATGCCATCACAAAAACGATATATACTACAAACCTCCTGACTCCCAGTACAATCTTCAAAGCGCCCAGGTTCGTGATTTTTGTAGCGGGGCCGGTAATCATAAAAGCCGCCGCGCTTCCCATGCTCATCCCGGAAACCAGCCACTGCTGCAAAAGCGGGATTGTTCCGCCGCCGCAGGCATAGAGGGGAACGCCGATAGTCGCCGCCATCAGCACACCAAATCCCTCATTGCTTTTCCCAAAAAGCTCTGCAAAACCGTCCGCCGGGACATATCTCTGAAATAAAGCGGAAAGCAGTACGCCGATCAGAAAGTAAAGCGCGGTCGCCCTGACATTCCGCCCCAGATTTTTTAAAAACCGCATCAGAAGGTTCGGGTCTGTGTCATGGCTGGCACGGGGTTCAAATCCCGCAAAGTCAAAGAATGCCTTCTTCCCATAGGCAAAATACACTGCCAGCCCCGCAGAAATTCCGCATAAAGTGCAGGAAACCAGCCTGACTGCCATTGCCGTTCCCCCGAGAGCCGTGCTGTAAAAAAGGAGCTGCGGGTTTAGAAGCACACTGCTCATCATAAAAGCCGCCAGCCAGTCGTGGCGCATCCCATGTCTGGAAAAAGAAGCCGCTATGGGGATCGTGCCATACATGCAAAGAGGCGATGCAATTCCCAACATGCTTGCCGGGATCACGCCGAATATCCCCCACTTTTTGTCCTTGATCTTTTCAAAACAGTTATGGATGGCATCCTTTGCAAAAACCGATACCAACGAGCCGATCACCATACCCAGAATCCAGTAAAAGGCGATCTGGCGCAGCTGTACACTAAAATAATAACTGATATAAACAAATTCCCGCCGTATCACGGTAAACAGCCCCACACAGATCACCTCCCCCGCTTATTCATCAATATCGGCCAGATTAACTCTGCGGCTTCCTTGAAAATACTGACTCCCTTGAATTGTCATCCGAGTTTTTCTGATAATTCCGCCGCCTCAGAACGGTTTGTTGCCATTCCGGCATACTCCATTCCATACAGCCCTGCAAAACGCTTCATGGTATATTCTCCTGCTTCCATCATCCACTTTTCCGGCCCTGCGCCCTGAAAGAGGAAATACATCGTCCGCCCGGAGAGGGAGCCTTCCTGAACCAGACCATAGAAGCGGTCAAGCATATTCCGCACAGAACCGCAGATGTTATGCCAGTACAGCGGAGAACCGATTACGATCGTCTCCGACTGTTTCATCTTCTCGATCACCTCGTCCAGCTGGTCATCCGGAAGATTCTGCCCGTAGCTTCCGATCCGATAATCGGTCAGATTTAAAGTTTCATACTCTTTTCCTGAAAGCAGCACTTCTGCAAGCGCTGCTGTGTTGCCCTCTTTGTTGGGGCTGCCGTTGATAAATAAAATGTTCATTTTTGTCATCCTCCTTCAAATATCAATATCCTAGTCCTGAGAGCCACTCCGCCACATCATCTGCCGCGTCCGGCACCTCTCTTTCATTGATCGTAAATCCATCCGTGTTCACGGCCGCGTCCGGTTCCAGTTCCTGGATCGTCTCTATGGTTCCTGAAAAACAGCTTCCGTTATGGACATTAAATGGAAAGATCGTCTTGCCGGAAAAATCATACTCATCAAAAAAGCTATACAATACCTGGGGCATATCCCCCCACCAGTTGGGATATCCCACAAAAACCACCTCATAGCTGTCCAGATCCTCAATATGGGTAGTCAGCTCCGGGCGGGCATCTTCCGCCTGTTCCTCCGCCGCGTAGTCAATCAGCTTTCCGCCGTCCGCAGGATAGACCACATCCGTTTGGATTGAAAATAAATCACCTCCGGTCTGTTCCTGTATCATATCCGCAACCGCTTTCAGCCTGCCCTTGGCTTCTCCGTCAACCACCGAATAGCTGGCGGACGCGTCCGCGTCTACTCCGCTGTTTTCTGCCGCGGTAAAATACGCGATCAAAATATTGCCTCCGCCGGACGCACCTCCCGCGTCAACGCTGTTTTCAGACTCTTCCCCGGAATCTGCAGCTGCTGTGTCTGTACCGGCATCCTCGGTTCCTGCAATCTCATTCCCGGCCGAAGCCGGCGTATCCTCCGCCGCTGTACCGCAGCCCGACATTGCCGCGGCGCATGCTGCTGCCAAAAATGCCGCCGCCAGTCTTTTTCTGTCTTTCATCATATCACCAATGCTCCCTTCCATATCTGCTCAGTACCCTGGCAGACACGACCGCTATCTTACTCCTTTTCTATAGTCCCAAACCCTGCGCCCACTCTGTTACTTCATCCGCACTGTCCGCTACCTCATTTCTGGAAATGGAAAACCCATTGACGCTGACCTCCGCCCCCGACTGCAGGTCGGCAATCGTACTTTCTGTCCGGGAGAATCCGCTTCCTCCATGGGGACAGAACGGGATAATCGTTTTGCCTGAAAAATCATATTCCTCCAAAAATGTATACAACGGCTGCGGCAGGTCGCCCCACCAGTTGGGATATCCTAAAAGTACCGTGTCATACTGCTCCAGGTTCTCAATATGTGACGACAATTCCGGCCTTGCGTCCGCATCCTGCTCTTCTGCGGCCTGATCCACTAAAGGATCGTGATCCAGCGGATACTGCTGTGTTGTCTCAATGCGGAACAAGTCGCCGCCGATGGCCTCCTGTATGGTCTGTGCCATAAACTGTACATTTCCCAAAGCCTCCCCGTCCTTTACCACAATGCTCGCTCCGGCATCCGCGTCAATGCCGCTGATGTCAATGTCCTCCGGCATTGAAAAATACGCGATCAGGACGTGGCTGCCCGATGACTGTCCACTGTCTGCCTGGGGTTCCTCTGTATTCTCAGGTGCAGCTGTTCCTGTGTCTCCTGTACTGCCTGATTCACTGCTTTCTGAATCCTGTGTTTCCTGATTTTCTGTCTCATTCTCTCCCTGTCCGCCCTGCGGCTGGTTTCCCGCGCCGCAGGCAGCCAGGGAAAAAGCCATCATTCCGCTTAATAGTAATACCATTAATTTTCGTTTCATATCCGGCCTCCCCGTTCATTGTAATCATATTGCGCAGCAAATGGATTGTCTGCTCTGTTTAAAGACCTAATCCGGCAACCCAGTCCCGGACATCTTCCTCCGAAGCGCTCGACTGGAATCTTGTTCCTTCCTGCCATTCTCCGGTTCCGGCCATTTCCGCCAGCAGCTTCCCGCTCTCTCCCATTCCCGAGCTTGCGGATGTGCAGAACGGGATCACGGTTTTTCCTGTAAAATCATTTGCCTTTACAAACCCGTCCAGCGGCCATGCGGCGATCCCCCACCAGATCGGGTAGCCAAAAAGTTCAAAAGTCAACTAAAAAAAAGCCCTCTTTCGGGGGCTTCTGGGTGCTAGGTCTTAAAAATCAATCACTATATCTTCTCCATGTTCTCGATCACTTATTAGCAAAACAAGATATTTAAAATATTGTTTTTCAATAATATCGCTATATTCTTCAAATGTGATAGGGGCAGTTTCGTGTTTCCTTTCATATTTTAAGTATCTTTCTATATTTCTTATACTGCTCCAAAATGCGTCTGGCCAACTATCTTCTTTCATAAAAATATATAAGTAAAGCACTACTTTTTCATATCTTTGCTCTGTGTATTTACATTGTATTATTATTTTTTCTTGTAAAGGATCAGGGTATATTGTAGTGTCGGTAAAGTGATTTCTTATAATCCACTTCCATAAATCAATTAATGTCGTTCCTGCTTCTGGGACTCTATTTATAAGTTCTTGTATTTTTTTAGTCCTTTCCATTCTGTGCGGCTCTCCTTCTCTATAAATTATTTATAAAGTATACCATATTTAGCATATATGTGCTAGTCTTTAATTTTTGGTGATACCTGCGGCGGCTGTCAAGTGCTAGGGTGGAGATTTTTTTGAATGTATTTCTCAAAAAAATACTACCCGATCTTGACAGCTTCACAACCTAAAAGACAATGGAAACAGAGGAAAAACCACAAAGGGGCTTTTTCCTCTTAGGTGCGCTCTTTTTTCTTCCAGACTGGCAAGAAAGTATATTTTTTGTGGCAAATGATGATTTTTTATAAAAATTGAAAAAAAGCGTGATTTTTTTTGATTTTTAAAAACCCTCTGGGGAAAGTGGGTAAACTGGGGAAAGTGGGGTAAAAAATAAGATAAAAACCTTTAAAAATGGCTTAAATACGGCATTTTCTATACGCGCACACACCGACATGGGCTTGTGTCGGTGTGTGGGGGGTAAACTGGGGAAAGTGGGGAAAGTGGGGAAAGAAAACGCCTAAAAGTGGGGAAAATGGGCTTTTAAAGTGGGGAAAGCGGCTTACTTTCTCCACTCTCCACAGTTTAGCCCTAATTCACATACGAACAAGCGGCTGCTACGAAGTAGCAGAAGGCTAACCCGCCCGCTTGTGAGGTCGTAGAAATGCGGTAGCATTTCGAGCGTAATAAAAACAAAAGGCTTTTCGCTTGCGAAAAGAATACACGCTCTTCTTCAACTAAATAAAAAATATATATGCTTAGTTATCTTTACCCTTGTTTTTTCTCTCTGTTCTGTTGACAATGTGGGGAAAGTTTTATAAAATTATTATATAATTAAATATTAAAAATCTAACAAGTTATAGATTAAATGGAAAAAATAAAGGGCTGAAAAGTCTTTTTATTTCTGTTTAATCTATTTTTTGTTTTATAAGAAAGGAAGAAAGAAAATGATAGAAATTACAAAACAAGAGTTTTGGGATAAAAGACCAAAACTTATAAAAGAAAAATCAATAAATAATATTTCTATGGCTTTTTATAGAAATAAGGATAATGAATATTTTATGATTTATAGAGTTTTCAATATGCGTCATAATTATTTGGTTTCTTTGGAATATTTTGAAATATCATATGATGAATATGTAGAGGAAACAGATGATTATGAAAATGGAACAAATAGACATTATAATTCAAGTGATAGCTTTTATAGAAAACGCTTTAATTATGGATATGATGATTAATAAAAAGGAAGGTGAAAAAATGAAAAATAAAAAATACTTTAACTGTAAGGATGAAAACGGTTATATGAAAAAAGATCGAGAATGGATAGATAAATTTAAGGCTCTTTATAATGATTATACTGCTGATGAACTTATAGCATATGAAAAAGAAATATATTCAATGGCTAATAACATAAGAGGATTAGAGCATAAAGTCCATTTTATAAATATTGTGTTATATAACAATTACGCTCTTTTTACTGCTATTGAAGAACTTATAAAAGAAAAAACAGAAAAAAAAGGTGGTGAGGTCTAATCAATGAAAAAGAAAAAACAACTATAAAAGCAAAAATTTTTGAAATAGTGCAATATGAAAAAAATCCTGCAACTGGGGAAGATTTGCATTTCAATGAAGAAATTATAAAAGATGGATTAGATCACAAAACTATAAAGCGTTATGCTTATATTAAACATAACAGAGATCCTTATACTTTGGAAGAAGAAAAACAAGGAAAAGGAAAAGCGGGAGAATTAAAAAATGACCACTGGCACGTTGTCTTAGAATGTCCTGGCAAGGTTGATATAAAATATATTTCTAAATGGTTTAATGTTCCCGAACAATATATAGAATTGCCAAAAGGCAGAGGTGCTTTTCTTGATAAGGTGGCTTATTTAACACACGAAAGCGAAAAAGAACAAGCAAAAGGAAAAGCCCTTTATGATGATGAAGAAGTTATTTCAAATTTTGACTGGCGAAAAGAACTTATAGAAAGAGAAGAAAACAAATTAAAATATGGCGGTGATTTATGTCCTAAAGATCGTATGCGTTATGATGTTAGATATTTGGGTAAAACCTTAAAAGAATGTCAAGACGAAGATAAAAAAATGTATATGGATAATGAAAAGGATCTTACATATTTAAGACTACGTTATATAAATGAGTTAAAACCTCCAAAAGAAAGAATTAATATTTATATATCTGGTGAAGGTGGAAACGGTAAAGGTTTAATGAGTAAAGCACTGGCAAGAAATCTTTATCCTGATATAGCAAATGAAGAAGATATATTTTTTTGTGTGGGTGCTGAAGGTGCTGAATTTATTGGATATGACGGACAACCTATTATAATTTGGTCTGATAAAAGGTCTTGGGAACTTTTAAAAGTTTTAAAAGGTAGGGGAAACGCTTTTGAAGTTTTAGATCCTCACCCTGATAGAAAAAATCAAAATGTAAAATATGCCGCTACTAATTTATGTAATAAAATAAATATAATAAATAGCGTTCAATGTTGCTCTGATTTTTTAGATCGTCTGGCGGGGGAATATACAGATAAACAAGGAAACAAACAAGAAGCGGAAGATAAAACGCAAAGTTATAGAAGATTCCCTATAACAATTACAATGAATGATAATTCTTATGATTTAAAAGTAAATAAAGGATATAAAAACAATACAAAAGATTTTTTAGATTATTATGAATACTTAAATATTGATTGTAATTTACAACAAATAAGGGTTATGTGTGGTGATAATGAAGCACTGGCAAAAGAACTTGAAAGACAAGCAATCGAACCAATTTTAAAAGAATATGATGAAATAGTAAATAGAGAAAAACCACAATATACAGAGGACGAATTAAGAGAAATGTTTAAAAATGTTGGTAAGGTTAGAAAAGAAGAATCTGAAAAGAAAGACAAAAAAAATAAATCTGTATTAGGTCATATATTTACTACTAACTGTGAATTTGTTTATAAACATCCTTGTTTGAATATAGAAAAACCTGAGTTTTATTTGGATAAGTGCGTTATTCCTAATTATTTAAGTGAATATGAACGTAAAGAAAATTATAAGGAATTTGAAAAAATACATAGAGAACTAGAAGCACAAAAATCAAAAGAAGAAAAGGAAAAGGCTGAACTAGAAAAAGAAGAATCTAAAAAGCAAGAATCACAAGAACAGAAAGACGCTGATTTGTTAGAAATGGCACAAGATGATTTTGATAAAAATTTTTCTTGTGAACCTCTTTAAAATAAATTATAAGAAAGGAAGAATAAAAAATGAATACAATAATTAAATATTATATAAAAAAATACATTTATAAAAAATTAGAAGAAGTGGAAAAACAAGAAAATAACGAAACTTCTACAAATGAAATTTTAGAGGAATGGGCTAATTCTTCATCTGTTGAATTTTAAAAAATGGCTTCTACTGCTATTAAGTGGTAGGGGCTATTTTTTGATCTGTTGACTTCTGGCATAAAAAAATTATAAAATCAAAATATAAGTTATATAGATTTATTCAATACGAATAATCAGAAGTTAAGAGTATAAAAGTTATCGCCTTTTGTATATTAGGTAATAAAAAATATATATTCGTTTTGGGAAGTTTAGAATCAAAATCAAACTTGTAAGTTTAGGAATTGATATATAAAAACATATCATTAAAAGTAAAAAAGAGTTTAGAAGTTTAGGCAATAAAGCAATATAAAAAATTGCTGATATTCTAAAATTAAGAAGTATAACAACATTAAGAAGTTGTTATTTTTTTATGGAAGAAAACACTCCTGTGGTAAGGGGTTTTAGTTTACAAAATGCTTAGTCATTTTGGTTTTAACTCTCCTCTATTACAAAAAGAAATCTTATGATTTTTTTATAATATTTAAGACAGTGAAGAAAACACTTCATCTAAAAAATTGAAAAAAGGAAAAAAACCTTTTAAAAAAAATACATCTAACTTTTTAGAATTTTAGCGTATTACGCTTAAAGAGAAATGGCAAAAATACGCTTGATCGGGTTGTGGTATCTGGTAGCAAGATGAAACCGCCGATCCTCTTTTGCTCTGGCTATGTGTATAAGCCTCTGCTAATTCTAATGATTATGTTGCTATATGAAACTGATAACCATGTAATTAATTATAAGATATAACATAAATAACCGTGTAAATGATGGCTGAAACGCCTTTTTTTCTTACTATTCTATGTCTTTTATCTACATTGAGGGGGAGAAGCCGACAGGCTTCGGGGGAAATGTGTTCCCCCCCGCTCAATGTAGATAAAAATGGGGCTGCGTAAGGTTAAAAAAGGTGATCTATTTCTTGATTAATACGTATTAATTTTGCTAATACGTATTAAATATGCTAATACGTATTAAAGACGTATTATTTTGCTAATACGTATTAATTTATGGGAAATCTTAAAAAATAATACGTATTAATTTGCTAATACGTATTAAAGACGTATTAATAAAATAATACGTATTAATTTGAAAATATAACCGCCTGCGGGCGGGGCTGAAAAAAGATTATGAAAACAAAACAATAAGAATAAATTTTTTGAAATGAAAGGAGAAAAAATAATATGAAAAAATACTTTTTAATAATACAACCTGATAACTTTAAAAATCCTGAAAAGGTGGAAAGAATAATCATTTTTGATGAAGAAAAATATTTAATATTTGATTGTGAAATGACACGAATTTCTTATATGTATATAAAAAAATTAATGTGTGAAAATGCAATTTTTATAACCTATAATGGGGAACTTTTAAAAAATATGTTATGGCAATTTTTCGGTTTTTGTGAATATAAAAATATCATTGATTTAATGGAAAACTTTGCTGTAATTTATGGCAAATATAAAGATTGGGATACTGAAGATGGCTCTTTATATATTTGGCAAAAATTAGAAACTGCTCTAAATTATTATAAGAATAGGGGCTATAAAATACCTGATTGTAAAATTAATATTTATGAACCTTTGGAAGTTATAAACGGAACAATTATTCTTTATGACTGTATGAAAGATTATGAAGAAAAACAACTACAAAAAGAAATTAGAAAGGGGGTGATCTAATCCGTAATATAAATCAACAACTTAATTATGCTATAAGTAAATCTTTAAAAATTGGAGAAAGTAAACACTCCGCTAAAAAGAATGGCACATATAAAGAAGGTAATATTTATAGCAATAATACATTACAATCTTATAAAGATACTGCTAAAAATTTAAGTAATTGGCTGAAAGAAAAACATCCTGAGATTAAAAATGTTGTAGATATAAAAGAATCACATATTCAAGAATGGATCAATGATAGGGGCAAAAATTGGTCTGTAAGAACGCTCGAAAATCATATGACAAAAATTAAATATTTAGAAGAACAATCAAAAAAAGTTTTTGGGCGTGATAATGTTAATTTTTATAATAAAGATTATGAAAAACCAAAAACAAAAGAATCAACAAGGAATGTTGCTTTTAGTCGTGATGATTTAAACAGATTAAAGGAATCAATGAAAAATAGTCGTTCTTTTGCAAAAGAAGCTATTGAAATAACAAGTCGCTGTGGATTGCGTATTGATGAAGTAGCACATCTAAAAAAAGAAGATATTAATATAAATAATAAAGAAATTTTTGTAAGCCGTGAAGGTGCTAAAAATGGTAAAGAAAGAATCGTTCCTATTCGTGATAAAGATATAAGTTATTTCAAAGAACTTTTAGAAAAATATCCTTCAAATGGTTATTTTACAAAATCAGATGCTAAGAGTATAAGCAAAAGTATAAGGCGTTATATGGATAAGACACAAGATAAAGACGGCGTATTATTATCAAAAAAATATGAAAAAACAACCGATCACGCTATAAGGAAATTATATGCAACTGAAAGAATGAAAGAGTTGAGAGGTGATGAACCTTTAACCAATAGCAAGGAAGAAATGAAAAAATGGAATGTGGTAAGTAAAGAACTAGGACATGGGGAAGGTAGAAAAAATTTATATAATACATATTGTAAAGGGTAAAAAATAAAGCCTGCTTTTATAAAAAAAGTGGGCTTTTATTTTTCGCTTATTATTTTATACATATACAATATACAATTTTTATACGGGCTATGGTGTATAAAATATGTATAAAACGGCTTAAATGCGGTAGGATTGATTTTAAATATCTTTAATGACTATTTACCCTCTAAAAGCCTTTAAAAATGATTCTGCGGCATTTTACGGCTTTTTGGGTGGCTCTGGTGGCGTGTCTGGTAAGAAAATAACAACACTCTCCGCCTGACATTGTAGTATCTGGCATAGCTTTTCTAATGTGTGCATTGTAATACTTTTGTTTCTTTTAAGGTTTGTAATGGTGTAAGGGCTGAAATTGTGCTTGTATATAAGCGTATATGTTGTTATGTTCTTCTCTCTCATTGTTCTCCATAGTGGCTCATAAGAAATCACAAGATCACTCTCCTTTCTACCATTTTTTGAATATTTTTATTATCTTATATAAACAAATGCTTGTATATTAACAAATCTTTGTCTATAATAGAGTATGGTGCTGATTTTAAAATCTCATACAGAAAGGACAAAAAATGGACAAATTTGTAAAAAAACTCGTAAAAAATCATCTGGGGGCGTTTATGAATAAGAGTATTGACGCTTTGGCTCTGAGTGATGATGTGTATTTGGCTGACTGTAAAGCCGCTGACGAACTGGAAGAACGCTATAACGCTTTGAACCTACCTGAGAGGGATCGTATTGTCATAAATGACTATATAGCGTGTCTGGCAACAAAAGAACAAAAAATACGGGATATAGCATATCTGGCGGGCGTATCTGATAGTATTAAACTTTTTAGTAGTCTTGGGGCTATTAAGGATTTAGGGGCGTAATATGACACAAGAATTATTTGAATTTCTGCTTTTTCATTCTGTTGATAATATAAAACTTTATAATTTATTATGTAATACCTATCCTGAAATGGAAAAAAAGTATATAGAAAAAGAAGAAGCAAGAAATAAGGAAGTCCACATACCACAAACGGAACTTGATAGAATGTCGCATAATGTTTGGCAACGGCTGTGTAATATCTATCCTGAGTTAGATAGAAGTAAATTTTAATATTAGAAAGGATTATAAAAAATGAATGAAACAAGTTTTAGAACAAAGGTTATAATTGGCGTGGCATTGGCTGTGTTAGTTATTTTTATCTGCCTGTCTAATTCGCCATCAAATTTTGTTTTGAATATTTTTCAAGTGCTATTTTTTGATGTGTTTGTTTTCTGTATGCCGTGGGGGTGGTCTTTACCTAATAAATTAATTGCAACGTGGAATACAGATATTATTATTCCAATACCTATATATCTTGGAATTAAAATTGTGTGTGCTTTTCTTCTTGGATGGGCTGGCTTACTTTATGATTTATATTTAATGTTTATAAAAAAATAAAAGTATATCGTAATAAAAGGCAAGGGCTGATCCCTTGCTTTTTATTTTTAAAAATTATATAATTCACATAGAGAAAAGGAATAATTTCTTATTTTTGTTTTTTGATTTATTTTTTACATACTCCTTTTCTGTAAAAATAGATTGGTCGAAAAAATTGAATATCGTGTAAATTGAATATTGTGTAAAAAAGATTAGCGTGTAGTGTGCTAATCTTTTTTTGGTTAATAACCTGTGGTTATTGACAAGCCTTTTCTGGCGTTAAAAATGCTATTTTAGTTATTTGACAAAAAACCTCTAAAAGAGGTATAATGTATATACAACTTAATAAAAAAGAGAAAAAGAATAAAGAATTTAAAGAATAAAGAGAAAAGGATAATTTTAAACAGTTTTTTTATAAACTGTTGTTTCCTGTTCTCTTTTTTATTTTGTCTAAAAAACAAAAATTTTATAGAAAGGAAGTCAAAAATATGAAAAAAATAATTATAAAAGCAACTGAAAAACCTAAAAAGCCTTTATACGGTGATTATCCTATTCTTTATGGCTTAGGTGTGGATGATGAAAGAACTATTTACGAACTTTATTTTGAAGATGATAACGGTAAAATCGGTAAACTTGTAAGTGCTAGAAATACAATTACTGGAAGAAATGAAAAATTAGAAACCGTTGTCATAAGGGGGTTAGAGAAATGGCAGAAAAAAAGAAAATAAACTTTAATATCAATAAAAATGTATTGGCTGATCTGGATAAAGAATCAACTAAGACTGGACTAACCAGAACGGCTATTATTACAACTTTAATAACAAATTATTTATATAAAAACAATGAAAGAGAGGTAATTAAAAATGAAAAATAAAAAATTAAATAGAAATGTAAATAAAGTAATAACAATGACAATGGCGGGGGCTGTTGCTTTATCCAGTCCTTTAAGTTTTGTATATGCTGCTGATACAGACGCACACGCTTATTATGGCACAACTGGATTTTGTGATATATGCGGCGAAACAATAAACGAAGGAAATCATACAAATAAGATTACTAATAATAAGGGTGGGATCGTTCACCCAAAAGATGAAGAAAACGGTATTCCTGAATTACCTGAAATCAAAGAAGGTATCGTTCATCCAAAAGATGAAGAAAATGGTATTCCTGAACTTCCTGAAATCTTTTCACTTTTTTCTGATGAAATTATAGAAGATGATGAAATTATTATAGATGATACAGAAATTATAGAAGATGATGAAATTATTGAAGAAGATACAGAAAGTACAGAAACAATAGTTGATGATGAAACAAGCGAAAGCACTGAAACAGAAAGCACAGAAACCACAGAAGAAAAGAAAGAATCTCACAACTTTATAGATGAAGATAATAACGGTTTATGTGATACTTGCGGTAAAACAAAAGAAGATGGCGAACACGAAAAACAAGGTATCGTACATCCAAAAGATGAAGATGATGGTATTCCTGATCTTCCTCCATTACCAGACACAGAAACAAGCGAAACAACAGAAAGCACAGAAGAAACTCCCTCAACAGAAGAAACTCCTTCTACAGAAGAAAAACCTTCTACAGAGGAAACTCCCTCAACAGAAGAAACTCCTTCCACAGAGGAAAAACCTTCTACAGAAGAAACTCCTTCCACAGAAGAAACTCCTTCCACAGAGGAAAAACCTTCTATAGAGGAAACTCCCTCAACAGAAGAAACTCCTTCCACAGAAGAAAAACCTTCTACAGAAGAAACTCCTTCCACAGAAGAAAAACCTTCTACAGAAGAAACTCCTTCTACAGAGGATAAAGAAGGTACTGTAAAGCCTAAAGATGAAGAAAACGGTATTCCTGAAATCCCTGAAAAAGAGGAAACAACAACAACTCCTACTCCTGAACCTGTAAAACCTGTTGAGCCTGTAAAACCTGTTGAACCTTCAACCATTACAACAACAGAAACAATAACAACTACAACAGATACAACTTTAAGTCCAGACAGAGGAAAAGTTGATCCTTCTGAAACTGTAAAAAATGAAATGGTTCAGACTGGCGATATGGCAACACATACATATTATGGAAGTTATTTCTTAATGGCTGGTATTGGTGCTTTAACTGCTTTCTTTAAAAAGTTTAAAAAATAAAAAACTTATAGAAAAGGGGGTGTAAAAAATGGTAGATGAAATTTTATTATTTTTTCATGAAGTAGCGCCGATTTATATACTTTTTACTCCTGCGGCTGTTGTTGCAACAAGTGTTTTACTTGTAATGATGATGACAACTCCATCTGATAGTAAAGCGGCTGAATATAAAGAATATATAAAATATGTGTGGTGGGCTTGGATAATCCTTCAGTTATGCCCTACGTTTTTAATAATGTGTTTTAATTATGCAACAACTAATAATGCTTTTACTTGGTAAAATTTCAAAAACTGAATAGCGTATGTCTTAGATATACGCTATTTTTCGATCTATTGCTTTTTATAATTTAAAAATTATATAATTAATACATAAGTTATTTATTATAAAAAGTATAGTGTTTAAAAGTTATAGGTGGCGGTGTGATCCGTGTTGATTGCGTAAAGCGTCCGTAATAAAAAAGGTTATGTAATATAACAATTTTATATTGCTTTTAGATAGAGAAAAATTATAATAAATAACATTTTTATTTCAATGAAAGGTAGGTAAATATCTATGTATGATGAAGTAAAAGAATACTATGATATAAAAGATTTTCTCAAAGCATTATATAGAGAGTGCCTGGTTGATGATAGAAAAGAAGATATTTATATAGATTACGCTCACTGCGAAATCTGGTTAAATAATAAATCCATTCAACTCCATATATGCGATGGTGAAGATTAAAACAAATATGACAATTTAATATACAATTTAATATAGAGTAAAACAAAAAAATTTATAATGTAAAGGAGATTAACTATTATGAAAAACAAAAAATATGATGCTTTTAATATTACTATTGAGGTAGGAGAACAATTTAAAAACTTATCAAGTTTATATGATTATCTAGGTGAAGATTATCACGACAGTATAAGTCCTTCAGACTTTGTTGGGGTTTTCTATGATGAAGATTTTTATAAAGTGTTATGCGATTTTGCAGGTGATGAAATTGAAAACTCTGATTGGTCTGACTGCTATGTTTTAGATGTTTTAAATAACTATGCTAAAATTAATGGTTATGATTTTGATTTTGCTATATGGGATGAAAATAACCGTGAGTGGCTTATTGATTGCTCTGTTTTACCTGATGGAAAAGTAGTTATTACTGATATTAAATAAAACTATATATTGAAAACTTAATATTGTTAAAGGGATCATCTTTTTAAAAAGGTTGATCCCTTTTTTTATTCTGAAACACAAATATAACTTATGAAAAGAGAGGTATATAACAATGAAAGCTGAAAAAATAAAAAAATTTTATAACAAATTATTATCAGATATGAAAATAGCACAAGGTAAAAAAGATAATTTTTATATTTATTATGATTATGAATATAATGACTTTTTTATTTTGGAAGGTGAAGAACCTTTAAATTTGAATGAATATAAAGAACTTAGATATTGCGGTTATTTTGATTATTACTGCGGGCGTTATCTTTGCAGTCTTACAAAAACTTTATATGTTATATATTCAAATTATTTAAAAAAGGATAGAGAAAACGGCTCTATTCCTTCATATCTTGATGAATATTCAACATTTATTTTTAGTCATTCTTTCTGTGATGACTGTGGAAATCTTTGTTAATAAAAATTATAAAAAGAGAGGTAAAAACTTATGAGAAAAACTTATTTTGTAAATGTTGCAACATTAGAGGAATTAAGAAAACAATACAAGAAACTTATTAAAAAATATCATCCAGATAATGCGGGCGGCTCTGATGAAGATATGAAAGCTATAAATACAGAGTATGAAGGGCTTTTTAAAATCTTAAAGGACAAGCACACAAAAGAAGCACAAGAAACAGAAGCGGCGGGCGGTTATCAATCTACATATAGCAAAAATATGTATAACTTTGAAGATGATTCGGTGCTTCGTGAAATGCTTACAAAAATTATAAATTTTGACTGTGATGTTGAAGTAATAGGTTCTTGGATATGGGTTTTTAATTCATATAATTATAGAAAAGAATTAAAAGAACTAGGCTTTAAATATGCTAGTCAAAAAAAGGCTTGGTATTTTCATACTGAAGCGTTTAGAAAATCAAGCAAGAAAAAATTAAGTCTTGATGATATACGCTCCTATTATGTAACAACCAAAATTGAAAAAGACAAAAAATTATTAGAAGCCTAAAAAGTATAGGGGATCATTTTATAAAAAGTGATTCCCTTATTTTGTAAAAAACACATAAACACAAAAAAATAAATTATAGAAAGGAAGAAAAAACAATGAAAAAACTAATTATTACAATAACAAATATTTTAATGAGCCTTAGTCTAATGGGCGGCTCTACAACTGAATATATACAATTTAATAATGTAAAAGATTTAATGAGAATAGAAAGTTTTTCTTGTTCTCTCGAAAAAATAGAACCTGATAAAATTATAACACAACCTGTTTATTCTGTTGTAAAAGAAAAGATAGCAGAAAAACCAGAACCTATAAAAGAAGAAGAAACTATACAACCTGAACCTATAAAAAATAAAGATAATTCAAAAAAGACTGAACCAGACAAAAAAGATAAAACTCCTACTCCTGAACCTGTGAAGGAAGAAGAACCACAACCAGAACCAGAAAAACCACAAGAAAATATAGCAAGTGGTAATGTTATAAATTTTAACAATAACATTAATAAAAGGGGCGGCGTTGAAACTCTTTCTCCTGAATTACAAGGTTATGCGGATCAGATTATGGGGGTATGCTTGAATGAAGATGAAATGACACATTGTTTTCATTGGGCTGAATTATCAACTTCTGATTTTGAATTAATAAAGCAAGCAATAAACAAAACTTATTTTGCTTATTATTTAGACAGAATTATTTTAAATTATTGGGATCAAGGTGAATACTATTTAACAACAAATAATAGTAGAGAAAGATATAACAAAAGTCTTGAAGTAGAAGGAAATATTAAAAACATTGTAAATAATGTTGTATCTTCTTCTATGACTGAAAAAGAAGCTATTATTGCTATAAATAATTATGTATGTAGTATTATAGATTATCAAGAACAACAAAGCGATTTTTATATTGCTTTACAGACTGGAAAAGGAAACTGCAGAACTTATGCTTGTATTTTTAAAATGATGTGTAATCAATGTGGAATAGAATGTGATTATATAGAAGGCTATGCTAACGGTGGCCCTCACGCTTGGAATAGGGTATATATTGGCGGCTCTCCTTATTGGGTTGATTGCTGTTGGAATGATGGCGGCTCTAATCAATATTTGCTTAGTGCTGAGTTATGGGAAAATCATTCTGCAAGCACTGTTAATCAATTCTTTTATAGAGATGAATTTTAAAAAATGGCTCTTACTGTATTTATACAGTAGGGGCTTTTTTTCATCTGTTGACTTTTATTATAAAAAAATTATATAATTATGATTGACAGGAAAAAGAAATCTTGTCAATAAGTTTTTTATGAAGTTTTTACACTTCTATAAGTTTATTTGTGTTTTAGACTTTTTACATTATAAAAAATTTACTCTAAAAAATTTAAAATATTTGTTGTATACCTATTACGAATAAAAATGTTATTTGAAGCCGTTTTTATACGGCTTCTTTTTTTGTGCTTAATTATTTATACACAATATATAGTGGTTTTTGCTATCAAGTATATACTATATATATGAATAAAATAGTAAAAATGCGGTAGAATTATTTTTAAATTTCTTTAATGAGTGTTTACCCTCCAAAACAAAATAAAAATCATTCTGGCGTATTTTTTATAAAAGAATAAAAGAAAAGCCCTTATTTTTTATAGGGGCTTTTCGTCTGGCTCTTAAATTTTCCAGTCAATAGTAATTGTTCCATCTTCTGCAAGTAAAACACGGTTTACAAGTATTTGTAATAATGCCTGTTTTTCTTCTGTTGCTAAGTCATTATAAACTGCGTCTTTTGCTGTTATTTCTTTTTTATCTATTCTCTGTAAAACTTTTAAAACTCTATATTCTATTTTATCAGAAGGTGCAATATCTGTCTGTATTTTATAGTTTATTTCTCCTAGCTGTTTTTCTCTTTCTTGTATTTGCCTTGTTAGTGTTTCTTCGATCTCTGGTCTTGCTATTAATTTATTTACAAGTATGTCTATATCGTTTTCTAATTTTTTTGCTTCTTCTTGATACTCTTTAAGCTGTGCTTTCCATTTTTCGTGATTTTCTGTAAAATTGTCTAAATACTTTTGAATTTCTACGGCTACTTGGTCTTGAATATTTTTCAGTCTTATACCTTTAAAACTTACATCACATAACCCTCTTAACTCAGATCTACCAGAACAGGACATTGAACCATATTTTCCCTTAATCTTTACGCCTTTACCACATTTAGCACATTTTACAAGTCCGCTCAATTCCTCAAACCTTCCTTTTGGGGTAATATCTGTTGTAAATGCGGCGTTTTGGCTTAGTCTTTCCTGAACCATCAAAAAGGTGCGGCTATCAATATAACCCTTCCAATTTGTTATATAAACCTTCCATTCTTTCGGCGGGTTTTGTATAGTTTTTGATCCTGATTGGTCTGTTTTATTTAAAATACAACAAGCCCTTGTTCCGTTCCATTCGGTAGAATCATTTAAAAAAGAAACGCCTAAACTTTTATAATAATTAAATAAACTTTGGTCTGCTATTGCATATATTGGATTTGATAAAATATTATTTATAGAAGTTGGCGGCTTAACAATTCCTTTTTCTTTCCCTAACCATTGGGTTAATTGGTGTAATGATGTATTACTGTCAAGTGCGTATTTTTTATATAGTAATTCTACAATTTCTTTATCTTTTGTAGGTTTTAAAGTGCTTATACCGTCTTTTGTCTTAGCAAGTTTAAAAGCAAAAGGGGTATTTCCTCCTAGATACCGTCCGTCTGTTTCGGCTCTGGCGTAATATGAATCTTTAACTCTTACTTGTATATTTTCTCTTTCCATCTGTGCAAAATTGATTAAAATACCTATCAATAACCGCCCTATTGATGAAGATGTGTCAAACTCGTCTTTGACTGAAACAAAATCACAATGATGTTTATTCATAAAATCGTATAAATTATAAAAATCAACTACATTGCGGCTTATACGATCTAGCTTATAAACTATAACTTTATCAATTCTATTGTTTTCAATTTCTTCCAGAAGGTTTTTTAACTGTGGTCTTTGTGTATTCTTTCCAGAATAACCACGATCTTCATAAACTTTTATATCTGCTCCTTTATCCCTTCTTTCTATCTCATCTCTGCAAGTTTCAATCTGTGTGTCAATGCTTAGACTATCCTCTTTAAAAACACTCTGCCTTGCGTAGATTGCTATTGTCATTTAAAAGCCCTCCTTTATGTGGTATAATTACGTTACTTTCTATAACTATTATATCAGAAAAGTTGACTTTTGACAAGGTAGGGTATCCGATAAACACCGTATCATAGGATTCCCAGTTCTCTGCTGTAGTTGACACCAGTTCCACCTCCCTGGCATCCGGGTTTTCGTGCTCCATTGATACACGACTGTTTTCATCATTATAATTCAGATCGTCACTGCCGTACGGCTCCGCCGGTTCTACCACAAACACATCCGCCCCCGCCGCGTCTGCGATTACATTGCCGATCCTTTCCGTATTGCCGGACGCGGAATAATAGACAACCAGTGTTTTTCCGTCCCCTGCCGCCGGGTCTGCGGCGCTGTCCGTACTGCCCTCCGTATCTGCTGCAGTCTCTATATCTGCCTCATCCTGCCCGTCTGACTGGGATTCTGTTTCTTCTGTCTGTTCTTCCTGCTGTATATTGTCTGCCCCGCTGCTGTTCGTATCCGAACTGCATCCTGCCAGTAAAGTAAGCGCTGCCGCACCTGCCAGGATCAAAGAAATCATCTTTTTTGCTTTCATTTTCTGTTTCTCCTCTCTCAGATTTATCATCGCGGAAACTTCTTCCCACCGCTTTGTCTATTGTAAACGAAACGCTGTTTTCTAAGAAGACCCTGTTTGTTTTCCAGTATAAACCTATAGGTAAAAGGTCAATATTCATAATCCGGCGCCAACAGTTCCATCAGTTCATTGTCATGTCCATATACAAGCGCAGGATTCTTATCCAGGATCATCGTCGCCTGGCCTTCCCGGTCATAGGCCTCCCATTCCGGCATCCCGTCCGCAGAGGGCACGCCCGTCTTTGCAAAATTCACCCATGCCGCGCTGACCTGATCCGCGAGCTTCTGCGCGTCGCCGTCAGCCTGCGGATGGTGGAATACGAAAGAAATCTCTGCGCCGTGAAAGGCTCCCATCCGGGATTCGTCCCATGTAAACAGATAGGCATACACATTTGCCCCTCCCTGATCCGCCTTGTGGGACATAATCTTTAGCATGGGAAGACGGATCAAAGTATCTACTTTATTCGCATTTTCCGGATCTTTGTCCGGATAAGCCGCCGTATAGGCCTGCACCGCATCTTCCGATATCGTTCCCTGATCTCCGCCCATCAGCATCGTCCACTCATTCAGGTTGCTGCCGATCAGCAGGTCGATCTCCTTTCCGTTCTCTGCAAATGAATCTTCTGTGACCGGATTTGTGGGCATATAATCCCCGTCAACGGCCGGACCCCATTCCATTGTGTAACCCCCTCCAAGGGGCGCC
This sequence comes from uncultured Clostridium sp., assembly GCA_964415625.1. GTDB lineage: Bacteria > Bacillota > Clostridia > Lachnospirales > Lachnospiraceae > Schaedlerella. The sequence goes on from CAYQBE010000032.1 coordinate 22,835, forward strand.
GGGATCTGAAATTCCTCCGCCGTTTCCTGCAATGCCTCCTGAGAGGCTTTTTCCAGTTCCTCTAAGCTTACATCCTGGATCTCTTCGATATTGTCCCCGGAAATGCCGAGCCTGTCCAGAATCCGCTCCGTTAGTTTGCTGCTTGCCTCCTGACCGGTAAAGGTAACTCCCATGGTCTCCGTCGCTCCGCTCTGTACGATTCCCCGGTGAAAAAGTCCCTTCGCATAGGGAGAGGTCATCATGGATAGAACTTTTGCCCCGCCGCCGGACTGTCCAAACAGAGTCACATTGTCCGGGTCTCCGCCGAAGGCTTCAATATTTTCCTGAATCCATTCCAAAGATTTTACAATATCGGTCAATCCTGCGTTTGCGGAATACTGGTATTTCTCCCCGTAGGCGGAGAGATCCAGAAAACCGGAAACACCCAGACGGTGGTTGACGGATACCACAACCACATCCCCGCTTTTGCTTAAGTCCTCGCCGTTATACTCCTCGGAATTGGCCGAGCCTGTCGAAAATCCTCCGCCGTGGAGCCAGACCATCACCGCCCGCTTCTTGCCGTCCTGGATTCCCGGCGTCCAGAGGTTCAGGTTCTGGCAGTTGTTGTCCGTCCCTTCCTGACTCCCGCTGCCCATGCCAAGCATGGCGCTCTGTGGGGACATGGGGCCGCATTCTGTCGCCTCCAGTGTGTCGTCCCATTCCACATCCTCCGCCGGAACGAACCGCTCTTCCGCCCTCGCGTAAGGAATCCCAAGATACTGGTAGACCCCGTCCTCCATGCTTCCCCGGACAGTTCCCTGTGCAGTCTGCACCACTGCATCATCGGATCCATTTGCCCGTTCGATCGGCGACTGGGAGAACATATTTCTGATCAGAAAGAACGCGGCGATTCCAAGGATCAGTAAGAGCAGTACGACAATAAGCACGATCTTTTTCCATAATTTCATTTTTTTCATACGTTCACATCCTCCGTTTTCTATGTTGGTTTATCTGCGCAGGGATGTCAGCATCTCCACCGCCGCCGGGTCATAATGGGAAAAGAACAGGCTTTCCCCCTCATCCAGGGCGCGGATTGCCTCCATATCTTCCCCGTCCAGTTTAAAATCAAAAACAGCCATATTCTGGGCCATTCGCTCCCTGTGGACGGACTTCGGAATCACCACCACATTGCTTTGGATCAGGAAACGCAGCGCTGTCTGGGCCGGGCTCTTTCCATATTTTTTCCCAATTTCGGTCAGAACCGGATTGGTAAAGAAGTCTTTTTTGCCCTCCGCGAAGGGTCCCCATGATTCATGCTGCACGCCGTATTTCTCCATATATTCGTGGGCCGTTTTCTGCTGCTGGAACACATGGGTCTCTACCTGATTGACCGCAGGCTTCACTTCCACAAAACTGCAGAGATCCACCAGCCGGTCCGGGTAAAAATTCGAAACGCCGATCGCGCGGATCCAGCCTTCCTTGTATGCCTCTTCCATGGCCCTGTAGGTGCCGTAATAATCGTTGAACGGCTGGTGGATCAGAACAAGGTCAATGTATTCTGTCCCCAGCTTCCTGACAGACTCATGCAGAGACTCCTTTGCCTTTTCATAGCCTCCGTTCGTAATCCACACCTTTGTAGTAAGAAAGAATTCTTCTCTCGGAACCCCGCTTTTTTCAACTGCCCGTCCTACGGCTTCTTCATTTCCATAAGACTGTGCGGTGTCGATCAAACGGTATCCTGCGCCGATGGCATCCGATACGCTGCGCTCACATTCCTCACCTTTTACCTGAAACACCCCATAGCCGAGAACCGGCATCTTAATCCCATTGTTTAATGTTACATATTCCATCCTTTACTCCTCCTGATTTCATGCACCGCCCTCACCTTTCGATCTGCGGCAGGCCGTTGGTAAAATATATCCTGTATCTATAGCATAAATAAAACGAGACCTTTTTAGAAGTCTCGTTTTGTTTATCAGTCTATACCAAAGGGTTCATGGTCGGCTTTCTCGCTTAATTTTAAAAGAAATTGAACAACTGAATATATTTTGTATTGTCATTTACAGAATATCTCTCATTAAACGGCACGAAACCATTCTTTTCACTCTGGTAGAAATCTAACAGCTTTACCTTGTCCTCACATTCCAAAAATACAACTCCGCCGCCAATATCATGCTGAACTCTTTCCAGAATCTCAAATGTCAAATCCATCAGTTCATTTCCAGTAATACCTTTTCCTTCGTGCACAGCATAATTTTTCCCGAACTGTGCAATCAAAAAAGCGGATACCGTATAACTTCCTGCTTCAGAATCAAATATCGAATACCGGCTTATTTTCTTCCGCTTAGAGTTGGATAAACTTGTGTTCCCAATCTCAACTGCTTTATGGGCAAGTGTAAAAACTGCTACAATCTTGCCATGTTCATTCACCACAAAATATGTAACGGATAATTTTTTCTTTGCAAACTCTATCGCATTATTTCTCACAAACTGTTCAATCTCCGAATTGATCGGACAGGAAAAATCGGAAAGACACTGTTTTAGTCTTGCCTCTCCGATTGCACCAATCATATCCAAAATATTTACCGTGTCAAACTGTCTCATTTGGTCGTATCTCCCTTCGCCATCAGCCGCCGAATCGCATCATAGTCAGTCAATGGCGGTTTCACTGGTGCGGACGGCTTTCTCTTCGGCTTATTCTCCGATGCCACCAGCGCATCTATAAAAGCCTCTGCCTGCTTCGGATTATCAATACGAACCTTTGCAAAAATACTGGATGTAGCCATGATAGCACCTCCTTCTCCAAATAGCCTATAATAGTATATGCAGGAAAGACAACAAACCATCTTGCTCTTCATTGTCCTTCCTTTGATTATATTCTAAATCAGATTTCCCACAGCGTCAACCGTATACTTAAAATACCAAGATTAAATCTGACTTACTAAACGCTGAATTTCTGGGAACTTTCCTTGTTCAATATTTCTTGCTGCTTGTATTTGTCCTTTCAAACTATCAATTTGTTTCTGTTCTCGTATCGTTAAATGTTTTTGTTGCAATGCTTAGCCTGTTGGCACGCCACCATTATATGTAACAATATTGGTACATATTCCAGCTATATCTCCACTCATACATAACCTTGAACTCCCATGTATATTTGGTAACTACATGTTAAATCCATGAAAACACAAGGTTTCACCAAATGTAGTTACCATTTATGAATTGGTATCTACTATGTAACTACGGTTTGTGGATAATCTCCATAAACCATGAAATGATAGGCTTTATCAGAACTGTGCCCAATGTAGTTACCAAATAGGTCAGGGAATTCAAGATAACTTATCTTTAAAAAAGCGATAAACATATGTGCCGTCCATATAAGCTGATCTACTTCCTTGTTTGGCTCAGGATACTTCTACAGCAATTCTTCCATCCATTCCTCCATAACTCCCGACTGCAGTACCTCAATCCTTATGCTGTCCAAACAGCCATCCCATGATCTCCCTATCCTTGGAAAACAGCGCGCCGCCTCCGCCATGCTGGTTCGTGATCCCCTGCCTTTCAAAATAAGAGCGTTCCTTGATATCCAGAACCAAAAGCCGGTCAATTTCTTCTTTTCCAAGCCCTTCCTGCTCATACAATTCATAAAGCTGTTCATAGGCCTCCTGCGACGGTTCAGAACCATAATACTCATCCCCTTCTCCAATCACCAGATAAACCGGCGTCCGGCTCTTCACAACCGGTTCATAATCGCCGTCCCACTGGGAACTGCAGTGCAGGTACGCCGTAAACAATTCGGGACGCATCCCCATGACCAGCGACATGGTCTCCCCGCCGCCGGAATATCCGTTTGCATATACCCTGTCGGTGTCAATGTTATAGTTGGAAAGAAAATATTCCGCCAGGGCGATCGTCTGTCTTGCGGATGTCTCCCCCCAGTCGTCAAGCTGGGGTGCTACTACGATCATATCCTGATGATACTCCTGCGCCGTAAACCCAAATTCTTCCGCCCGCAGATTCACGCCCACTCCCTGAAAATACAGCCCTTCATATCCGGGCAGTGTAAAAAACAGGGCATAGGGGGTGCTGCCGTCATAGCTGCCGGGAATATAGACATTATAATGGATCTCCCCTTCCGTATCGGAATGAAGTACATTGTCCAGAAGAAATCCCCTGTATCCTTGCGTTCCTTCAGTAATAGATCCGTTCTGATTTCCCTGACCGGATATTTTTTCCGCATCCGCATGCTCTGTCCCTCTGCAGCCTGTCAGAATCAATATTAAGGCAAGCACAAGGCCTGCCTTACATATTCCTTTTTTCAAGGTATCGTCCTCCTGAAACTTTTCACAGCCCTTTAATTCCACAGCCAGCATAACCCGTTATAAAAATACTGGTCCGCGTATTCCCCGCTGTGGGTTCCGCCCTCCTGTACCCGGAAAGCGACATTTCCTTCGGCTTCATTGTCCGCCTCGATAAAACTGCCGCCCGGAACCGCCAGCATAGCCTCAATCTGGTTTGCAAACGCCGAATACGCGAAATCGTCCGTTCCGGACATGGCGTAGATGAAAAAGTCCTCCCGCCCATAGCCAGCGTCTTTCACGATCTGATCCATAAATTGCCCGTCGCCTGTCAGGTTTCCGCTCATAGGCATGAAGTAACGGAAATAATCCAGGCAGTACTGGAACGTATGCCAGGTTGTAACCGAACCCATGGAAAACCCGCCGAAACCGCGGTGGTCACGGGAAGCCATCAGTTCCTCCGCCTCAGTTCCTTTTGCGAAGGTCCGGTATTTCCCCTCCACGGCAGGAATCAGGTCGTTCACCAGCTCATTGTGGTAATTGTCCGTCAGCCGGAGCGCAAGGCTGTAATTTCCGCTGTCCTCCGGACTTTCATTGTTATAGGTAGGGCAGACAATGATCATAGGCTGCATTTTCCCATCCTGGATCGCATGGTCAATGATTGTTTTCAAAGGGCGCGCTCCCTGATCCGTGCCGAGCATGGTCGTCTCATTGCTCCAGCCGCCGTGCATCAGATAAAATATGTTGTATTGCTGATCCTCTGAATAACCATAGGGAAGATAGACATAGGCCGTCTTGGTAAGCTGCTTCGATTTCTGTTCGTAGGTCATCGACTCATAGGTAGTATATGTCAGCTTTTCAATGGTTCCTTCCCTCTCGGCAGGTCTATAATATCCGTCCGGAACCTGCTCCAGGATTTCCGGAATGTTTTTTGTATTTGGTTTTCTGTCCATCTCTTCTCCTTGTGAGCCTTCTCGCCTCTGTTCCGCAGACAGCCCGGCATCATTTTCAGCAGAGCCATCCGCAGCCTCACTGGCAGTTCCCGTAAAATCACCCGCCCTTCCATCGGCAGTTTCCACAGAGCCATCTACAGTTTCACTGGCAGTTTCTGCGGTTCCACCGGCAGTGGCGCTTTCATTTCCCGCGGAGATCTCCGGCCGCTCGGAACATCCCCCACATGCAATCAGGACAAGTAGCAAGAGCAGCAGCATTTTTCTTTTCATGGTTTCCTCTCTTCCGCAGCTAAAAAGCTGTCATAAAGCCCAATGGACATGCAAAAATATGTCCACTGGGCTCGTTACTTCGCAACAACAAACTTTTACGAAAGTTCCTAAAAATCTGAGCCGCAGCTAAATTCTCTCCATTTGTCATATTCTCTGCGTCTGCCTTCCATCACATCATCCGCAAATTTTACCGCATCGCTCCCCAGCAGCAGGCGGAACGGCGTATCTTCCGCTTCAATCGCCTGTATGATCAGATCCGCGCCCTTATCCGGGTCACCCTGCTGGGTGCCATGGGACAGATCCTTCCCGATTCTCCTTGCTCCTGCGGTCTCCTCATAATCCGCGATCACTGTCGAGGACTGGGTAAGCGACCGTCCGGCGAAATCTGTACGGAATGCCCCCGGTTCTACGATCATGACCTTGATACCAAGCGGAGCCGTCTCAACAAGGAGTCCGCCCGACATCCCCTCCAGCGCACATTTGGAAGCCGCATAATACCCGGAACCCGGTGCGGTACGCAGCGCCGCAATGGAGGACACATTGATAATGGCTCCGCTCTTCTTCGCCCTCATGCCGGGAAGGACTGCCTTGATCAGAGCTACCGGCCCCCAGAAATTTGTCTCAAACAGACGCTTCATATCATCCGGTTCGCCCTCTTCCACGGCGGCACGATAACCATATCCCGCATTATTCACCAGGACATCAATCCCACCGAACCGTTTTTCCGCTGCCCGGACTGCCGATTTGACTGATTCCTCATCTGTCACATCCAGTGGCAATATAATTGCTGTCTCGGGAAACTTTTCCGAAAATTCTTTCAATTTCTCCGTATCGCGGGCCGTTACCGCAGCCCGATATCCTTTTTCCAGAACTGCCTTTGCAAGGCTTCTTCCAAGCCCTGTTGAGCATCCTGTAATAAACCATGTTTTCATAAATATCCTCTCCCTTACCAGCACTCTTCCAGAATCTCCAGAACTTCCTCCCTGGAAAGCTTCTTGCAGCATCCTGCCGTGAGATTACAGGTGTCGGCCACCTTCTTCAGCACACTCTTGTCGGTAAGCCCCATTTCCGTAAATGTGGACGGCAGCCCGATCTCGCGGACAAAATCCGCAAGCGCCTGGATTCCGGCTTCCGCCAGTTCTTCCGGTGTTTTCCCGTCCGCCGGGATTCCCCATACCAGCTCTGCCATGCGGGCAAACTGTTCTACGCCGTCCTTGTACATATGGCGGTAGAGAACCGGATGGATGACCGCCAGCCCCTGTCCATGGTTGCAGTCCGTATACGCACCCAATTGGTGCTCGATCTGATGGGCCTGGAAATCCGTGACCTTCCCGATCTTTAAAATCCCATTTTCCGCCATAGCCGACGCCCACATCAATTCTGTCCTTGCCTTTTTATCGTTCATATCCTTTAAAAGCACACGGATATTGCGGATGACATTGCGCATCACCGCCTCCGCGATCTCATCAGACAGAGTTACGTCGCGGGGAGACCCCAGATAGGTTTCCATGCTGTGGCTCAATGTGTCAAATGCCCCGGAGATCACCTGTTTCTCAGGAAGTGACATCGTATACTGGGGATCCAGTACCGCAAAATCCGCATACGCCCCCAGAACTCCGGCTTTTTCTTTGGTTTCCTCATTGGTGATCACCGCGCCGTTGTTCATCTCCGCACCGGTTCCGGATGCCGTAACGATCGCTCCCATGGGAAGGAACTCTGCCGGATATACGTGATCCTTGAATTCCATTTCCCAGATGTCCTTCTCTGTTACCGCCTGTGCCGCAATGATCTTACAGCAGTCGATCACAGAGCCGCCTCCGACCGCCAGGATAAAGTCTACGCCTTTCTCTTTTGCAAGCGCCGCCCCTTCCTGCACTTTTTTATAGGTTGGATTTGGCATGATGCCGGAAAAGTCAACTACCTCTTTTCCCGCTTCTTTCAGATAGCCGCAGATCTCATCATAGACGCCGCTGCGTTTTACCGAACCTCCGCCGTAAGCAACCATCACCGTCTTCCCTGCTTTCGCTAGCTCTGCAGGCAGCGCCTTTTCCGCCGCCTTCTCTCCAAAATACACTTTTACCGGATACTGATAAATAAAATCATTCATTGTCTTGTTCTCCTTCCTGCTTTTTATGAAAACGCACTCAGAAAATGCGCTTCTCACTTTTTTACTTTCCCCTGTCTGTCATCCCTGGCCGTCGGACATCCCGGATTTCTTTACTTTTCCTTATCTGCCATCCGCGTTCCGCCGAACACCTCGGACATTTCCATGGAATCCAGCGCCTGATCCAATGCCTGCACTTGCGCCTCTGTCAGCATGATATCCGCGGCGCCGGCATTTTCCAGCATTCTCTCCGCATTCCGTGTTCCGGGAATGGGCACGATCCAGGGCTTTTTGCAGAGCATCCAGGCCATGGATACCTGAGCGGGCGTGGCATGTTTCTCAGCCGCCATATCCTGCAGAAGCGTAAGCAGCTCCTTGTTTTTCTCCATAGCCCCCGCCTGAAACTGCGGCATGACGCTTCTGTAATCATAGGTTCTGTCAAATTCCGTGTTCTGGTCATATTTTGCCGTCAGCAGCCCGTTTGCCAGCGGTGAAAAAGCCACAAACCCGATTCCCAGCTCTTCCAGTACCGGGAAAAGCTTTTCATACCACCTCGCCATCATGGAATAACGGTTCTGAATGGCGGTTACCAGGCAGACCTTATGCGCCCGCCGAATCTGTTCTTCTGTCGTCTCCGACAGCCCCCAGTGGGTGATCTTGCCCTCTTGGATCAGCTCGGACATTACGCCCGCCACCTCTTCCACAGGAATGTTCGGGTCACTCCTGTGCTGGTAATATAAGTCGATGTGGTCGGTATCCAGCCTTTTTAATGACGCTTCCACAGACGCACGGATCACCTCCGGCCGAGAATCCGGCACCAGCGGCTTGTTCACCTCCGGGCTTGTCATATCAAAATGGATTCCGAACTTCGTTGCGATCACCACTTTATCCCTGCATTCTTTGAAAGCGGCTCCGACCAATTCTTCATTCTCATGCGGATTCTCTGACGTACCGTAAACCTCTGCCGTATCAAAAAAAGTATATCCCATGTCTGCCGCCTGACGGATCAGTCTCACGGCTTCCTTCTTTTCCAGCGGTGCCCCATAAGCATGGCTCATTCCCATACATCCCAGGCCGACCGCCGAAACCTTCAAATCTTTTCCTAAAATCCTGTCTCTCATAATCCTCACCTTCCTTTTTGTTTGAGCACTCTCGGAAACTCTATTTATTACAACTGTTCAGAACAGCAGACGATCTCTTACTGCTCCCATACCGAAATTTTCATATTTGCAAATGCCCCGGTTAAGGAAAACTGATCCCGGATTCCATCCGTCAGATATACCGTCCCGCTGTCCGTCACGGCGATCATTTCAAAATCCGGATGCGCTCTCCAATACTCCTTTGCCCCTTCCGGGCCCTTTACGAGCATGGCGGTTGACAGGGCGTCCGCCTGCTTTCCTTCCTCGGCTATGATGGTGACGGAAGCCAGTTCATTGTCCGCCGGATATCCTGTATCCGGGTCGATGATATGCCCATATTCCTTTCCGTCCGCCCCTGTAAAATACCGCTCATAGCTTCCGGACGTGACCACCGCGCAGTCTGATACGGAAAGAACGCCTATCGTTCCCTCGCCGAATGGATTTCGTATCCCAAGCCTCCACTCGCTGCCGTCCGGCCTGCTGCCAAGCATCTGGATATTGCCGCCCAGATCTAATAGGGCTGATTCAATCCCACGTTCTTTCAGCAGTTCTGTCACAAGATCCCCGGCATAGCCTTTTCCCACAGCCCCAAGATCCAGTTCCATGCCTTTTGGCAGCCGGATCCGGTTCCCTTCAGCCTCTGCCTGCTCATAGCCCACATGCCTGAGAAGCATTTCCAATTCCTGCGCCTCCGGGATCCGGTTCTCTCCCGTGGTAAATCCCCATGCCGTTAATACCGGATAAATCGTCGGTTCCAGCGCACCGTCTGTTTCCTCCGCCATGTCCAGCGCAAAGTTTACGATTTCCGCTGTCCTGTCACTGACAGACACCGGCTCCCCGTTCCCATGGTTCACCTGATAGATCTCACTGCCCTCATCGGTCACAGACCATGCGCCCTCCAGTTCCCGCATCAGTTCCTTTGCTTCCTCCAACGCCTCTTCGGCCCCGTCTCCGTATACGGTAAATGTCAGGTAAGTGTCCATTCCAAAAAATTCTGCTTTGGCGGCATTTTCCTCCCTTTTATCCTGGATGCTCCCGGAAACATTCCCGCCGCAGGCAAACAGCCCGATTGTAACAGCTACCAGAGCCAGAGGGCAGATACTTCGATAAAGCCATTTCTTCATATTTTCACCGCTTGCCCATGTCTCTCTTCACCCCATGTTCCTTTCCCAAAAACGGACCGCACGGTCGATCCATCCCTCCGCGACAGTCCCTTCTCCAAGCCCAAACCCGTGGGAAAGGCCGTCAAACACCTCGATCTCGGCATCCGTTCCTTGTGCCTTGATCTGCCGGATCCGTGACTCCATGGTCTGGTACGGGGCGATCCCGTCGCGGGTTCCCACGCATGCATACGTCGGCGGTTCCGTCCCCGTGGTTCCCGACAGCCCTGTGTACTGCATGATCACCGCCCCCGGCGCGGGATACGCGTCTTCCCCGAATTCCTCTGTCCCATAGGAGCCAAGCCATGCGGCCATCCGCGCCCCGGCGGAGCCGCCCCACAGAGAATAATCCTCCGTGTCCACTTCCAGTTCCTCCGCATGTTCATGGATAAACGCAATGGCTCTTGCCAGATCCTCACAGGCCGTATCTGCCCCGGGTCGGTAGATCAAGGCAAATGCATGATATCCCCTTTTTGACAGCTCCAGCGCATGCGGAAAACTGTCGTGCATAGCCGCAACATACATAAATCCACCGCCCGCATTAGTCACGGCAAATTTTTCTCCCGGATTTCCCCGGAAATAAAACAGTCCCGTATTTTCTTTCGCCGGATCCCTTGCCTTTTCTTCCTCCGTATAAATATCGTAGAAAATCTGCCTGCCCTCTGATGCCTGTTCTTTCATATAGTTCACGATCTCGACGGTTCGTTCCGGCTTCACATTACTGTACCAGGTCAGGATACTGCCCACATCTTTTAATTTCAGATCTGCGTCAACATGGACGTCCGCCGGAAAGATCAGACGGCCGCAACCTTCAAAAACCGGATCCTCCATCACTTCCGATACCGTGGTATCCAATGTATAATCCCCGGCAGTGCCTTTCTTTCCTGTTCCCATCCTTTCCTCCCCGCTGCTGTCCTGATCAGAACTGCTCACAGAGTTCTCCGGAACCTCAGCCTGCCCGGCATCTCCTGTCTGTCCCCCACTGCTGTCCTGAGCCGCCTCGCTCACAGAGTTCTCCGGAACCTCAGCTTTCCCGGCATCTCTTGCCTGTCCCTTACATCCTGACATGCAGACGATCGCCAGAAGCAGCGGCAGCATCTGTTTCCATCTCCTTTGCATGGCCGTTTCCTCAACGGATAAAATTGGTAAAAATCGCAGGTTCCTTCTCCGGCATCGGTATGCCTGCCTTCCTTGCGGCTTCCTGGCATTTCAGCAGATATGCCATATTTCTGCCCAGCACCCGCATGGTATACAGCCCTTCCGCGTCCTGGCCAACCTGTTCCGGGGCGGCGCCATGAACCATATTCCAATAGCGGGACGAAACGACCGGCATCTCCTGGATGGTAAAATATTTGTTCATCTGGTCAAATGTTGCGGTCGTGCCTGCCCTTCTTGCGGAAATGACCGCCGCTGCAGGCTTCATGTAGAATGCTTTATTCGCATTTCCCCGAAGCTCCGAATAAAACAGGCGGTCCATAAACGCCGTTATGTTGCCGCACGCAGAGCCATAGTGGACAGGCGTCCCAAAGATAAATCCGTCGGCTTCATAAGCTTTGTGCCGAAATTCATTGACCACATCGTGAAATACACATTCCTTCTTTTCCCCGCATTTCAGACAGGCAATACAGCCTCCGACCGGTTGATTCCCTATCCAGAAGATCTCTGTCTCAATCCCTTCTTTATTCAAAGTCTCCGCCACCTCGCAGAGGGCGGTATAAGTACATCCGGTTTTATGCGGGCTTCCGTTGACTAACATTACTTTCATCTTGCATCTCTCCTTTTTGTTTTTCATAGACACATTATAAGCAAAATGAGACCTCATAAGAAGTCTCACTTTGTTATCCAGTATAAACCTTATGGTTATATTTCAAAACCATATCCTTTTATAAAATGCTGTTTTCGTTCTTCCTCTTTGTCCGATAATTCAAATACAATCCCCCATCGCCCAATGGTTCTGCTTTTTTCAGTTCGAATTCCACCGGATCTCCCTCCGGCAGGGACGGCATCTTGGTAAATAAAGCCGCCTGTCCCGCACCTGCGTCTGTCACGGGCGACAGCAAAAGACTTAATTCATCGATGACCCCTGCCTGCAGAAAAGACCAGTTCACCATTCCCCCTCCGCAGACCAATACCTTTTCAATGCCGAAGTACTGAGCCAGCTTTTCTGCCGCGATCCTGCAGTCCAGATTCTCTTTCCCGCAGATCATATAGGAGACACCTGTCCTCCGTAAATATGCTTTATACTCCGGCAAAGTGGACTCTGTCAGCACTTCGATCACATGGGCATCGGGTCTTCCTGCCGCCTTCCATGTACCGGATTCCCATCCGATCTCTCCTTCCGTATCCACAGACACATAGTAAAAACCAGCGTCCGCATCCGCGATGAAATCTCCCTCCGGCACTTCCGCCGCCTCTTCCAATACGGGCTTCCGGAACCTTGTAAATTCCTTTGTCGTCGCAGTGCCATAGAGCCAGGCATCTGCTCCCAGTTCTGTCCGGATACGTCCATACTCCGCACCCAGCTGCCGGGTTGACGCCGTTCCCATAAACGGCCCATTGATCCTGCCGTCCAAAGAACTTAAAATATGACAAATAAAGTATGGTCTTTTCATGATAATTTTCTCCTTCTTCAGTCCTCTTCCATCGCTTTTTGGGCCGCCGATAACAGCTTCTTTACTTTTTGGGACGGTTCCGTAGAATACAGCAGGCCGAAGGGAATGCTGTATTCCCATTCCACCGGTATGATCTTCATCAGCGGGTGCACGCTCTCCCAGTTTTGGATCGCCAGCAGGACATCATTGCTGTTCTCGCAGCGGTTGAATACTTCTACATTATAAAATCCAAAATCTGTCACATGGATCTGTGGGTGGTTCTCCATCAGATCCTCTCTGAGAATATCCACATATTTACTCCAGCCGCGCCGTATCAGCAGCATATTTTCCCCATACAGATCTTCCACCGACAGCTTTTCTTTTGCAGCCAGCCTGTGCCCAAGCGCCACGGCACAGCAGAACGGCTCCCGGCTGATCTGCATCCCGCTGCATTTTCTGAGATTCAGCATGGTATCGTCAAAAATGCCTGCGATCACGTCTATATTCTGCTCCAGGTTCCCCAGGATCTCTCTTGCGTTTTCCGGTGTATTTTCAAAAGGAACCAGCTTAAATTTCAATTCCGGGCAAAACTTGCGGATTCTCGGCCACAGGGTCATAAACACCTGCGGCGGTGTCATGGGCGACATCCCGATGCGGATCACTTCCTCCTGATCATTCTGCGCATCCCTGGCCCTGAGAACCGAATCCTTACAATACTGGATCAGGTATTTTGCATCCTGATACAGGGATTTCCCTGCTTCCGTCACGAACAGTCCCCTGTGCGTCCGCTCAAATAAATGCAGATCCAGACTGCTTTCCAGGGAATTGATCTGCTTGATGACCGCAGGGGCTGTGATATACAGCTTTTCCGCAGCTTTGCTGAAGCTCCCGGAATCGACCACGCAGATAAATGTTTCAAGCTGGGGATTATACATCATACAGACATCTCTCCTCTTCTAATTCGTATGCCCAACAAAAAAATCAACCATCAATACTCTTCAACTGATAAGACCGGCTTCCCAGCCCGATCTCTTCCCCATGTTCAAGGACAAGCTCCGCGTTGCGCCCCTCCATGCGGCTGACCAGCGCCTCCCTTCCCTCTGCCTGATAGATCAGATCTACGCATGCCTGATCCAATGCCACAGGGTCGGTGGATGCCAGGATGCCGATATCATGGATGTCCGGTTCCGCCGGATTGCCGTCACAATCACAGTCGATCGACAGATGGTTCATCACATTGATGAACAGGATATTCCCGTCCAGCGCGTCTACAACAGACTTTCCAGCCTCGGCCATGGACTCCAGAAACGCATTCTGCTCCCCGCCCCACGGGCTGTCATGGCTGCTGCCTGCCGTATGGATCAGGCACTTTCCTTCCGCCGATCCGATGCCGATGGAAATATTTTTGATCGCTCCGCCGAAGCCTGCCATCGCATGCCCCTTGAAATGGGACAACACCAGAAATCCGTCATATTCCGGAAAATGCGCGCCCACATAATTTTCTTTCAAATGGGTTCCACCCTCTACCGGAATGGCCGTCGAACCATCCTCATCCATGATCACCACATCCGCAATCTCCGTAAAGCCATGATCCTCCGCCACCTGATAATGCATGGCCGTTTCCGAACGTGAGCCGCCATAGGCCGTATTGCATTCCACAATGGTGCCGTTGACAGACTGCACCAGATCTTTGATCAGGTTCGGATCCAGGTAATTGCTGGCCGGCGGCTCTCCGGTGGACAGCTTCACCGCGATCCTGCCGCCTTCCAGCTCTTTTCCCAGCGCGGCATAGATCTCCATCAGGGCTTCCGGAGTGATCTCCTCAGTCATATATACGGTACTGCCCTCTCCCTCTTCCGCATGCTGCTCATGGGTATAGCTCAGCTCCACTTCACCGCCCATCATGCTCCGCATATTCCGAAAAAGGATAAATCCTGCGATTCCGGCGATCACCAACAAAACAACTGCCGCAATCGCGATCCATTTTGCAATTCGCTTCATAATGCGTCTCCTTTCTTTTATTCTCTTTAGTGTAATAAAAATTCCGCCAAAAGTACAGTGCAGATTATGAAATTCAGATTGCATAAAATGAAATCTGGTCACATGTCAGCCAGGTGCGGTATGTAACGAAATCTGAATCTTTACACGTTCCTTCTGTCATGCTAAACTGAAACAAAGGAGGCGCTGTGCCATGATTGATTTAAAGACTTTAGAACAGCTTGTTACATTTTATCATACAGGGACTCTCTGCGAAGCCGCGCAGAAGCTGCACATTTCCCAGTCCACCCTGACCCGCGGGATGCAAAAGCTGGAAGCTGAATTTGGCGTACCTTTATTTATCAGGACAAGGAACCGCATTGCCCTGACAGAAACGGGAAAGCTCGCGGCCGCAGACGCCGAACTCCTCCTGCGCCAGTATACAAACATGCTCCGGCACGTTCAGGATTTTGACCGGAAACAACACACGGTTTCGATCGGTTCCTGTGCGCCGGCTCCTATCTCCGTGCTTGTCCGGCGTATCACCAGCGCCTGCCCTGATACCGCTGTTACGACGGAATTAAAAAAAATCCCCCAGCTGTTAAAAGGACTCGAAGACGATACCTACCAATTCATCATTTTACCCTATTGCCCGGAAAATGACCAGTTATCCTTCCAATATTTATGCGAAGAACAACTTTTTTTCTTCCTGCACAAGCAGCACCGCTTTGCCGGGCGGAAGTCTCTGCATGTCCGGGAAATGAACGGTGAAAATATGCTGTTATTTCAGGATATCGGATTCTGGCACGACCTGGTAACCGAAAAAATGCCGGATTCCAGATTTATGATACAGTCAGAATCCTACTCGTTTCAGGAATTGATCGCCAACTCTACGATATCGGTCTTTACCACCGACGCATATCCGGATGCATTGCCTGACGCGGTCCGCCGGGAGATGGAATACGAAGCGCCCTTCGGGCACAAGATCCCGGAAGCGGAACGGGTCCGTGTACCGATCGCAGACCCGGAATTTCACGCGGCTTATTATGCCGTATATAAAAAGGAGGAGGGCAAACGTTTCCATGCCTTCTCCTCCTGATTCTTTGCCGTTTTTATTTTTTTATTGATTCCTTACTTCTTCTCTTCCACTGCCTCCACAGTGACGACTGATTTCCGCTTCTTATTCCAGCGGATCAGCACGATTGCCATCGCTCCGAGAGCGACCACTGCAACGCCTGCGTCAATGCCGATGAACATTTTTGTCATGTTATCCATCTTTCCGGCGTTCGGATCCGGAATGGTATAGTTCCCGCTGTTTACGACCGTATAGAAGATGTTCTTACATGCCTGGCGCATTGCCTTGACCAGGGTCGCAGACTCCGTGTTGGTAATCTGGTTGGATTCATGCTGCATAAATCCAAGCATTGCGTCATTTCCGTTACGGACAAAATCATCGGTGTTCTGATATCCGTAAGAACCGTTCCAGTCAGACAATACCATTCCCTCAAATCCCCACTCTTCACGGAGAACCGTATTCAGAAGATTCGGGTTTGCCCCTGCCGCAATGTCGCCGATAAAGTTGAAGGAGGACATCACTGCCAGAGACTGGCCTTCAAAGTTCTTAACGCTCATCTCAAACGGCTTCATGTAAATTTCACGCATCGGCTGCTCGTCCGTATAGGTCAGCAGCAGCGCGCACCGGTTCGTTTCCTGGTCGTTCAGTACAAAATGCTTGATAAATGCATACACGCCTTCTGTCTGCAGGCCGTTCACGATATTCATCGCGATGTGGCCGCCAAGCACGCCGTCCTCGGAATAATACTCGAAGTTACGTCCGCAGAATGCGCTCCTGTGTGTATTCATGGCCGGGGAATACGTACCGAAGATCCTGCAGTCCGCATACTCCGCGCCCTCGGCCTCACCTACGCGGCACGCCAGATCCTTGTTCCATGTCTGCGCGATCAGCACCTCCGTAGGATATGCGGTGCCGTATACGCCGATATACCAGTCATTCAGTCCCGATGTACCGTCGGAATCCATCACGAGCATCTTATCTACCGATTCCACCGCGACCGTCTGGAAGCCTCCCAGGTTGACTGCCGTAACCATTTCTTCCACAGTAAGCTGGTCGAGGAGCTCTTCCCAGGACTCATCGTCATAGTCCACACCTACATATTCACTGAGCGTCCGTCCGTTATCCGCCCCGGTCACAGGCATCTCGTCATCCGGGTCGTCATACTGGGTCGAATCGTAATATGCCACTGACTTTGCCGTAATCTCGCCGAGCGTCTCATCATCCATCACAAACATATCATCTGACGGAGCTGCCGTTGCTTCTTCATAATTCGCAAATCCGTCCTCGCGGGAAAGATAGGTCACATTTCCTTTGGAATAATCCTGGAACTGGTTTACCGCGGTAATATTGTCGGATTCACGTTTATTTTCACTGTAGCTGATGTCCTCGTCAACGGTAAATGTCTCCTCTGCCAGCACCGTATGCGCGTCGGAGCGGATGGACACGCCGTACTCTCCCGCTTCCAGGATATAACCGCCGTTTTCCGTCTTGATCTGATTGGAATCATAGGATGCCATATCTTCTTTTGCGATCTCAAAGGAAATGGTCTCGGACGCGCCGGGCTCTAACACTTCCGTCTTGCCGAACTCGATCAGGTTGACGGATGCTTTCTCGATCCCGCCGTTTGTATAAGGCGGATTGTAATAAACCTGTACCACATCCTTGCCGGCCACGTCTCCGGTGTTGGTTACATTTACATCAAAGGAAATGGTATTTCCATTGTCCTTAAAGTTCTCCATCTCCTGAGAAAATGTGGTGTAGCTCAGGCCATGCCCGAAGGGATAGAGCACATGCTCGTCGTAATCGATCAGCCCTTCCTCTGCCGCTGTCTCATAAAATTTATATCCGACGTAGATGCCTTCCACATAATTTACGAAGGAAACCACTCCCTGATATGCCGGATCCTTCTCGGTAAGCGCGGCCTGCAGGTCTGTCACATTGTTGTAAGTAAAGCTTCCGATATTGTTGTAATACGGCGTCTGGGTCAGATCGTATACATACGTGTCTACCGTCCGTCCTGAGGGGTTGACCGTTCCGTTTAAAATATCGCCGAGGGCTGCCATGCCGCTTGCCCCTGTACCCGGAGCGAGGATGACCGCGCCGATCTGCTCATAGTCGTTCACCCAGCCAAGCTCCATTGCGTTATTTGCGTTGATGACGACCACCACATCCTCAAACTCGGAGCAGACCTTCTCGATCATCGCTTCCTCTGTATTGGACAGCTCCAGATAGCTTTCGCCCGGGTCAAAATCATCATAATCCTCACTGTTGTTTGTATAATTACACCCAAAATATGTATACTGCGGGTTTCCGTTTGCCACGGTGTCCCGAGTGTCATAGGTGCCTTTGATGACCGCGTTCATATCCATCGGGGAATCCTGCCCCTCACCGCCGGATCTGGAGATGACGATCATTGCCTTGTCGGAAAATTCTTTCGCCCCGTCCATCAGCTCGTCCGTATAATTCTCCACTGGAGGCTCCGGCAGTGACCAGTCCGTATAAGTGACGCTGACGGAATCACCGGAATTTCTGTCCGCCTTATATTCATGGTACATGTCAATGATATCCTGATTAACCTGGAAACCCGCGTCTGACAGGGATGTCAGGATATCGACCGCCGAAGCGCTGTCCGAGGAACCGGAACCTGTTCCGCCGTAGATCGGGTTCGTGGATGCCCAGCCAAATACGTTGAGCTTGGAATCCGCCGCCAGCGGAAGCGCGTCATTTTCATTTTTTACAAGGGCCATGCCCTCAGCGCCCACTTCCTCAATGATTTCCCGTGAATGCTGTGCTGACTCCTCCGTAACCGTGGCCCGCGTGTTCAGGATCGGCGCCAGATTATTGTACATCGGCCCGAAACAGATCACATTTGCAAGTACCGTTACGATCAAAACCCAGGAAATTCCCGCGCCCCAGCGAACCACGTGGCGGGTGCCCTTTTTCACAAACCAGTGCGCCGCCACCATAACGGCGATCGCCGCGATGAATAAACCCACAATCGCATAAATATATCCTCCGAGCATTTCCACATACGTCTGTACGTCTGTCGGACTGACTCCCATGCCTTCAAAAATCGGAGTCAAAATGTCAATCAGTATTTTTAACATTTTCCTCTTCCTCCCAGTTTTTTTGTACGTTCCCTTCGAAAATGCGGCCGCTGTTTTCTCCGTTCCGTCTTTATGTACATATTATAGCTAAATTCAATCATGAAATCCAATTAAACTATACTATTATCAATTTAATTTTTAGATTGTAGACAGCACATTTGCCAAATTTTAGGTTTTATTTTTGTGCATATTGCGCACGTATTATACAACACGGCAGATTTAACTGGCGCGCCGTATAAATCAGCATATGCGGCATACATGATTCTCTCGTCCAGAGAGCGTTCAAACATCCTCCGGGTAAAAGAGGGGTATCGTTACAGTTCACGGCCTAACCGGCCGCGGACTGTAACGCAACCAGCCCATTGAAAAGTCGCCTTACGGCGAGGGGCTGGTTGCCAGCAACCGCTATTTTACTGGCCGGATGCCTTGCAGCAGGGTGCAAGGCACCGTGAATAGTAACGGGGTATCACTGTTGAGAAACGGCTTGTCACACAAGGGATATTATGTTATATTGTCGATAGAGAAAACCATAGAACCGGTCGGCTCCCCCCGCTGTTTTTCAGGGGGTATGGCAGCCTAGTATAATCCATTTTAATTAGACAACCTTTAATTGATATGATATAATGTCCC